>CAYJIZ010000010.1:0-86975 GCA_964370395.1 uncultured Erysipelotrichaceae bacterium
CCTCTTTCCCATTTTGAAATCGCTTTGTCTGTGACATGAATTTTTTGAGCGAGTTCTGCTTGTGTCAATCCGCATTTTTTTCTTTGTTTTTGTAAATAGATACCGAACTTTTCCTTATCCATAACGAAACACCTCTTTCCTCTATTTTGATTTTATGACAGATTGTTTAAGAATACAATCGACGTTTCGTTTACTTCAGCATTTTTATAGGAATAAAGTAGAAGGGATGCGTAATCTTAGTTGTATCACATTTCGTTTTGATTGTTTAATTAAGGTGTAAGAGAAACAAGTGATTATGGTATAATGAAATGGCGAAAATAAAAAGAGGAAGTGGATTATGGCAGAAAAGAAATATACACCGATGATGATGCAATATTTAGAAGTGAAAAAAGAACTGCAGGACTGCATTGTTTTTTATCGTCTAGGTGATTTTTATGAAATGTTTTTTGAAGATGCCACAACTGCATCAAGTGAGTTGGATTTGGTGTTAACAGGAAGAAATGCAGGAGTGGAAGAAAAGATTCCAATGTGTGGTATTCCTTATCATGCTGCGAGTGGATACATTCAAAGGTTAACGCAAAAAGGATATAAAGTAGCGATTGTTGAACAATTAGAAGATGCGCAAGCAGGGAAAATTGTGAAACGAGACGTTGTGAAAATAGTTACGCCAGGAACCATTATGGAAGAAGTGAACGACGAAAAAGAAAGCGTGTATATCGCTTCGGTTGTGGATTACCAATATGGGTTTGCTCTTACTTATTGTGAGATGACTTGTGGAGAAATCAGTGCGAAATGCGTTGAACATAAAAAAGAAGAACTACAAAAAGCATTGCTATCTATGAATGTAAAAGAAGTAGTGGTGAGTGCTAACTTTGATGTTCGCTATCGTAAAGTGATAGAGGACTTAGGAAGAGTTACCATTTCTCATTACGAAGACAAAACAATGAAAAAAGAATACGAACGCTTGGTAGAAGAAGTAGAAGATCATCGTATTTTAGAAAGTTTTGCATTGCTTACAAACTATTTAAACCATACCCAAAAAAGAAGTATGGCACATTTAGGAAAACTAGAATTGATGGAAGAGAATAGCTGTTTGCAAATGGATTTCTCAACCAAACAAAATTTAGAGTTAGTAAGTACATTGCGTACGAATTCGAAGTCACAAACATTATGGGGATTCTTGGATAAAGCGAAGAGTGCAATGGGTAGTCGTATGCTTAAAAAATGGATTTTGTACCCATTAATTGATAAAGAAGAAATCAATCGTCGTTTGGATGCCATTGAATATTTAAATTTTAACTTTATTTTAAAGGACGAATTACGCGAATATTTATCGCATGTATACGACCTAGAAAGACTAAGTGCAAAAATTGCTTATGGAAGTGCAACACCAAGAGATATTTTACGTCTTGTATCTTCCCTTAAATATGCACCGATGATTGTCGACGTGTTTGCTGAATGCAAAGCATTTGAAATGTTTCATCATGTGGATACCTGTCGACCTTTGTACAACAAAATTGAAGATATCATTGTGGACAACCCACCGCTTAATTTAAAAGAAGGGGGAGTCTTCAAAGAAGGATACCACGAAGAGTTAGATGAGTGTCGTAAACTAAAAGATTCTGGGCGTGATTTTATTTTGGCGCTAGAAACAAAAGAGCGTGAACGAACAGGAGTCTCTTCTTTAAAAGTGGGATACAATCGTATTTTTGGTTACTATATCGAAGTTCGTAAAGGAAATATTGATAAAATCAAAGAAGAGTTTGGATACGAAAGAAAACAAACGTTAGCGAATGCAGAACGATTTGTAACAGTCGAATTGAAACAACAAGAAGATGCCATCTTGCATGCGCAAGAAAGAGCCATTCGTTTAGAAAGTGAATTGTACCAAAATCTATTAAACGAAATGAAAGTATACTTACCAAAATTGCATGAGTTGGCAAAAGTACTAGCAAGTATGGATGCAGTGTATGCACTAAGTGTCGTTTCAAGTGGAAAAAACTATGTTCGTCCTACGTTCCATGAAGGACAAACACTAGCAATTGAAGACGCGAGACACCCTATCTTAGATGATATGATGAAAGTAAAAGGGTATGTTGCGAATTCTTTATCCATGCAAGAAGAGGATCAAATCATGATTATTACAGGACCGAATATGGGTGGGAAATCGACCTATATGCGACAAACGGCACTGTTAGTTATCATGGCACAAATTGGTTGCTTTGTTCCTGCTCGAAAAGCAGACATGCCTATTTTTGATAAGATATTCACGCGTATTGGAGCGAGTGATGATATCATGAGTGGACAATCTACATTCATGGTAGAAATGATAGAAGCAAATTATGCGCTTCAAAATGCGAGTGATAACTCTTTGATTTTATTTGATGAAATCGGGAGAGGGACATCTACTTACGATGGTATGTCACTGGCGCAATCGATGTTGGAATACATCCATGAAAATACAAAAGCAAAAACATTGTTTTCTACGCATTACCATGAATTAACTTCATTGGAAGAACGCTATGAAGGAATAAAAAACTTACATGTTGAAGTAGAAGAAAAAGACGATACCGTAACCTTCTTATATAAAATAAAAGATGGAAAAGCGGACAAATCATATGGAATTAATGTGGCTCGATTAGCAAAGTTACCAGAACACGTATTGTATCGTGCACAACAAATTTTAAATCATATTCAAAAAGAACAATTGGATTTGGATGTTGCGCATGATGTGGAAGGGATCAATGTCGTACAAGCAGATCCTAAACACGAAGAAGTGGTGAGTTTAATTGAAAGTGTTGATGAAAATTTAATGACGCCAATTAACGCATTACAATTTATTAGCGAACTGAAAGCGAAACTGAAGAAGTAGTATCACTACTTCTTTTTATTTATTGTGGTTTGGTTTTGTGGTAAGTATAATAGTAGTAAAGTGAGGTAATGTATGAAAGTAATAAAACTGTATGATGTGGATTTGAAAAAAGCATTTGCAATGCAAAAAGCGTTTCAAGAAGAGGAAAACGGTTTTGTGAATGTAACGTTTGGCTATGATTATGAGCAATTTGTTTCGTATGTAGAAAATTTAAGAAACTGTGAGAAGGGGAACAACTTACCAGAAGGTTTTGTAGCGTATAGTGTGTATGTATTAGTGAATGATGAAGAGGAGTATGTAGGGATATTTAACTTGCGTCATGAATTAAATGATTTTTTAAGAAATGGACCAGGACACATTGGCTATGGAATTACAAAAGAACATCGAAAGAAAGGGTATGCTTCAAAAGGGTTAGCAATCATTTTAAAAGAGGCACAAAAACGTGGAATAAAAGAAGTTTATTTATCTGCAAATCTAGATAATCAAGCGAGTTTAAAAGTGCAACTTGCGAATGGTGCGAAAATTCATCATCAAGATGATTCAAAATACTATACTAGAATTCAAATTGATGCGGGAAATAAGGGCACTGCACTTTTGGTTATTGATACACAAAAACAAATCACAAATAAGAAACTTTATCAGTTTGCATTGTTTGAAAAAAATATCGTAACACTTCTATCTGAAGCCAGAAAAAATAATATAGAAGTCGTGTATGTTCAACATGACGATAAGGATGAGCAAGCATTATGCAAAGGAACAGAAGGATATGAAATTTACGATGCTTTTCAACCGATGAAAGGGGAAAAGATTTTTGAAAAAACAGTGAATAGTGCTTTTAAAGACAGTGAGTTATTGTCTTATTTAAATGCAAAAGGAATCAATCGCGTTATCCTTGTTGGTTTGCAAACGGATTATTGTATTGATGCAAATGTGAAAATTGCATTTGAACATGGATTAGAAGTAATTGTACCTGCGTATGCAAATACAACAGTAGACAATGAATTCATGTCAAAAGAGCAATCCTACCATTACTATAATGATTTTATTTGGCCAAACCGTTATGCCAAGTGTTGTAGTATAGAAGAAGTGATTCGCCAAATAAGAGAACAATAAAGGATTAGTATGGATTTGCATCTAATCCTTTTTCTATTTACATTAAATCGTTTTTAATTGTTGTAATAAAGAAGAATCATTTTCCATAATCTTCAAACTGTATTAAATGGATTACATAGTATACTCAGTTTATAGGAGGAGTAATGTAATGAATTTTTTAGAAACAAGTAATGACATGATTTTTTTGTATGCAATATTCGCAATTAGCGTAATTGTTATAATTGCAGCGTTAATTATTAGAATAGTTGAAGAAAACCGATTGAAAAAAATGATAGATGATTTGGCGAACAATGCACTAATATTAACTCCAGAACAATTTATGGAAATGCGTAAAAAGTCATTTGGTGGCAGAGGAAGACCATCTTACGTAGGACAATTCAATTTTCCTGGAGTGTACATTTTATATAATAAAACAAAAGAAATGTATTATGTGGGACAAGGGAAACAAGTGTTAAATCGGGTAAATGCACATTTTAGTGGCAAGGGAAATGGCGATGTTTATGCAGATTATAAATATGGTGATGCGTTTACAATTCAAATGATTGGATTAGAAGAAAGTGGCTTCGATTCTTTAAATCAATTAGAACGGTTTGTCATTTTGAGATACAATGCATTTTCAAAAGGATACAATCGAACACGAGGCAATCGCAATTAAAATAGTATGTCCTTTTAATAAGCTATTTCAATCGTAATGCATCATGTATAATAAAACATGAAAGAATAGTTATTTTTGACAATTAGTGCTATACTGAATACATAGAAAAGAGGTGATGGGCGATGCGTTTTGATGATCCTGAAATGAGTCTTCTTTATCATGAAAGTATTAAAGCGAATGATTATTTTGGTAAAGGAAAAGTAGTAGACAAAAAGAAGTTAATTGATGATTTTTCAATCAACAAAAATGTACAACAACGTATTGATCATTACTCAAAAAAAGCAAATGATTTTTCAAAGCCAAATGCAGAGTTGCCAAAAACGATTATTAATGTGATTTCGATTATTACGTTATTAATCTTAACGTTTGTATTTGTTGGATTACCATTGTTTATGGGTAACTAGAAGAAGGGATTTCCCTTCTTTTTTTATTACGTTTAAAATTGTTATTTAAGAAGAATTACCCTATAATAAGAGAAGTAAAAAAAGAAATGTGGAGGATGGAAGCAATGGCGAAAATTCAACGATTAGATCCACACCTTAGTAATATGATCGCTGCTGGTGAAGTAGTGGAAAGACCGATGGGTGTTGTGAAAGAGTTAGTCGAAAATAGTATTGATGCGAAAGCAAAAAACATAGAAATTCATATCAAAGAAGGTGGTTTAAATGAAATTATGATCATCGATGATGGGGTTGGTATGAGTGCACAAGATGCAAGTCTTGCTTTTGAACGTCATGCGACAAGTAAAATTGTAGAGATGAACGATTTGTGGAAAATCAGTACGATGGGATTTCGTGGAGAAGCCCTTCCTTCTATTGCCTCTGTTTCGCATGTTACTTTAAAGACGAGTGATGATAAAGATGCGAGTGAAGTAGAAATCGAATACGGTACTTTAGTGAAAGCTGGTCCTGTTGGAACACCAAAAGGAACACAGATCATCGTTCGTAATTTGTTTCAAAAAACACCAGCACGTTTAAAACATTTAAAAACACCGCAATATGAATTTTCGTTAATCAGTGATGTGATTCAAAAATTTGCATTGGCTTTTAGCCACATTGCGTTTACCTTAACACATGATGGAAGAGAAGTGTTTTCTTCAAAAGGAAATGGAAATGTATTAGAAGTAATCATGGAAATCTATGGTCGTGATTGTGCTAAGTTAGCGATTGAAGTAAAAGGGGAAGATAACGATTACCAAATTCATGGGTATGCAATTCAACCAAGTCAAAATAGAGCAACCAAATATTATATGTTAGTGTACATTAACGAACGTATGATTCGTTCTTATCGCTTGCAAAAAGCAATCGTTGAAGCCTATGCTCCTTATATGCCAAAGGATCGTTATCCAATCGTTGTGTTAGATATTAAAATGGATCCTAAACTTGTTGATGTGAATGTGCATCCAAGTAAGTGGGAAGTACGTTTATCAAAAGAAAAGCAATTGGAAGCACTAATCAAAGATAGCTTAAGTGAATCGTTACGTAATAAGTTAGAAGTGAGCAGAGTGGAACGCAAAGAAAAAGAAATGATTGTGGAAACACCTAAATTTGATTTTGTGTATCGTGAACAAGAGAAAGACAATACGATTGTAGAAGAAGTGAAGCAACAAGTTGTTGAAGAGTTTAAAGCATATAAGCAAGATGCATTAATAATGCAAGAAACACAAGAAACACAAGTTCCACAAGAGCAAGAAGAAAGCGTAATAGAAGAAAGCTTGCCACCAAAAAAGGAAACAAGTGAATCTCTTGAACCATCACAACCAAAAGCGTTTGTATCCAATTTAAGTGTTAATCCTTCGTTTCCCTATATGGAAGTAATCGGACAGATGAAAGGTTGCTATATTTTAGCGCAAGGAGAAGAAGGTTTGTATATCATAGACCAACATGCTGCACAAGAGCGTTACCATTATGAAGTCATTCAAGAGATGGTATTGTCAGGGGTGAAAGACAGCCAACCTTTACTAGTACCGCTGACTATTGAATCAAGTATCAGTGCAGTGACGCAGATTGATGAGATTAACGCGCTATTAAATACGTTGGGAATTACACTAGAAGCATTTGGTAACCATACCTTTATCGTTCGTGAATTACCAATTTGGGTGCAAGATGTACAAGAAGAAAAGTTTATCCAAGATATGATTGATTACTTCTTAAAAAATAATGAAATTAAAATAGAAGCGTTACGCAAACATGCGATTGCGACGATGGCTTGCCATTCTTCCATTCGCTTTAATCGCAATTTAACCATTGAAGAAATGAAACAAGTCGTAGAAGATTTACGCAAATGCGAACAACCATTCCACTGCCCTCATGGAAGACCAACGTTTATTGAAATGAGCATGAAAGAATTAGAAAAAGAATTCTATCGGGTGAAATAATGGAAAAAGTCATAGTATTAGTAGGGCCTACTGGAGTTGGAAAAACAAGTTTAAGCATTGCGTTAGCCAAAGCGGTTAACGGGGAAATCATTAGTGGGGATGCGTACCAATGTTACAAAGAGATGAGCATTGGAAGTGCGAAGATAAAAGAAGAAGAAAAAGAAGGTATCGCGCATTACTTAGTGGATTATATATCGTATAAAGAGGAATACAATGTAAAGGTATTCCAAGAAGAAGCACGCAAATGGATTAAAGATATCATCAGTCGTAAAAAAACACCTATTATTTGCGGTGGAACAGGATTGTATATCAAAGCATTGTTGTATGATTATGTATTTGAAGAGGAAGAAGTGGATGAACAATACCTTGCTTCTTTACAAACAAAACAGCATTCTGAACTGTATGCGATGTTGCAAGAAATTGATCCAAAAGCTTGTGAGAGTATTCATGAAAACAATCGCAAACGGGTGATTCGTGCATTGATGATGGCGCATCATGGAAGCAAAAAGAGCGAACGTTTAGAAAAACAAGAACACACGCTGTTGTATGATGCTTACATTGTAGGTGTAACAATGCCAAGAGAAGGTTTATATGAGCGAATTAACTTACGTGTTCATCAGATGATAGAGGAAGGGTTAGAA
This sequence comes from uncultured Erysipelotrichaceae bacterium, assembly GCA_964370395.1. Lineage (GTDB taxonomy): Bacteria > Bacillota_I > Bacilli_A > Erysipelotrichales > Erysipelotrichaceae > JBGUVL01. The sequence goes on from CAYJIZ010000010.1 coordinate 7,659, forward strand.
GCCGAAATCGATCGTTTGGTACAAAGCGAAGAGGATTTCTTGCTACAAAGTATGCGAGGAATTGGCTACAAAGAATGGGTAGGGTATTATCGCAAAGAAATGAGTTTGGATGAGACCATTGCTTTGATTCAAAAAAATTCGCGTAATTTTGCGAAACGTCAATATACATGGTTTCACAATCAGATGGATGTGCATTGGTATGATATGAGTCATAGTGAAACAAAAAGCGAAATCATAAAAGATGTGAAACAATTTTTGGGAGAAGGAAATGAAAGTTAAATTAAGTAATATGTGCCGTATTATCGACAACGATAAGGTAGTTGTACAAATGCGTACGAAGAACGACTGGCCAGGCATTACGTTTCCAGGAGGGAAGGTAGAAAATAATGAGAGTATTTATGAATCTTGTGTTCGTGAAGTAAAAGAAGAGACGGGATTAGATGTCTTTCATTTGTCACTAAAAGGAATAGTGCATTATCAATTACAAGAGAAAGAAGAGAAGTGGATTATCTATTTATATGAAACACACTCTTTCAGTGGGCAATTAAAACAAAGTGAAAACGAAGATGAAGTGTATTGGATGCCATTGGATGAATTAGCCAAAGCACCACTATCCAATGATTTGGATGTGTATTTAACTTTATATGACAATCCACAAAAGCAAGAAGCATATGCGTATTGGTATGGAACGGATTCAAGCGAGTTCACAATATACTAGGAAGGTGAGAACAAACTCACCTTTTTTGTTTAAAACTATTTGAAAATACTATTGTATTTGCCAAGTCTTTTTAGTAAAATAGTGTAATATTTAGCAAAAAGGGGGGAACAATATGAGAGAAAACAAAATGGGAACGATGCCAGTGAATCGTTTATTGATTACGATGTCATTACCGATGATGGTGTCAATGTTGATTCAAGCGCTTTACAACATAGTGGATAGCATGTTTGTTGCGCAAATTAGTGAGGAAGCACTAACTGCAGTATCATTAGCATTTCCAATGCAAAACTTAATGATCGCTGTTTCGACAGGAACAGGAGTTGGAATTAACGCATTGTTAGCACGAAGTTTAGGGGCGAAAAATCGTGCAGAAGCAAGCAGAGCGGCAAACAATGGAATTTTCTTATTAATATTAAGTAGTGTTGTTTTTATGGTATTTGGATTGTTTGGTTGTCGTATGTTTTTTGAAATGCAAAATGCAGGACCACAAATTAGCGAGTATGGGGTGCAGTATTTAAGTATTTGTTTGATTTTCTCAATCGGAATCTTCTTACAAATTGCTTTTGAGCGTATTCTACAAGCAACAGGAAGAACCATCTTTACGATGTTGACGCAAGGAACGGGAGCGATTGTTAATATTATATTAGATCCGATTTTAATTTTTGGATTATTTGGAATGCCAGCATTAGGTGTGGCAGGAGCAGCATGGGCAACGGTAATTGGACAAATTGTCGCAATGATTATGGCGCTTTTCTTTAATCATAAAGTAAACCATGACATTGATTTGCAATTCCGTAGTTTTCGACCATCACTTAGTGTCATCAAACGTATTTATCAAATTGGAATACCAAGTATTATTATGGCAAGTATCTCTTCGATAATGACATTTGGAATGAACCAAATCTTAATGGGATTCACGAAAACAAGTGCTGCATTCTTCGGTGTTTACATTAAGTTGCAAAGTTTTATCTTCATGCCGATCTTTGGATTAAACAATGGATTGGTACCGATTATATCGTATAACTATGGGGCACAGAAAAAACAACGTATCTTAAAAGCAATTCGCTTAGGAGTGATTTATGCTACGGCGATGATGTTAGCAGGGTTAGCACTATTTCAATTATTCCCAGAATGGTTGTTGTCGTTCTTTAATCCATCGAAGGAAATGCTAACACTAGGAGTTCCAGGGCTTCGTATTATTTCATTACACTTTATTTTGGCAGGAGCAAGCATTGTTTTAAGTACAACATTTCAAGCGCTTAACCACAGTTCAAAGAGTTTGATTGTATCTGTTGCACGTCAACTTGCGGTGTTATTACCAGTCGCTTATCTAATGGCGCAAAGTGGTGTGATCGATTATGTATGGACGGCTTATCCGATTGCGGAAATCGTTTCACTCGCATTTTGTATTTATTATTTTTATAAGATTTACCACAAAGAAATCAAATATATTCCAAACTAGAAATGAGATCATCTCATTTCTTTTTTTCTTGTTTTTTTAGGAGTGCTATGGTATCACTTAAGAAAGGGAATTTGAGGGAATATATGAAGAAATGGTTGAAAATAGGGATTGCTATCCTCGTTGTTTTGTATGCATTGTATTTAGTTAGTTTCGCAAAGACATTCATAGAAATGCTTACTTTTTTCATGCTAGCTTTTGCTTTTTTAAGTGTCTTTCTTTTCTTGTTGTTTTTACCAGAACAACGCGCTCGTTGGAATTCGCGAGCTTATCGCAAGAAAGAGAAAGAGAAGTGGAAAAAGAAAACGTTGAATCCTTTTTTGAAAAGAGTGATTGTAAAACAAAATTGGATGGACAACGTATACAATGAAATCTGTTTGCTTTATTTTAAAAAACGTGAGGACCATACAATTGCGATGTTGGAAAAAGTATTGTTTATTATGAATGAGAAATCGATCGCAGAGTTAAAGCAACCACTGTTGCGCTATCGCCTTTATTGGCATTTGGATCAAGTTCGAATAGCGTTTCTCAGTGATCGTTTGCGGGTAAAAAAAATAGAGGAAGTAACCCTTAGTGGTACCCATTTTATGTCAGCGCGAAGCGTACCAAATTATTGGCGTTATATGGGTGTCTACAAAGAAATGTTGAAAGAATTCATGGAAGATGACGAAGCGCAATTGGATGCGAAATTAGAAGCGTTGAAAGAAAAGGGAATACAAGCAAAAGTATTTTATAAAGAATATCACAATCCATGGCATCGCTACAAAGCGCGTTTGGAACATTACCAAAATAGTGAAAAGTTTACAGTAATAAAAGTAATTGGTGCACTACTTGGGGTTATGGCAGACATCATTGTTATCGTATGTATAATTTGTATCCCGATTATTTTATTGCGAGGAATACTAATGCCTAGTACACCTTTTGCTGAAGAAGAGATATGGTTTGTATGTTTTCTTGTGGTTTGTATTGCCATCCCACGAGTTGTTTACTGCCTAAAAAAATACAATAAAGAAACACCGTTAGAAATAAAAAATAATAAAAATTAAAAAAATATCACAATAAATCAAAATAAAAGCATATATGTTAGTAGGAGGAAAAACTTATGATTGTAACATGTCTGTTTTGTTTTGGTTTTTTTATTGGCAATATATCCAACAAAGTAAGCGATTATTATGCACAGCGATGCCAAAGAAGAAAGTCTTATTGGAAAGGGTGCGAACATTGCCAACATCCTTATACATTGGTTGACTATATTCCTATCATTGTGTATGTATTGTATTTTGGAAAGTGCCGTCATTGTCATCATAAAATTTCAATTCGTTATCCTTTGGTCGAATTGGCGTTTGCTTCCTTAGTGCTGCTTTCATTTCGTATGGAAAGTGGCTTATTAGCAGTGAGCATCACTTGTTTTTTATGGGTGCTTTTGATGATGGCACTCATTGATGCGTATACCTTACATGTCCCAATGTTGAAGCTAGTCTTGTTTGTATTGTGCAGCATTGCACTATCACTAAGTGATGCCAGTATCGAATGGATGGATCGTATTTTCGCGATGTTTTTGTTTAGTATACCAGTTGGAATCCTTGCTTGTACAAAGAAGCGTTCGATTGGAAGTGCGGACATTTTTTATTTGTTGATTGCTGGATATGGACTTGGATTATGGGGTATCTTGTTTAGTAGTGTCATAGCGTATTTTCTCGCTTTTTTGTATGGTATGTACTTATTGATGAGAAAAAAGAAAAAGAAAGATCATGCGATTGCGATGTTTCCTTTTTTCTTTTTGGGTTGCCTAATGTATTTTTTGTTTGCATACCAATATGTTGTGATTAGTATTGTTTAGTGAAATCGCATCAACCGATAAAAGCAAAGGTTTCTTTTTTATCGGTTGATGCATCACATAGAAGAAAATTATATGCAGTGCAATGTCGATTACATGATATAATAAAGACAAATTGTGAGGTTAGGTAGATGAAAGCTAAATTTATTACATTTGAAGGAAACGATGGTTGTGGAAAAACAACGATTTCATCAATGGTATACGAAACATTAAAAGCAGAAGGATACAATGTGATTTTTACTAGAGAACCTGGTGGAATTAAAATTGCAGAACAAATCCGTGGCATTATTTTAGATGTCAATAATACAGAAATGGATGGACGTTGTGAAGCGCTTCTTTATGCAGCAGCAAGACGCCAACATTTAATTGAAAAAGTAATTCCTGCACTTGAAGCAGGAACAATTGTACTATGTGATCGTTTTATTGATTCTTCACTTGCTTACCAAGGTGTGGCACGTGGATTAGGAATAGATGAAGTATATGAAATCAATGCTTTTGCGATTGATCACCATATGCCAGATGCGACAATCTTTTTAAAGGTAGAACCAGAAGTGGGGATGGCGCGTATTGCTGAAAGAACAGAAAAGGACCGCTTGGATGAAGAAGGGGAAAAGTTTCATCGTTTAGTAGCGCAAGGATACGAAGAAGTTATCGCACGTTATCCTAACCGTATTCATATTGTTGATGCGCAACAAAGCATTCAAGAAGTATACGAAAACACATTGCGATTGGTGAAAGAATTGGTGAAGTAAGATGATTTTAGAAGAAATCAAAAAGCACCAGAAAGTAGCCTATCGAATTTTAGAAAATGCGCTAGTGAATAACCAATTGGCACATGCCTACTTATTTACTGGAGAAAAAGGGACACCAAAATTAGAATGTGCCTATCTGTTAGTACAAAGTCTGCTTTGTGAGCAAAGTGGTTTTGCTTGTGAAACATGTGAGAAATGCGAACATGTGACAAGTGGAGGGTACGCAGATTTAATTTATGTAGATGGGGTTAGCAAAAGCATTAAGAAAGGCGAAATTTTATCTATTCAAGAACGTTTTTCAAAAACAAAATTAGAACGAGATGGGAAGAAAGTATACATTTTGGATGGGGTAGAAAATGCTACAACCGAAGCACTAAACAGCTTGTTGAAGTTTTTAGAAGAGCCAGAAAGTGATACGATTGCCATTTTAATTAGCGAACACAGCGACCGTATTTTAGAAACAATTGTTTCGCGTTGCCAAAACATACCTTTTTACAAATCAAATACAGTGGAATTGGAAAAACAACTACTTGCTGATAAAGATGTTGTCGAAGCACATATTTTAGCGAGCATTTGTGCCAATCATAAACAAGTAGAGGAAATAAGCGAAAGCGAAGAATTTCAGCACGCGTTTTATTTGTTTTCTCGCTTTCTAGAAGAGTACGATAGCCACCCAGCGTATGCCAAAGTATTCTTACAAAACGAAGGGTTTCATAAATCAAAAAGAGACGATCGTTTGGTATTATCCTTATTTTTATCCATATTAGCTTTGCTTTGTCGCGATACGTATCGATTGCCAAACGAAGAAATTAAACGTATTTGGGGAAAAAGTGGAGAAATCATGCTAAAATTAGATGTGGACAGTTTATATAAAGTAACTGTTGAAACGAAGGATAAAATTGTTCGCTCAGTTAACATTGCGTTACTTGTCGATCAATTCCTATATACTTGGGAGGTAAAAGATGGAACAAAAAAAGAACAAAGAACATAGAACGTTCAAATTCATCGTATTTGTTCACTTTAAAGATACCAGAGCGTATTCTTTTGGAAGTGATGAGGATATTTATGAAGTTAATGAAAAAGTTATCGTGGAAACAATCCGTGGAAACGAATTAGGAATCGTGGCAAAGCCGAGTATTCCCTTTGAACAACACAGCCAACAATTTGAGTTGAAACCAGTTGTTCGTAAAGCGAGTGAAAAAGACATTCACCGTTATGAATCCAATGTTGAAAAAGCAAAAGAATCATTGGCAGTGTGCCAACAAGAAATCAAAAAGCTGGAATTGGATATGAATTTAATCGAAGCAGAATACACTTTGGATTCTAGTAAGTTAATCTTTACGTATGCTGCTGAGGAAAGAGTAGATTTTCGTGAATTACTTAAAATATTAGCGACGAAATTTCATTGTCGTATTGAATTGCGTCAAATCGGTCCTAGAAACAAAGCCAAAATGGTGGGTGGATTAGGGCAATGTGGACGCGAATTATGTTGTGCTAAGTTTATGAATGACTTTGATATGATTTCTATCAACATGGCAAAAAACCAGTTGTTGGCATTGAACATTCAAAAATTATCAGGACAATGTGGAAAATTAAAATGTTGTTTAAAATTTGAAGATGAACAATATAAGGAAATGCGTCAAGGATTACCAAAATTAAACTCTAAGATTACCTTTGAAGGTAGACAATATCGTGTTACGAGTATGAATGTAATTACCAAAGAAGCCAAAATCGAAAATAAGGAAGATGTTCGTTTCTTGTCATTTCAAGAATTATGGCCAGACATCGACTTCAGTGATCGTTAATGAAACGCCAAAAGAGTTTTGAAAACGATGTTGCTACATTGTACTTAGTGGCAACGCCAATTGGGAATTTAAGCGAATTAAGTCCAAGGGCGATGGAAGTGCTACAAAGTGTAGATGTGATTGCAGCAGAAGACACACGAAACACGATGAAATTATTATCGCATTTTGGAATTAAGACAAGATGCATTGCCCACCATTTGCACAATGAGAAAGAAAGTGCGAAAGGGTTATTGAAAATGTTAGAAGAAGGAAGTAACATCGCTTTGGTAAGCGATGCAGGATATCCTTTGTTGAGTGATCCAGGACAATGTGTTGTGGAACAAGTCATCGCACAAGGATACAATGTTGTACCAATCTCTGGTGCGAATGCAGCGTTAAATGCATTAGTAGCAAGTGGAATGGTAGCACAACCGTACTTATTTTATGGATTTTTAGGGAATAGTGAAAAAGAAAGAACACAATCCTTGTATGAATTAAAAGATTTGCCTTATACTTTTATTGTTTATGAAGCACCACATCGTATTGAGAAAATGCTGAAAAGTGCACTTGAAGTATTGGGAAATCGTAACGTATGCTTGGCAAGAGAACTCACAAAAAAACACGAAGAATTCATCCGTGGAAATATTATCGAAGTGCTTGAAATCGTTTCTACTTTAAAAGGAGAAATGGTTGTTGTGATCGAAGGTGCAAAAAAAGAAAAAGACATCGTATCGACAATGCAACTGAGCGCAAAAATTGATGAGTATATCGCTGAGGGAATGACAAGCAAGGAAGCGATAAAAAAAGTAGCCAAAGAATTTGGTGTGAGTAAAAATGATTTATACAAAGAATTTCATGGGTTATGCTAACTGAGCATAACCCTTTTTTTATTTAAAAAGAGAGAGAAAACGAAACAACCTTTTATATAGTTGACATATCAACTATATTGATTTATAATAACACAGCTAAGAGGTGAGTTATGGATCGAAAAATAGGAAAAAGAATTATGATACTTAGTCATTATCATCAAGCGTACATCAACCAACGTTTGCTTGGTAGTCAGTTTACGTATGCGCAATTTAATGTTTTGCGTGTTCTTAAAGACCATGATGGAATCAGCCAAGAGGCACTTGTACAACTGTTGATGATTGACAAAGCGAGAGTGTCGAGAGTGGTTGCACAATTAGTAGAAAAACAATTACTGATTAAGGAAACTTCTTTAACAGACAAGCGTGGGGTTTGTTTGTTTATGAGTGAAAAGGGGAAAAAGATGCTACCTGAAGTGGAAGGTATCTTAAAGAAAAGTAGCGATCGTATGTTAGAAGGATTAAGTGAAGAAGAAGTGCAACAAGCTTTGTCACTTCTGGATCATATGTGTCGTAATGTAAAGAAAGGGGAGTGGATGGATGAATGAAGCAATGATGAAAGAAGGTAAAATATTACCTTTATTAATAAAATTTTCGGTCCCTGCGATTGTAGGGATGGTTGTGAATGCGATATACAATATTGTCGATCGTATGTTTATTGGAAATACACCAGGGTTAGGTTCGTTAGGTTTAGCAGGAATTACGATTTCCTTCCCTATCACCTTAGTTATGCTAGCAGTAGCGTTAATGGTTGCGGTGGGAGCAGCCACACGTTTTTCCATTGCGCTTGGAAAAGGCGACAAAGAAGAGGCGCGTTTCTACCAAGGGAATGCATTGTTGTTTACTGTTATTATCGGTATCTTATTTACTATCTTTGGTTTGTTGTTTATGAAACCATTGTTGACAATACTAGGAGCCAGCAAGCAAGTGTTGCCTTTAGCCGAAGACTATTTAAGTATTATTTTATATGGGGCAGTGTTTCAATGTGTCGCAACTTGTGGAAATAATTTTTCAAGAGCACAAGGGAATCCAAACAATGCGATGATCAGTATGTTGATTGGAGCGGGATTCAATATCTTATTTGATTACATATTAATCGTTCAATTAGGAATGGGTATGAAGGGAGCAGCACTTGCAACCATCGGTGGACAATTTTTGTCAATGGTTTGGCAACTTGTCTATTTGTTAGGAAAGCGTACTTTAGTACCGATTCATTTGCATCACGTAGTTTTAAAATCGAAATATATTTTCGCTATTTTAAAAACAGGATTACCCGTCTTTTTAATGCAAATGGCAAACAGTGTCTTAAATGTTGTTATCAATAGTAGTTTAATAGTATATGGTGGAGATGTGGCGGTATCAACAGTTGGAATCATTACGAGTTTTCAAACGTTAATGTTGATGCCAATCACAGGAATTTGCCAAGGACAACAACCTCTAATTAGTTTTAACCATGGAGCGAACCAAAGAGGGCGTGTGAAAGAAACGTTAAAGTATGCAGTCATTGGTGCTTCCATCATAACGATAATCGGATTTGCTGTTGTACAATTGTTTCCTAATTTTATCATCTCGATGTTTAATCAAGAAAAAGATGTGTTAGCATTAGGGAACGATGCGATTCGCATTTGGTTTATTTGTTTGCCTTTAGTAGGGGCACAAAGTGTTTGTGCCAATTACTTTCAAGCGATTGGGCGAATCAAACAAGCGAGTATTTTAAACTTAATGCGACAATGTATTTTGTTGATTCCATTCATTTTAATCTTGTCGTATATGTTTGGTTTGTATGGAATTTTCTTTGCCGTACCATTAGCGGATGCACTGGCTTTCATTATTACGACATATGTAGTGAGGGATGATTTGAAAACGTCTACGTTGTAAGGCGTTTTTTTTATTTGAGATTATTGGAAATAGCACGTATACTAAAGGTGTAAGACAAAGGGGGATACTATGATTCGTACTGTTATTTTTGATTTGGATGGAACGTTAATTGATAGCGAGCGTATTTATTTTGAAACGTATCGCAAAGCATGCAATGATTTTAATGGGGATATTGATTTGGAATTTTTTAAAGATTTATTAGGGAAGCCACAAGCATATGATAAAGAAATGCTGTTGGCACGCTTTGGAGAACAGTTTCCTGTAGACGAAGTGGTGAGAAGACATGTGAAATACAGCCAAGAACACTTTGAAAAAGAAGGAGTACCTTTAAAAGAAGGAACATTGGATGTATTGCGTTATTTAAAAGAACACCAATACCAAGTTGTGGTTGCCTCTTCTTCACATCGTGAACGCATTCATCATGTATTAGTGGAAACAGGGATGCTTCCATATGTGGATGCGTATGTTGGAGGCGATGAAGTTAAAAATGGAAAACCAGATCCTTCTATCTTTTTAGAAGCAGCAAGCCGTGTTGATGCACAAGCGAGTGAATGTGTTGTTGTAGAAGATAGTGAAGCAGGAATGCAAGCAGGGTACAATGCGAAGATGAAAGTGATTGGTGTTCCTGATTTAAAGTATCCTGAACCAGCGTTTGTCGCAATGGCAGATGCGATTGTGCCAGAAATTGGATGTGTGAAAGAGGAAGTAGAAAAGATGTCATCTTTGTAGGTGGATATGATGAAAATAAACAAGAAAACAAAATTTATATTACGTGCGATTGTTGTTATTTTTGCTTCGTTTGTTTCTGCTGTGAACATTAACAGTTTTGTTAGTGCAGGAGGATTATTCCCTGGTGGATTTAATGGAATCACCGTATTTCTACAACGTTTGTTCAAAACGTATTTTGATATTGTGTTGCCATTCTCACCAATTAACATTTTATTAAATGCCTTTCCTATTTATATCGGATTCAAAATGATTGGACGTAAGTTCACTATCCTCTCTTGTTTAATGATTATATTAACTGGGGTATTTGTTGATATTGTACCCGTTTTACCAATTACAGAAGACCGTTTGTTGATTGCAGTATTTGGTGGATTGATCAATGGAGGAGCGATGTCATTGGCATTACGTGCAAAAGCAAGTGGTGGAGGAACGGACTTTATCGCGATGGCAATTGCGAAAAAGACCAATGCACCAGCTTGGAACTATATCTTGATACTAAATGGGGCACTCTTGTTAATCGCTGGGTATTTGTTTGGATGGGAAGCAGCTCTGTATTCGATCATTTTCCAATTTTGTTCCACACAAATTATTAATATGTTACATACCCAATACAAAAAACTTACAATGTTTATCGTTACGGATAAGCCAGATCAAATTATCGACGCCGTAATGAAAGAAACACACCATGGGTTCACTCGCTTTGAGGGATATGGTGGGTATGCGCATGAACCACGTACGATGTTGTACACGGTCATTGGAAGTTATGAAGCAAGAAAAGTGAAAAAGATTATCAATGCCATTGATGCGAATGCGTTTGTGAATGTGACAAAAACAGAGCAAGTCGATGGGCGATTTTACCAAAAACCAATGGATTAAGAAAAGGCGACATTGCCTTTTTTTAGTTGTTTATTTTATGCATGTAAAATAATGTAAAAAACAGTAAAAAAAGATTGTAATTTATAACCGCGCCTATACGTGAAATAAATAAAAATCAAGAGTTTTATTCAGGAAATTTATATGGTATGGTAATACTGCAATACATAAAAAGAAAATGACAAACCATACTGAAGCAGATGTGAGTAAAAATGAATACAATCATCATATTATGCTTTAAATAGAGGGAAATGTTTAATAGTAAAAAGAAAACAAAGGGTCTTTTTGGTTGTTTTTTTTATTTGTGTTTTGGTTTAAAAATCATGATCGCATAAAAAAATAAGGCATTTGTTCCATTGTGGAACAACGTGTTTTCGTACTTATGAAAAATAGTTATATTCTTACATTTTGGTGTAATAAAATAATTAATTTTCATAAGTTAGCATGATGATTTTGGTATATAATTGTAAATACAGAAGTACACTAATTTGGATAAAATGGGAGGTTAATTTAGTATGATCACTGTAATTAAAAAAAGGGATGGAAGAGAGATTCATTTTGCACCTGAAAAAATCACGAGAGCGATTTATTTGGCTGCAGATCGCGCTGCGAAAGAGGGCGGAAAAGAAGCAAGTTATGAAATGGCAGAGAGTATTACGGATAAAGTAGTACACTTATTAAATAAAGAATTCAAAGATGAAATTCCAACAGTTGAACAAGTGCAAGATGCGGTTGTTAAGACGTTGATTGAAACGGGACATGCGAAAACAAGTGAGCTATATATTTTATATCGTGCAGAACGTAGTCGCATTCGTGATTTAAAATCACGCTTGATGCAATCAATTGGGGAAATTACTTTTTCTGATGCAAAAGATTCTGATATGAAACGTGACAATGCGAACATTGATGGAAATACAGCAATGGGTACAATGTTGCAATATGGAAGTACGGTATCAAAAGAATTTTGTATGAAACAAGTGATGAATCCAAAGTATGCGATGTTGCATGAAAATGGAGACATTCATATTCATGATATGGACTTTATGAATATGGGAACGTTAACTTGTTGCCAAATTGATTTAGAAAAATTATTCAAAGATGGGTTTTCTACAGGACATGGTTTCTTAAGAGAACCAAAAGATATTTCGAGTTATGCAGCGCTAGCAGCGATTGCAGTACAAAGTAACCAAAATGATCAACATGGGGGACAAAGTATTCCTGCATTTGATTACTACTTGTCAAAAGGGGTAGCAAAAACGTTTGAAAAATTGTATTACTCCAATGCGTGCAAAGCGATGAAGTTAATGATCCACAATGAGTACGACAAAAAGAAATTGATGGAAAAAACAAAAGAAAAAACGAATATTGTTCCTGCAATCGATTTGAATGATGCGTTTGTGGAAGTGTTTAAAACAGTATTAAAAGAAGATTACTGGTTAAATGAAGAACAAATTAAAACAGTGTTAGAATTTGCTTATGAAGAAGCGTACCATGAAACGGACAAAAAGACATACCAAGCAATGGAAGGATTCATTCATAATTTAAATACGATGCATTCTAGAGCGGGAGCACAAGTTCCGTTCTCAAGCATTAACTTTGGAACTGACATTTCTGCAGAAGGTAGAATGTTAACGAAAAACTTATTATTAGCGCAAGAAGCTGGTTTAGGAAATGGAGAAACACCAATTTTCCCAATCTTGATTTTCAAGGTAAAAGAAGGGGTGAACTACAATCCAGAAGATCCTAACTATGACTTGTTTAAGTTAAGTTGTCGTGTGAGTGCGAAACGCTTGTTCCCTAACTTTGTGTTTATCGATGCACCATTCAACTTGAAGACATACGATCCTAACGACTTTAAATCAGAAATCGCAACGATGGGATGTCGTACACGTGTGTTAGCAAATGTAAATGGTCCAAATACATCAGTGGGAAGAGGAAACATTTCGTTTACTACAATTAACTTGCCACGTTTAGGAATCAAACATGGAATAAAAGGGCCAAATCAAAAATTTGATAAAGAAGGATTCTTTAAAGAGTTAGACGAAGAATTGGATGCAGTCATTGATCAAATCTTAGAAAGAATGGAAATCCAAGGAAGTCGTAGAGTGAAAAACTTCCCATTCTTAATGGGACAACATATCTGGTTAGGTAGTGAAGAGTTATCTTGGGAAGATACGTTAGAAGAAGTAATCAAACAAGGAACATTATCGATTGGATTTATCGGATTAGCCGAATGTTTGGTTGCGTTAAATGGAAAACATCACGGAGAAAGTGAAGAAGCGCAACAATTAGGATTAGAAATTATCGCTCATATGCGTAATCGTATGGACGAAGAAACAGACAAACGTAAGTTGAACTTCTCTTTATTGGCAACACCTGCAGAAGGGTTATCAGGACGTTTTACGAAAATGGACAAAAAACGTTATGGAGAAATCGAAGGCGTAACAGATCGCGAATATTATACGAATTCAAACCATATTCCTGTTTACTATAGCATTAATGCATTTGATAAAATTGAAAAAGAAGCACCTTATCATGCATTAACAAACGCTGGACATATCGCATATATTGAATTGGATGGAGATCCAATTAAAAACTTAGATGCGTTTGAAGCAGTGGTTCGCTGTATGAAAGAAAGCGGTGTTGGATATGGAAGTATTAACCACCCAATTGACCGTGACCCAGTTTGTGGATACAGTGGTGTGATTGAAGGAGACATCTGTCCAAAATGTGGTAGAAACGAAAAAGACAGCAATGTTAAGTTTGATCGTATTCGCCGTATTACAGGATATTTAGTAGGAACACTTGATCGCTTTAATGATGGAAAAGCAGCCGAAGAAAGAGATCGTGTAAAACATGGTATCAACAAATAAAATTCGCTTAGCGAGTGATTTGGATTTTGATAGCATTGTCGATGGACCAGGATTACGTATTGTTGTGTGGACACAAGGTTGTCCACACAACTGCGTTGGATGCCATAATCCACAAACCCATGATAGCAATGGTGGTGAGTGGTATGATGTAGCACAAATCATTGAGAAAATTGAAAACAGTAAGTTGCAAAGTGGAGTAACCCTATCTGGTGGAGAACCATTTATGCAACCAGAAGCGTTGTTGCCAATTGTACAAGCGGCAAAAGCGAAAGGGTTGAACGTATGGAGTTATACAGGATTTACGTACGAACAACTGTTAGAAAACCCATCGTGCTTAGCACTTCTATCTTGTTTGGATGTGCTTGTGGATGGTCGCTTCGAAATTGACAAAAAAGATTTTCGTTTGTGGTACAAGGGAAGTAGCAATCAAAGAATTATTGATGTACAAGCTTCCTTACAGCAACAAAAAATAGTATTAAGTGAATACGAAAAAGAAAATGAAGCAATCAAAAGGACATAACAATCGTTATGTCCTTATTTTTTAGCCTGCTAATTGTTTTGAATTATCAAACTCTTTCACAAAATGAAATTGAAAACCATCTTCACTTTGATACAGTGCTTTTACTAAATACCCATCTTTTCCATAATCCCCACTTTCGCCTTGGCCTACTTCCACATAAATGATGCCATTTTCTTGGTAGATGTACTCGACATTAACGAAGGGATGATACCCCAGTTGTTTTGTTGTTTCCACTACTTCAGGAAGCACGATTTCTTGGATACTTGCAAAGTTGTCATTACTATAATAAAGCGTAGCTAAACTTGTTTGCGATGTAGAACGAATGGGTGAAATGTATGCTGTTGTATCATTTGTATACAGTAAGGAGCCATATTGGTCAAATGGCAACAAGCTTGTGTCTTCAAACTGCCAGTTTTTCAAATCACTTGTTTTGCTGATGGCGTAATAATCGTGTCCTAAAGAGCGATCCCCAGCAAAAGATACATAATAATACTGTTCCGTTTTCGTTAAGGTAATATTACTTCCTTCTACAAAACGAGGATGAATACTTGATTTTTGCCATGTCTTGGCAGCATCAAGTGAGTACACAAGATACAATCCATCGTTTGAATTGTAAGCAAGAAAACCAGTGAAGTCCTTACTGATGAGGTAAGAGCCATCTTTTAAATAAACATCGTACCTTAACGCGTTAGCATAAGCGATGTCATCATAAGGCACATCTACTTTTTTCGCTGTTTTATTAAAGTCATATGTTACATAGAGCGTTTGCTCATCAATGAAGTAAGAAGCTTCCTTGTCAACTGTATCGTATGGTTTGCTTTGTTGTGTACGCAAAGAAGAATCGCTTGCTAATTGGTATTGTACTGGTGTCATAAGTACTTTGACTTGGTACGTATCTACTTTTCTTTTTAATTGTAAGACAAGTTGTCCTGTTATTTTATTATCTTCGTTTTGAAACAAATGAAAGTTATCATTCGCAAAGTAAGAAGGGATGGATTTCGCAAAAGTAAAATAAAAGGAATAATCGACTTGTACGTAACCTTTTTGTTCATCCAATACTTCAACATTATCGATATTCACACGATTGATTTGTTTGTCAAAAGGCAAATACCAATGTTCGTATTGTGTGATGTACTCTTCCACTAGGGTTTCGGAAGCTTCTTCGATTGTTGCATTTTTCTTTGTTAGTTTTGCATTTAAAAGCGGGTCGTACTCAATTGCGTTCGACAACAAAAAAATCGTAGTTAGAAAAGCAATCATGAAAAAGATTGAAAAAGATATGATCTTAGCTTTTTTAGACATGGAAAATCCTCCCAATTATTAAACTAATTATACTACATTTACAATAAGAAAAAAGAAACATATCTTTTTTCTTCCTTTTTAATCAAGTATAATAAAAGTATGAAAATTACAGAGATCGCAAAGCAACTCGCTACACCATATCTAAAGGAAGGTGCCGTTTGTGTTGATTTCACATTAGGAAACGCAAACGATAGTACTTTCTTTTTATCGTATCCTATTCAACGTTTGTATGCATTTGAAATACAAGCGCACGTGTTTGAAAAAAGTGCAGCGAAGGTAAAAGATTCGCGTGCTCATTTGTTTTGTGTAGGACATGAAAATGTATTGGCTTATGTGAAAGAACCAATCGATCTCGGTATTTTTAATTTTGGTTATTGTCCAAATGAAGATTCAAGTATTACTACTCTGCTTTCGACTAGTAAAAAGGCAGTGGAAGATGCGCTGACTTTACTAAAAGTGCATGGTAAATTAATCTTGGTTCTTTATGTAGGACACAAACAAGGAAAAAAGGAAGCCAACTATTTTAGTGAATGGGTGAAAACACTAGATGAGAAGCGTTATGAAGTGATGAAAATCACATTAGAAAACAGAAAAGAGTGTCCATTTATTATTACGATTGAGAAAGTTAAGGGAAGTTAGTATGCAAGAAGAGAAAGCAAAAAGTATTGTAAGTACGATAAAACATGGTGATAAATGGTTTGGTAGTGACTACAATATGAATTTGTATCGCGGTTGTTGCCATGGCTGTATTTATTGCGATAGTCGTAGTTCCTGTTACCAGGTTGAGAATTTTGATACCGTGCGAAAAAAACAAGATGCTCTGTATATTTTAAACAGAGAATTGCGTAGCAAAAAGAAGAAAGGGGTCATTGGCATTGGTGCGATGTCAGATTCCTATAATCCTTTTGAAAAAGAAGAAATGCTGACAAGAGAGGCATTGAAGTTAATCAATTACTATGGATTTGGGGTTTCTTTGGAAACCAAAAGTGATTTAATCGTAAGAGATCTGGATGTCTTTAAGAAAATCAATGAGAGTAGTGATGTCATTTTAAAACTTACGATTACGTGTGCAGATGATGCGTTAAGTAAAAAAATAGAACCAAACGTTTGTGTCTCTTCCAAACGATTTGCAGCACTTCGTCAAATTAGTGATGCGGGAATTTTCTGTGGTGTATTAATGACACCACTGTTACCATTTGTGAACGATGACGAAAAAAACATTATCGAAATCGTAAGAAAAGCAAAGGAAGCAGGTGCGAAATTCGTCTTCTCGATATTTGGTGTAACATTACGCGATAACCAAAGGGATTACTTCTTTGAAAGAATCGATGCATTATTTCCTGGTATGTCGTTTCGTTATCGCCAAGCATTTCATCAAAACTATGTTTGTCATATTACACAATGGCAAAGAAAGAAATACGTGTTTGAACAAGCGTGCAAACAGTATGGCTTATTGTATGAGATGAAAGATATCATTCAAGCATACAAACAAAAAAAGCAGAGTGAACAGTTACAGTTATTTTAGGGGGAGAAACAATGGAACAAGTATTGATTCGTAAAGTAAAAAGTGATGATGTGCAAGCACTAGTGGATATCTATGCACCCTATGTGTTACATAGCGCGATCACATTTGAATACGAAGTACCAAGCGTTCAACAATTCGCATCAAGAGTGGCAACGATAAGTAAAGAATACCCTTATTATGTTGCGCTAATGGATGAAGAAATCGTCGCGTATGCCTATGCATCGACATTTAAAGATCGCAGTGCATACCAATGGAGTGTGGAAGTGAGTGTGTATTTGGTTGACAAAGCAAAAGGAAAAAAGATTGCAAGTCAACTGTATGCAAAATTAGAAGAGGATTTGCTTGCGATGGGTATTCATAATGTATATGCATGCATTACGTATCCTAATGATGTAAGCATTCGCTTTCATGAAAAGCAAGGATTTCAAACGATTGGGCATTTTCATAAGTGTGGATTCAAACACGATCAATGGTGGGACATGATTTGGATGGAAAAGCACTTAAAAGCGCATAATAAAGCGCCCAAAGCATGGAAAGAAGAGAAAAAATAAACCATAATGAAATGGTGGGAAAGCAAAAAAATGTCAAAATAATTGAAAAATAGTAATTTTTTTGTTATCCTTTGATAGTCAAAAGGTGGGATGCCAAGTGAGTATAAAAAAAGTAAAAATTTGTGTTCCGATGATTGGTAAAACAAAAAACGAAATCATTGAACATGCGAAAAAAGCAGCAAAATCAAAAGCGGATATTGTGGAATGGCGCGTCGATTATTTTGAAGATGTGAAAACATTAGAGAAAGTGATCGAAGTATTAAAAGAAATTCGCGAGATTCTAAAAGACAAAGAAATCATTTTCACATACCGTACAAGCAGCGAAGGTGGTGTTGGTAATATCAATGTACCAGAATACATGGTACTGAATAAAGCAGCCACATTATCGAAGCTAGTGGATTATGTTGATGTTGAATTATTATTGGGTGATACGATTGTGAGTAATCTAGTAAAACATGCAAATGTGCATAATGTGAAAACAATTATGTCAAACCACGATTTGGATTCAACGCCAAGAAAAGATTTGATTAAAAATCGTCTTCAACTAATGTTAGACAAGGGAGCGGACTACGCGAAAGTAGCATGTACTCCTCGTAGTCAAGAAGATGTGGAAATGTTGATGGAAGCAGGAAAAGAAATGAATTTAGATAACACGATTGTTATCGCAATGGGTGAACTAGGAGTTGATTCTCGTTTGCACCCTGAGAAATCCAATTCATGTATGACTTTCGCTAGCCTAGATGGAAAGCTAAGTGCACCAGGGCAAGTCGACATTGAAGAAGTGTACAAAGCATTGCAATAAGCCATTGAAAAATGGCTTTTTAATTTGTCATTTTTGCCTGTATGTTAATGCATTTTTACAATTTTTGCATAATGATTGTGCTATAATAACAACAGGAGTTTACAAATATGAAAATCAGTTTGCGTTTAATGGGATACAGCATTGAGTTTCATCGAATGGATGCGCTCAAAGACAAAGAAATTCCAATTAATGAATTCATCAGTGTCAATCATGTACCACTTTGTCATCGTGATACCTATTTTAAAGTTATCCATGGGGAAAATAATAATCTTGAATTGTACCAACAACTGATGGAAAAAAATAATATTCATTATAAGTTTGATCTTTCTTTGTTTGCGAAGACAAAACCATACCACAAGATGTTGAAAGAAGCGATTATGTTTTATGATGAAGCAAAAATAGTTGAAGCGATTACAACCATCAAATCGTTAGAAGGGTACTACAAAGATGTGTATCCACATAAAATTGAATATTTTCTAGTGGAACAAATAGAAAAGTCTTATGTTCGTAGAGAATCGTTAGATCATCTCGATGTGCGTAAGTTGTTTTATCTGATCGATTTTGTAAGCAGCGATATGCGTGTCATTGTTACACATATGATTTATTTTGATTGCCAACGGCGCAAGCGCATGATATCAAGTTTGCGAAGTGTGGTAAGAAATTTACCGTTTCTAGGTAAAGATGAACTACTTTATAAAATCATAGTCGTGCGACAAGCGATCTTTGATCATTTGTTTGCGGAAGCACTCTTGCTTTTAAAAGAATTAGAAGAAGAATGCATACGAACTGAAAACCACTCGCGTTTGTGTGAAGTGATGCAACTCTATATTGCGATTTATGCTATTCAAAATAAAAAAGAAGAGCTAGAACAAGAGAAACAGCGTTTGTATGCTTTTATGCAAGAGTATGAAATCTCGCGTTATGTACGTAATCAAAATGAGCACTATATCGGATTAAGTGCTTTTATTGAACACGATTTCGCATTGGCGAAAACACAGTTTGAAAAAATCATCAAAGAGGATAAGGATTATTTACCTCAGTTTATTAAACTGTATTACTTTAGTATTTTAAGTTATGAAAACCAAAAGAATACCTTGTTTGAAGTAAATGAAGAAATGATGAAAGAGTTCAGCACGCACAATAAAATTTTTATTCGCTATTTCGTGTTGAAGGAAAAAGGCAAATCGAAACGTGTACTCATCGATTACATCTTGTATAAAGTGGGTGCGATCATCGATCGAGATTACATTTTTGTCGCCAACTTATTTCTACAAGAACTGTATTTATTGGATGCAGGGAATGTTAATATCAATGCATTTTTGGAAATTGTTTATAAATCGAATTGTGTGATTTTACAACATTGGCAAGAACTATTTTCAAATTCTTAATTTATGATAAGATTACATATGTAAGGCGAAAATGGTATTATACATACACAAAAAAAATCAGATGGTTATCTGATTTTTTGCTTTTTTAGAGCGCGTAATTGGTTGCTTCTCTCATTTTTTCTTAACTTTTCTAAATTTGAAGCCAGTACTTTTTCATATTGGCTATTTGTGCTAGGTACATAAAATTGGCAATCCTTTAATGCGTCAGGTAAGTATTGAATACGATCCCATAAGTCACTTCTGCCATAGTCGTACACATCTTCTTTGTCCATTCCAACAGGAGTGAATTTTAAGTAAGCTGGCATTGGGTAGATGTGTTGGCGCATACATTGGGTAGCCGCATCAATGGCAGCTTCTGCTGACTTTGATTTTGGTGACAAACATAAGTCGATGACAGCATTCGCTAATGGAATGCGTCCTTCTGGAAAACCAACACGTTTGGCTGCATCGATGGCATTGACACAACGTGCACAAGCAGCGGGGTTTCCTAACCCGATGTCTTCGTATGCGATGACTAACAAACGGCGTTCGATCGATTCCAAATCATTGGATTCAATTAAAATGCTTAAATAATATAAGGCAGCATCCACATCACTTCCACGAATTGATTTTTGAAATGCACTTAAGATATCATAATGCCCATCCCCTTCTTTGCTTATGGATAAGTTAGGGTTTTGTGCATAACTGCGTACAAGAGCTTCATCAATCGTGTTGTTTTCACAAGCGAAACAACATAACTCTAAAATGTTTAATGCGAAGCGAATGTCACCATTGCATTGTGCACACAATAAAGTTAATGCATCAGATGTGATTGTTACCTTGTTTTGCAAGCCTCTATCACTTTGTATCGCATGTACAATCGCTTGTTTGATGTCGTCTACTTCAAGCTTCTTCACTTCAAAAATATGCGCACGAGAGCGAATCGCAGGATTGATAGAATGGTAAGGGTTGGCTGTGGTAGCCCCGATTAAAATGATATTCCCATTCTCAATATGTGGTAACAACAAATCTTGTTTGTCTTTGTTTAAACGATGAACCTCATCTACAATTACAACCAAACCTGGTGAAATACGCGCTTCTTCAAATAAGATATCCAATTCTTTTTTGTTTCCTGTTACCGCATTAAACAAACGGTAAGGGCGATGAAGAGATTTCGATAATACGGTTGCAAGCGTTGTTTTTCCTGTCCCTGGAGGGCCAAAGAAAATCATAGAAAACAAAGTTTGTTCTTCTATGCAACGACGTAATATTTTTCCTTCACCAACAAGGTGTTTCTGACCGATAATTTCATCAATTGATTCTGGTCGCATAACATAAGCTAATGGTTGTTTCATAGTGATCTCCTATCCCATATTTTATCATATTTTAATGCGCAACTCTATGGTATGTTCTTTTTTGCTTACGTGTCTAGGGAAGCGAAAATGTTCATTCAATCATAAATATGATACTATTATAGAAAGGAATGGTAGATATTGTATGAGGAAATTTATATCGTATGTATGTTGTTTTATCATCGTGTTAAGCAGTGTATGGATGGGTGCGAGTGTCTTTGCGAAAGAAGCGATGAAAAACTCGTTGGTATCGATTGCGATTGATGAAATTAAGTTAGAAGAAAAAATCAATGCTTTTTTTATGGATATCGATATTCCAGGCAAAGAATTAGCAAAACAGGAGTTAGAAATGTTTGCGAAAAACATTGCGAAAGACGAAACGATTAATGCGGAAGCAAACAAGTACGTCGATATGGTTATCGATGCGATTTTATACGATGGAAAAGGTGGCGATGGTGCGGCTTTTAATAAAGCGATCAAAACAGAAATTTTATCTTATAGTGATGACATTAGCGCACTAAGCAAAAATGCGATCAGCGAAGAAGAGGTGCGTTCTATCATTAACGTTTCCTTACAAGAAGTGGATTTTGAAAGTGCGTTTGAGGACACGATCCAACAATTAAAAACACGCTTTTCCGCAACAGAAAAACTAATGTTGAAGACCCTTCGTTTCTTGGAAGATGACGTGAGTTTTGTTGCTTCATTGGCGTGTGTGATTGCGTTTAGTATGCTTTTGTTCTCATTGAACATAGCATATTTAACAGGGCTATTGTATTTAGGTGTATCGTATGCGTTAAGTGCAGGTGTGTTGGTTTTCGCCAAAGTGTGCATTCCTATCGCATTTAAGTTTGTGTTATCGCAAGCATCAACCAACGACGAAATTGTCGCAAGTGCTTCCCACTTAGGTAGAATCAGTGGTTACTTTGTGATTGCGGCAGCGGTATGTTTTATTTTTAAAGTGATTTATCAGCGTTTGTTTTTAAAAGAATAAATGTTCTATTAAAATTTTAAGACCTAAGAAGATTAAAATGGAACCACCAAAGCGTTCCGCATATTTTTGAAATACACTACCTACTTTCTTTCCGATAAATACACAAAATAGGGAAATCAAAAAAGTAGTGATACCAATAATTAAGATTGCATAATAAATATTCACATTCAAGAAAGCGAAGCTGACACCGATAGCTAATGCATCAATGCTAGTAGCGATTGCTAATAATAAGATGGACTTGTAAGAAATGCTTAGAATACACACTTCTTCTTCCTTTTCTTCGTTGCTTTCTTTAATCATGTTAACACCGATTAATACTAGCAAGACAAAAGCAATCCAATGGTCTACTTGTTGGATATAAGAGGCAAATTGCGTCCCTGCAAAATAACCGATCAAAGGCATTCCTGCCTGAAAGATCCCAAAGAAGAAAGCAAGTTTAAAAGCGTATTCTACCAATTGCTCCTTTTTTAGTGACATTCCTTTTGCGAGTGATACAGCAGCGGCATCCATTGCCAATCCTACACCAATTAAAAATATTGAGAAAAAATCCATTTCGTTCCATCCTTTCATAAAAAAGACTTATACGTTTAAAAAAACGCATAAGTCTTGTTTTTTACATTAAGCCAGATCGCTATGATCAGTATGTTGACTTAATCACTTGCTAATGCAAGATAACTACTCCCTTATAGGCAAAAATATTATACCACAAAAAAAGAAGAAACCAAATGTTTTTATTGTGGGTATTGCATTTGTGATACCGTATAATCTTTGATGACTTCATAGTAATCGCTAGCGTATTGTTTGGCTTGCGTTAAGTCATGATCCAAATAATTACCACACTCTTTGGAAAGCTGCGCTCCTGGAATGCTATCGTTAAATTGCGCGATGAATTGCATCGTATCTTGAAGCAATTGAATGCAAGTTTCATGTGTTATGCTATCACGGCATAAAAAATAGAAACCGGTACGACAACCCATAGGACCAGCGTAAACGATAGCATCGCTGTATTGGCTGTTTCTTACATACGTTGCGAACAAGTGTTCAAAGGTATGCAATCCTGCATTGCTTAAGTAGTTGTTTTGATTAGGAACAACCATACGTAAATCATACGTAACAACATCTTTGTCGATACGTGAAATATAAAGACCTTTGTCTAAAATATCGTGATTTCAAAATAAAACTAGTAATTTTTTTCATTGTAGCACCTCTGACAATATTATAGTTGATAGGCGACAAAAAGCCAAATAAAAATAGTCAGTTCGCATTGCTTGACTGTGCTAACTGGCGCATTATAATAAAATTAAGCAAGTAGCAAAGTACTTGTGTAAAAAAGAGTTTCAATAATATGAAATTTGTAAGAAAAGAGGCGATACAATGAAATTCTTACCAGGTTTTAGCTTATTGGATAATGCGTTTGATAACTTCCTTGATGAGCCATACGCACTTCGCAAACAGACGTTTATGAAAACAGACATCTGTGAAAAAGATGGAAAGTATGTATTGGATATGGAACTTCCAGGTTATCAAAAGGATAATATTACCCTTTCTTTAAAAAATGGTTATTTGCTAGTGAATGCAAGTACAAGCAACAACAAAGAAGAAAAAGACGACAAAGGGAATGTGATTCGAAAAGAGCGATTTAGTGGAAGTTGTTCCAGAAGCTTTTATGTAGGAAAACAAGTAAAAGAAGAAGATATCCAAGCGAAGTTCGACAATGGTGAATTGCATATTGAAGTGGCGCATAAGGAAGAAAAAGAATTAGAAGTAAAACAAATTGAAGTCCAATAAGAAAAGGAGCCAATAAGCGGCTCCTTTTGTATTATTCGATTGATTTTAATGATTCTACCATTGGAATCTTTTTCAGTTTATTGTACATAACCAAATTAACAAAAATAGAGAATACAATGGTAATAAAGAAAGAAACGATGAACGACATTGGTTCAATGTTACGTCCAAACATAACGGTATCCATCTCTGCGATATCCATAATCATGGAATGCAAGAAGATTCCTAATAGTAAACCACAAAGCGATCCAATAATCGTTAATAAGATATTTTCTTTGTATACATAGGAACTGACTTCCTTATCATAGAAACCGAGTACTTTAATCGTTGCGATTTCTCGCATACGCTCAGAGATGTTTACGGTAGTTAAGTTGTATAACACAACGAAGGCAAGCAAACCAGCTGAGATAATTAATACGATGACTACGGTAATCAGTGAGGAAATAGTCTTTTCAAAGTTATCGGCTAAACCACTAAAGAAAGTAATTGAGCTAATGTGTTCTTGTTTCATGTATTTGGTACCAAAGACACCTTCCGCTTTTAACGAATCATCTTTTAAAGCCGCAACAATACCTGTTGTCTTGGCATTTTCATGATACATTTCTTTGTAGTATTTTGGTGTCATGTAGATGTTATGTCCGACATAGTTTTCCACAATACCATTAATTTTAAGTTTGCGTACTTTTCCTTTTCCATTATCGATAGAAATATAATCGCCTGTAGAAACGTTTTTTGTTTTTGCTAACTTTTCACTAACGAGAACACCATCGTCGTTGAGTGGTAATGTACTGCCATCTTGGCGATGTTTTAATGTAAAGAAGGAACGGGTTTCTTTGTTGTCTTTTACGATGTACAAGTCAACGTTTTTGTCCTCACCATTTTCTTTATAAAATCCATAGTAAAGTGAAAGTCCCATTGCATCCTTCACGTTTTTATCGCTGTCTAATTGTTCGACAAGCGCTTCGCTTTGGCGAGTAGTCGTATCGTTTTTCAGTGTGATCGACAAATCATAGTGGTAGATTTGGTTGAATTGCTTGTCGACAATTTGTGCGATGGAATCACGGATTCCAAAACCAGAAACAATCAAAGCAGTACAACCGCTAATACCGATAATAGTCATAAAGAAACGTTTCTTATAACGGAAAATGTTACGTGCTGTTACTTTTTGTGTAAACGACAAGTGTTTCCATAAGAATGTAACACGTTCTAATAAAATCGTTTTCCCATTCTTTGGTGCTTTTGGTCGCATTAGTAAAGAAGGTGTTTCGCTTAACTCCTTATAGCAAGCCAATAGGGTAGCCAACACAGTCGTACAGGATGCCAATGCAATCGCAATAAAGGCTAAATCAGGTTGCCACAATAATGAAATGGACTCTGGCAATGTGTACATAATGTTCCATGCATTATAAATGACCATTGGGAATACACTCATTCCAACAATTGCTCCAAAGATACCACCAAAGACACTTGCTGCTGCAGCATAGGTGATGAACTTCATCGCAATATTGATTTTCGCATACCCAAGAGCTTTTAAAGTTCCAATTTGTTGGCGTTGCTCATCAACCATACGAGTCATTGATGTCAAGCAGACAAGTGCTGCTACTAAGAAAAAGAAAACAGGGAATACGGTTGCAATCGCACCCATACGATCTGCAGCATTACCATAATCGACATAGGAGTAATGCGAGTTGCGATCAAGTACATACCACTTTGGTTTTTTGATCGCATCTACTTCTGCTTGGGCATCCTCAATTTTTAATTTCGCATCGTCTAGTTTTTCTTGTCCATCTTGTTGCTTGTTGGCTAATTCTACTTTGGCATTCGCCAACTGGCTTTTGCCACTTTCGATTGTTTGTTTCGCTTGGTCCAATTCCCCTTGTTTTTGTGCTAGCAAAACTGGCGTTGAAGACAAAGTAGATTGAATGGTTGTTAGGTTTGTTTTAATTTCCACTTCTGCTGCTTTTAACTGTGCCAATTGCGCTTGTAGTGCAGCGACTTGTTCGCTCGGTAAGAGTGGATTTTTTAATGCTTCATTACAAGTTGTAATGCCTTGTAGTACTTCTTGTTGCTTTGCTTGTAACATTTGTTGGTTGGCAAGCAAGCCATCTTTTTGACTTTCAAACAACGCTTTTTGTTGGTTTAACTGTGCTTGCCCATCTTGCCATGTGAGTAAGCCATTTTCCAACTCTTTTTCTTTGTCTGCTATGGTTGCTTGTGCTTTGCTTATTTCCAAATCAAAGGTTTGTTTGTTTTCTTCATACAAGGCACGATTTTTATCAATCTCTTTGTTCGCATCGGCTTTGATTTGTGCCAAACGCACTTGTGCTTGTGTTTTTGCTAATGTTTCTAAGCGCTTGGTTACGTTATCCACAACGTCGAAGTATTCGTCTTCGTACGAGTTATAGCCTTTGGCATCTTGAACAGTGATGTAAGCTTCGCTATAGTAATCAGAAATAAAGTTTTTGTCTGCGATTACCATATATGTATTAATGACTCCACTACCAATGGCAGAACTGCCTTTTTCATGTGATAAATAATAGGGAGAATTAATGTATCCGACAACGCGGAATGTATGATTTTTTAAAGAATCTTCAATCGGCGTAGCATCTCCGCTTGTTAACGTGATCGTATCGCCAATTTCAATTCCGGAAGCGATGATTTTATCGTACTCCACAACACACTCGTCTTCTTTGGTAGGCATACGCCCTTTCAACAAACGTGGTTGGTTTAAAAAGTCTTTGTCCTCTTTGCCTGCGGAAAGTGGCATCGACATCACTTTGACTACTTTTTGTGTCGCATCAATGGTAAGCAAAGCATCCATCGAATGCGAAGCATACACGCCTTCGACCCCTTTGACTTCACGTATCGCACTTATGTCCTCTTTTGTTAATCCAAGCGATGACATGATTTTAATGTCCATTAAATTTTGCTTGTCGAAATAGGTGTCAGCGCTATACTTCATCGTTGGTGCACTTGCTTTTACACCCGCAAAAAAGGCAACACCAATTGCGACAATTAGAAATATGGAGAAAAAGCGACCGAGTGATTTTCGTATCTCAACCGCAATGTCCTTCCATAATGATTTGTATTTCATGATTAGTATTCAATCCTTTCAATCGGGATTGGCATTTTATTAATGTGGACACTATCGATTCTTCCATTTTTCACTTTGATTACTTTGTCACCCATCGCCGTTAAGGCTAAGTTATGGGTAATGACAATAACAGTTACGTTTTGTTGCTTACACGTATCATGCAATAGCTTTAATACTTGTTTACCAGTTTGGTAGTCCAAAGCACCCGTAGGTTCATCACATAGTAATAACTTCGGGTTTTTCGCTAACGCTCTAGCGATCGCAACACGCTGTTGTTCTCCTCCAGATAATTGTGCTGGAAAATTAGAACGACGATCTTGCAAACCAACAGATGCAATCGTTTCGTCCACATTTAATGGATTCTTACAAATTTGCGTTGCTAGTTCCACGTTTTCACGCACGTTTAAATTTTGAACTAAATTATAAAATTGAAAGACAAATCCGATATCATAACGGCGATAGGTTGTCAGTTCTTTGGCGCTGTATTTTGTGATCTCATTTTCATCTACATAAATTTCACCGCTCGTAGCACTATCCATACCACCTAAAATATTTAAAATCGTACTCTTACCAGCCCCACTTGCACCAGCAATTACGACAAATTCACCTCTGTTAATTTGAAAATCAACACCATCAAGTGCAGGAATTTCAACTTCACCCATTTTATATATTTTTTTCACATTCTTAAATTCGATAAAAGCACTCATAAGGCAAACCTCCATGTATCTCTATTATACTCGAAAATAAGGGGATGTGAGCAAAGAAATCGAAAGTTAATGAGTGTTTCAGTGGTAAAGAATGGAAAAAAAGCTTTTAATAATAATAGAGACGGTTATAATTAAATTACAGCAGGAAGTGAAAAATATGGAATGTAAAATAGTAGAGAGAGATGAAGCAATCGATATTCAACAATTTATGCAAGATGTGACAATTGATTTGTTGGAGTGTAAAGTGATGCTTAATTCGATTGAAATCACATTTGTAAGCAAAGGCTTGGCAAAAAGTTTAAGTGACGATATCGAAGAATACGAAAAAATCATCATGAGTAAAATCGATGAAGTTTTCACAAAAGAAGAAAGAATCACGCTATTACAAAATCACCAGGATGTGATTGACCGCTATTTGGTTGTGGAAAAAGAGTTGGATGACCTAACTTGTTTGCACATGCATATGCATCGGGTTGAAACACATGCTAATTATTTGATTTATCGTGGTTCATTAGAAGACGCAAGTGATTATCGCAATTTCTTTGCGAATTTTGTGCGTACTGCAGGCAGTGAAATGTTTGAGTACATACCAGATAAAGATCGCATTGTCTTTTTTGATGAAATTCGTAATATATCTAGAGTATTCGGTTATAAGAATAAGATTGATAAAGTGACAACGACCTTTTTAAAAAAGGGGTTTGTGCATGAAGATAGCAAAGATGAATTTCTTCATTTCTTCCAACAATTAAGAGATGGATGTGAAAACTTACGTTATGATATTCATCTTGTTAGTAAACAAGGAATGGACCTTTGGGTAGAAATGCGTGCGGGAGCTTTGAAAAATCACCATAACGATGCAGTTGCGGTGTATGGTAGTGTAAAAGACATCAACCATCAAAAGAAACAAGAAACACAGACAACCCAAATTTCACGTTTTATTTTGAGTATGGAAGAGTTGGCTAATTTCTCTTGGTCGATTAACCTAACAAAAGATGAAATTATTACTTCGTTGAAACCATCGATTCACAGTGGTGATTGCTATAGCGAAATACTATTAGAATCGATTCGACACTGCATTGATGAACAATGCCAAAAACCATTAGCTAAGTTTTTGGATCGCGATAAAATAATGAATGACTTTTATGAGAATCACATTAGTTCTAACTCTTATGATTATCGTCACTTTTTAAGTGATGGGCAATCACTGTGGTCAAAGTTTGTATATTATCTTGTCGAAGAGGAAGAAAGCAAAGATTTGATATTGAATTTGTATACGATGGATATCAATGAAGATAAGTTACGTGAGTTACGCCAATTGCGTATTTCACAAATTGATTCCCTAACAGGTTTAAGTAATAAAAGTGTTGCGAAAGAATTAGTAAACAAAACGATTGTGAAAGAAAACATACAAAATCGCGGTGGTGCGATGATGTTGTTTGACATTGATCATTTTAGAGAGCTAAATGAAGTATTTGGAGTTAGCTTTGGAGACCAAGTACTAGCAAAATTAGCCAAACGATTCATCTCGTTATTTCGAGAAAACGATGTTGTCTGTCGTATCGATGGCGATATGTTTATGGTTGTTTGTGCGAATATGAATAAGCAGAGCGTATTGAACAAAGCGGATGAAATATGTCGTTTATTAAGTAAAGAATACAAAAAAGACGATACGAAAATCGCCTTTACACTAACAAGTGGAGTCGCTTTAATCCCAGAAGATGGAGTGGACTTTGAGACCTTGTTTGAAAATGCAGACCTTGCCTTACATGAAGCAAAAATGAAAAAGAAAGAAATTTAGGTTTCTTTCTTTCTTTTACGTTGTTTTGAATTGGCGATAAGCAATTGCTCGCGATACTTGGCAACTGCTCTTCGGGATACGTACAAGTCCAAGGTAGCAAGTTGCTCCACGATTTCTTGGTCGCTTAATGGCGTACTCTTGTCTTCTTTGTGAATGACTTGTAGCATCGCTTTTTTTATCGCATCTTTGCTGCTGCCTTCTTTTGTCGCAGAAACAAAAAGTGCTTTTACTGGATAAATTTCATTATTAAACAAATAGTATTTATTCGATAAGGTACGAGATACTGTCGATTCATGAAACGAGGTTGTTTGTGCGATATCACTTAACGTACATGGTTGTAACTCATCATTGAATAAAAAATAATTTTTTTGGATATGAAGAAGGGCATCTGCCATCATCAATAACGTTTTATTTCGTTTATTTAAACTATCTACAAAATAATACGCTTCACTAAAATACGCTTTTAATGTGGGACTGATTTGTTTGTGTTTTAATTCATCATCAATATGTATGTGCCCTATTTGCGCTAATTCAATTTGAAGCTGGCCATCAACAATCGTAATTTCAAAATCAGGCAAAATAAACTTCTCTTTTTTTGAAGTGTAATTACGACAAGGAAACGGGTCGCATTGTTGGATGTCATGTATGCATTCCTTGACTTCTTCAAGTGATAAATGCAGTGCTTCTTGAATGCTTTGGTAATCTTGTTTAATCAGTTGCTGTTGGTAATCTTCCCAAATTGTCTGGGCATCGTATAAGTATTGTTCCTTTAACTGAATACGAATGCTATCAATGCTATTTTGTGCACAAACACCACTTGGTTCAAAGGTTTGTAGCACGTGTAACGTTTCCACAAATGCTTTCTTGCTCGTTTTCAACAATTGACAATAGGTAGAACTATCATAAGACAAAAACCCATTGTCATCGAGTGACTCAATAATAAAATTTGCGATGGTTTCATCATACTTTTTCTTTGTTGTATGCAACTGCAAATACAGTTCTTCTTGTAGTGAGACATGTGTGCTTATGGCTTCGTTTAAATATTGGTGCATATCCACACTAGGTGTGTATTCTAAAATAGGATTACTAGCGACAATCTCTTGAATGCTACTTAAAAGATCACTTTGGCTCATTTTTAGCACCTCGAGTGATTGTTTCATTGAAAGGGATAGTTGCAATGTTTGATTTAATTTTTGTGTCACCTTTAATGTTTGCTTCATAATTACCTCACAACTGTATTATAGCAAGTTTTGTGCCATAGAAATTCATTTTTTGTCTCTTGACTTTAAATGGTAGAAACTCTACTATGATAACTGTGAGGGAATCCTATGCATAAGACGATTGAAGAGTTAATAAAACAACAGACGCTTGCCAAAGCGTACCAACATAATAATGCGAAAACAATTAGCGAAAAGGTGCAGATTAGCCGCAATGAAGTAGCGAGTATTTTAAATGCGCTTCATCACCAAAATAAGCTGATTAAAATTGAAAGCAAACCGATTGTTTTCTTAAGCAAAGAAGTGATGGAGTCCTACGTGCAACATGAATTGTTGCTTACGTATGCTAGCATCGATGCTATTTTTGAAAAAGAAGAAGTCAAAGGGTTTAAGCAACTGGTGGGGTATGATGGAAGCTTACAACAACTAGTAAAGCAGTGTAAAGCAACGATTGCTTATCCACCGAATGGCTTACCGATGATGTTATATGGGCCAACGGGTACAGGAAAAAGCCATATTGCGAAAGTGACGTACGAGTATGCGAAAAACAAAGGGTTGTTGCAACCAGAAGGTAAATTCATTGCGCTAAACTGTAGTGAGTATGCCAATAATCCAGAGTTGTTAACCGCAAACCTATTCGGTCATGTGAAAGGTGCTTTTACAGGAGCTGACAAAGATCATCCTGGATTAATCGCATTGGCGGATGGTGGTGTATTGTTTCTTGATGAAGTACATAACTTAAAGGCAGAATGCCAAGAAAAACTATTTCAATTTATGGACCAAGCGATTTACCATCGTGTAGGGGATAATGAGAAATGGTACGAATCAAATGTAAGATTGATTTTTGCGACAACAGAAAATCCAGAAGAAGTCTTATTGAAAACATTACAGAGAAGAATAGTTATGACTATTCATGTTCCTTCGTTAAATGAGCGTGGAATGCAAGAGCGAATGCAATTGTTGTATACGATGTTTAAAGAAGAAGAAAAGAAGTTAAAAAAGAAGATAAAATTAAGTGTAAAAGTATACAACATTTTATTGTCACATGACTTTGTTGGTAATATTGGTGGTTTGAAAAGTTGTGTACAATCGTGTTGTGTCAATTCTTTGTTTAATGTGAATGACAAAGAAGAGATGGAAATTCACTTAGAAAGTTTACCAAAACAATTGTTGCATGATTACGCAAGTAAGACACAAGCGTATGTGAGTCAACATGAATACATTGAAGTAGAAGAACTAAAAGGATTTATCAACAAAGAAAAAGATATCATTCGCTTGAATGAAGCATTGCTGAATCACTACATCGCCTATACGCAAGATGAGATGAACCAAACAACTTGTTTCAACGAAAACAAACAAGCCGTACGACAATACTTTGATGATATGTTGTTTAAGAAACAAGATAGTTCAGAAATTGATTTGTACCAAAATGGGGTATCGCACATTTTTGATTTAATGGCAAATCGCTATGGTTTAAAAATAGCAAATAATGATTTGCTGGCGATTAGCCACTACTTAAATAACTATCATAAGGATTACTACAGTTTTACCAATTGGAGTAATCAAAACATGGAGCACTGTATTGCTTTTGAAGCTTTTATGAAAAATGAATTCTACCATGAATTTATGATAACGAGTGAAATCATCAAATACTTAGAATCGTATTTGGATATGCGTATGAGTCCAATGGTGACGATTACATTGTTGATTTTAATGACTAGCCTTGCGAAACAAAATCAACATCGAAAGAAATTAGGTGTGATTTTAGCACATGGTTTCTCAACGGCAAGCAGTATTGCGGATGCCACTAATAAATTTTTAAATGCCTATGTCTTCGATGCGATCGATATGCCTTTAAATGTCGATACCAATACGATTGTACAAAAGTTAAATGCGTACTTAAGTCGGGTTGGTAAATTTGATGAATTGTTATTGCTTGTCGACATGGGAAGCTTAGAAGAAATATACAAAGGGTTGGATGTGAAGAATGCCAATATTGGTATCATCAACAACATTAGTACCAAAGCTGCTTTGGAAATTGGAAATGGCATTGTGCAAGATAGAGCCATGGAAGAAATCTTCAAAGATGTCATTAAGTATACGAATACGACATATCACATCGAGAAAAATAGACAAAAGGAAGAAATTATCTTATGTTCTTGTGCGAGTGGAATGGGAACCGCAGAAAAGTTACGTGTTATCATTCAAGATTCGCTTCCGATGAATAGTGCAATTGCGGTGAAAACATACAACTACAATGAATTGATGGAAAAAGGAACAAACGATGCGTTCTTTGATGACTATCATGTATTATGTGTGATTGGAACCCTGAATCCAAATATCAAAGAATTGAACTTTATTCCGATTGAGGATTTGATTATTAACGATTGTTTGGATGAGTTAGACCAATACTTGCATACTACCTTAAATGAGGAACAACTATTGTATTTCAAAAAGAATATATTGCGTAATTTCTCATTGTCGAATATTATGAATAACTTAACGATATTAAATCCGAATAAATTGTTGCAACATGTTGCCGATGCGATTGATCGTTTGCAACAAGCACTAGATATCGCATTTACAAACAATACTTGTTTTGGCTTGTATGTGCACATAAGTTGTATGATTGAGCGATTGGTTATGCAAAAGGAAATTGATGTGTACAGTGATATGGAAACATTCAAAGTGGAGAATGCAAGATTTATTACGTTAATGAAACAAACGTTTTGTGATGTAGAACAGTTTTATGGAGTCGAAATTCCGATTGCGGAAATTGGCTACATTTATGATTATGTTAAAAATGATCCTAGATTTCAATAAAAGTGTGCCGAGTGGCACACTTTTTGCTTGTATGGAAGTGAGCAAAGCTAAGCAAAAAAATAAAACGAGCAATTCGAGTGAATGGCACGTAACTTGCTTAGATAAAAGTGGAGGGAGTGGTAGAGTGAGAAAGTTGGTATTAGCAACTCACGGTGAATTAGCAAAAGGAATGCAAAACTCATTAAAGATGATTGTTGGCGATTTGGCAAATGAAATCGAAACATATAGCTTGTATCCAGGCGAAAGCCCTAATGATTATTATGAGCAATTAAAAAACCGTATTACACAAAGCGAGGAACAATTTATTATCGTATGTGATATTAAAGGTGGAAGCGTTCATACAACCTTATCAAAATTAATTGTTTATTCAAATGTGACAGTGATTTCGGGAATGAATATGAATATGGTGTTGGACTTGGTGTTAACTTACCAAAGTGGGCTTAGTGAAAAAGACTGTGCTAACTTAATGGCAAGTGCAAAAGATGGAATTACGATTTTGAATAATTCACTGATTGACAGTGAAGATGAAGATTTTTAAAGAAAGGAGGAGGCAAAGATGATTAAATTAGTTCGCGTTGATCATAGATTATTACATGGACAAGTCGCATTTTCTTGGACTTCTTCATTAAGTGCAGATTGTATTTTAATTGCAAATGATGAAGTCGTAAATGATGAGTTAAGAAAAACTACAATGAAGTTAGCACAACCACATGGTGTGAAATTAGTCATTAAAAACATGGAAGATTCGATTGCTGCAATCAATAGTGGTGTTACGGATAAGTACAAACTATTAATTGTGGTGGAATCAATCAAAGATGTTTACGCATTAGCAAAAGGTTGTCCACAAGTGAAGTCAATCAACTTAGGGGGAACCAAAGCCAAAGAGAACACAAGAAATATTTCAAAGGCAGTCAATGTTTTAGCGGAAGAAGAAGTGTTATTAAAAGAATTGATTCAAGATGGAATCGAAGTGGAAATCCGCATGGTTCCAGATGACACAAGAACATTAGCAGAAAAAGTACTTTAAAAAGGAGGAGAAGTAAATGTTATTACAGGCGATTTTATTAGGATTAGTAGCGATGCTTGGTAATGCAGAATATTTGTTAGGAACAAGTTTACTATCAAGACCATTAGTAATGGGAGCATTAACAGGAGTCGTATTAGGAGACATTCCAACCGGTGTTGCATTAGGGGCAACACTAGAATTAGCATTCATGGGAGCTTTCTCAATTGGGGCAAGTATTCCACCAGAAATGATTTCAGGAACAGTATTAGGGACGGCATTTGCCATTACGACAGGATCAGGAGCGGAAACAGCGTTAACAGTTGGATTACCCGTTGCATCTTTAGTATTAATTGCGAAAAACGTAGGAATGGTATTCATTCTACCACCATTTGTGCATAGAGCAGATACACATGCAGCACAAGGAAATACCAAAGGGGTTGCTAGAATGCACTTCTTAGGTGGATTATTCGGTGTTAACTTAATTATCGGTGTGATTGTTGCCGTAGGATTCTACTTAGGTGGACCAGCAATTCAATCATTCTTAAATGTGATTCCAGCTTGGGTTTCAAAAGGATTAGAAATTACAATGGGATTATTACCAGCCATCGGGTTTGGTTTATTATTACAAATGATTGTGAACAAGAAAGTGGCATGTTTCTTCGTATTAGGTTTCGCCCTTTCTTCTTATTTAGGTATTCCAGTAACAGGAATTGCTATCTTTGGAGCAGTCATTGCAATTGTGGTAACACAATTAGATAAAAATACAAAAGCACAAGTAAGCGTAGCAGGAGGTATGGCAGATGACGACTTCTAAGACATTAACAAAAAAAGACATAACGAAAGTATTCTGGCGTTCCTTTGGAATGGAATGGGACTGGAACTACGAAAGACAACAAAACATGGCATACTGTTACAGTATGATTCCTGTGATTGAAAAATTATATGATACACAAGAAGAACGTGCAGAAGCATTACAAAGACATATGGAATTCTTTAATACTACACCACATATGTCAACGTTAATTTTAGGGATTAGTGCAGCGATGGAAGAAAGCAATGCAAACGATCCAGAATTTGAAACAGAAAGTATTAACGGTGTAAAAATTTCATTGATGGGGCCATTGGCTGGAGTAGGAGATTCCTTCATTTGGGGAACACTACGTATTATCGCAACAGGAGTTGGGGTATCATTAGCATCAAAAGGAAACATTTTAGGACCAATCTTATTCTTATTGATTTTCAATATTCCAGCACAAGGGTTACGTTACTATTTAATGAACGCTGGATACAAACTAGGGTCTTCATTCTTAACAAAAATCCAACAAAGTGGATTAATGGAAACATTAACGTATGGAGCATCTATTTTAGGACTTACTGTAATTGGAGCAATGACAGCTGAAAATGTCGGTATTAACATTCCAATTGCAATTGGTGAAGGAGAAGCAGCAACAACAATTGGAGAAATTTGCAACAACATCATGCCAGGCTTATTACCATTCGCATTTACGATGTTTATGTACTTTTTAATTAAGAAGAACGTAAAAACAACGTACTTGTTGGTGTTGTGTGCAATCATTGGTCTAGCAGGATCATTCTTTGGTATTTTAGGTTAAACAACAAAATAGACGATGGAGGAAGAGATGTTAAAATTTAATGAACAAGCACAAATTGATAGTGTTACAGGAGCGTTACAATTACGATACGAAATTAATAAAATCGTAGACGCGTTATGCGAAAAAGGGTATGACAACATTTGTTGGTTAGGAATTGGAGGAACTTGGGCAAGTGGTATGCAAGCAACAGTGCATATGAAAGAGTTCTCTGCCATTGAAACATGGGCAGAAAATGCAGCAGAATACTTAACGACAGGAAACAAGAGAATCAACGAAAAAACGGTTGTGATTACTTCTTCTGTTACAGGAAATACAATTGAAGTAGTAAAAGCCGTAGAAAAAGCAAAAGCAGCAAATGCAACAATCATCGGTTTTATCGATGTCGCAAGTGCTGACTTAGCAAAAATGGTAGACTATTGCATTACCTACCCTGTGAATGAACAATTAAAGTTTTTCATGGTAGCAGATCGTTTTATGCAAAACAACAATGAATTTCCTTTCTATGAAGATATGTATGCGCAATTTGATGCACATCTAGGAAAAGCATTGGTTGAAGTAGAAAAGAAAGCAGATGCCTTTGCGCAACAATTCGCGAAACAACATTGTGATGATGAAATGCATTACTTTGTAGGAACAGGAAACCAATGGGGTGCAACGTATTCGTATGCGATGTGTTATTGGGAAGAACAATTATGGATTAAAACAAAATCAATTACTTCTGGAGAATTCTTCCATGGAATGTTTGAAATTGTCACAAAACATACACCAGTTACTGTTTATGTAGGAGAAGATTCACAACGTTCATTATCAGAAAGAGTAGCTAACTTTATTCCTCGTATTTGTGAAAACTATACTATTATTGATTCAAAAGATTATGCATTAGAAGGAATTAGCGAACAGTACAGAGGACACATTTCGCACCATGTTATGCATGCAGTAAACAACCGTATTGATGCTTATATGGAAAAAGAAACGCGTCATCCAATGGAAATTCGTCGTTATTATCGTAAATTAGAATACTAGAAAACAAAGAGATGCGCGCATCTCTTTACTTCTAGGGGAAGGAAATACGTATGGAAAAATATACAATGTTAGATTATATCAAACAAGCACCTAGTACTTGTCGTGCTAATATTGAAAACTACGAAACATTAGTTGCACCATTGTTGGCACAAGTAAAAGACAAGAAAATTCGTGCGATTTGGTTGATCGCTTCTGGTTCCAGTTTTAATAGTTGCCATTGTGCGCGTGCCTTTATGCGAACGTTGTTACAATGTGAAATTAAAATTGTGACACCATTTACTTTTGTCCATTATGAAAACGAAGTCCAAGAAGATGACTTGGCTTTTGTTATCACACAAAGTGGATTAAGTACCAATGCGATTGAAGCGATTCAAAAATTAAAAGCGATGAATCATTATGCGATTTGTTTAAGTGGAAATGTGAATAGTGACGTGAAAGATTATGCGGATTTGGTAATCGATTATGGTGTTGGTGAAGAATTGGTAGGGTATGTTACTAAGGGAGTAACAACGCTATGCTTGTTCCTTATGTTGTTTGCGATTGCTTACAGCAAGCAAACAACATGGTTAGCACAATTAAACAAAGCGATTTCTTTAAACGAAGAAATGATTGATAAAGCGATTGCTTTTGTAAAAGAACATTATAAGAACTTCAGCAGTATGAATCACATTTACTTTTGTGGAGCAGGCAGCAATTATGGTACCGCATTAGAAGGTTCTTTAAAAGCAGGAGAAACCATTCATATTCCAAGTTGTTTTTATGAAATAGAAGAATACATTCACGGACCTAACTTACAACTTACACCGAACTATAATATTATTATCATTGATGGGAATGATGAAGCGAGTGAGCGAGTGAAGCAAGTGTATTTAGCAAGCAGAGAAGTAAGTGAGAAAACATACTTACTAAGCAATCAAGACGGCTTTAAAGATGATAAAAATGTGTTGTCTTTATCAAGTAGTGTAGCGAGTGAATTGGCACCACTGATGTATTTGCCGTTTGTTCAAATCTTAAGTCATATAATTAGCCATGACTTAAATTCTTCAAAGCAACATCCGTTGCTTAAAAACTTTAAAAAGATAGCAAGCGCAAAAACAGAAAACTTCGTCAACTATGATGGTGACGATTAAAACGAATAAAAATGTCGATAAAGTTATCGACATTTTTTTGTTTAGTTATGTTATGTGTGACGTTTTTTCATCTTCACTCTTAAAAATACCAATCCACCAATCAAAACGGAAACATAATAAGTAGAAGCACGCCATAAGATCATAATCGCACTTGCATTTACTTTTTGAAATACCACAGCAAACAAGATAACAAATGCGGTTTCGGTCCAACCTGTATCACCAGGTAGTGGCGTTAATGCGTTTAACATATGGATAAAACAAGCCAGTAACACAGTGATAAAGTAATCCTGTAGAGGCAAAGGTAAACCTAAACACAACCCAGCGACAAAAGGAATACTGTAATAGATGACTTGTCGTACTACGTTAAGCAATACACCCTTTACGATCAGTTTATGATCTTTTTTTAATAAGTTGATTTCTTTTGCGAAATACAACACCTGTGCATCTAATTTCTTTAAGGTGAGTTCTTTGTTTTTTACGACACGAATATGGGCTAACAAGACAACAAGCCAAGAACTCAGTTTTGCATATAGTTTGGGAAACAAAGACATGGTTAAAAGAAAAAAGATGACAGATGTGTTAATCGCAAGCCCAAGCAAAATTAACCACACGAAAGTGGGAAAAGTAGCAAAGGCATAAGAAAGATTTGTTAAAATTAAAATACTGGCAAACACCACAACGACACTTTGGTATAGGAAGAAGTCTTTCCATAATATACTTGCGATGTTACTGTATGAAATACCTAGCTTTCGAAAGGCATAGGTTTGCGCAACTTGCCCTCCACCTAATGGGGTAACACCATTAAAGAAAGCAGCAACATACGCATTTTCAACACCATCAGCAATACGTATGTTCTTATCGTATCGTCTTGCAGTGTAACTAAGTAAGTAGCCTTGTAGTAAGTAATAGGATATCCCCATTAAGACAAGAAGTATCACATAAGGGAAAGATGCTTTCAATAGCAAATTTAAAATCGCATGAACATTGTCTTTTAAAGCAAACCAAAAAGCAAAAGTGATTAATCCTAACAGTAAAACAATTTGTAATATATTTTTTAAAAGTGTATTTTTCATTTGCTTATCTCTCAATTGTACCTTTAATATTGCTTCATTATATCGAATAGAAGCAATAGAAACAATTAAGATACTTGAATAAATAAGCAATCTTTAAAACGTGTTTTTATTGTTTTCTAAAGCGATGATGCGATCGGCAATCGCAGCTACTTCGCTGTCGTGTGTCACGACCAAAATCGTTTTTCCCATTGCCTTTAATCGCAATAGCAAAGAAATTACCATCTGTTTATTGTGAGGATCCAAACTACCTGTTGGTTCATCCGCTAACACGATACGACAAGGTTTCAACATAAGGCGAGCAATTGCAATTCTTTGTTGCTCTCCACCAGAGCATTTGAATACTTTTTTATCCTCAAATCCTTTGAGACCAACATCTTCTAATGCTTGTTTAATCAATGTTTTCTTATCTTTCGTTTTCGTGTACTGTAAAGCAACCTTTAAATTTTCATAAACACTCATATCATCAACAAGTGCAAAATTTTGAAAAAGGTAACCCACTTCATTTCGTAATAGTTGTTCCGCTTTGCGTGAATAAGGTTTTACGTTTTCAATATCGAAATAGCGAATTGTTCCACGATCTGCTTTTTCCAAAACACCGATAATATTTAATAACGTACTTTTTCCACATCCACTTTCACCAACAAAACAAATGAATTCATTGTCTTTAATCGTCACACTAAAATCTTGTAAGACGATGTTATCACCAAATGATTTTGTAATATTTTTTATTTCTAATGCATTCATAACGTCACCTCTCTATTTCAGTGAAGCCAATGCTTCACGTTTTTCAAACTGGCGTATTTGCCATAATTCAAAAATGATTTCTATGCTACTAAAGAATGCGATATACGAAACAATTGCAATAGGGTTAATTTGGAATATCGCAAAACATAAAATTCCAGCGATAATATAAGCACATAAATTAATCGCATAAATTTCATAATAGCGTCTAAGATAAGAATAGCCATTTAAGTATTTCACCATGATGTTTTTACGATACACATCAAGATAGACATAAATATTTTGATAAACAAAGGCTAGGTAAACAATCAAATAACCAATAAGTAGAAATGCCATAGTAACTAACGTGTTAAATTGTTGGTTGTACTCCAGTGTAATGGCTGGATAGATACTATTAAATGTTACATTATCTCCATAACCGATGTTAGCTAACTCTTCGTAAACACCTTTTAAATCAGTTGTATCAATATAGGTTGTTGAACTATTAAAGTTCGAATCGTATTCATCAACAATACAAACAATTGGATTTTGTAAGTATGGTTTATAAGGAATTTCTGAAATTAAAATCGGTGTAAATTCCTTTTTGAAATTTTGGATGTCGATCACTTCTTTTGTTTCATAGCGCGCTGCATATTCTTCAACTATCGCATCTTTTTTATACTGTTTAGGAACCAATAAAACATTGCTTAAATCCTCTAGTTTCAGCAAATCCCCATTCTCTTTGTAGATGTTTCCATAACGCTTCAGATATTCTTTATTCACAGAAACAACAGGAGGTATTTTCATTGTTAAGTCATACAGTTCAATCCCTTCGTTGTTTTCAAGATACCATTGCATAAAGTTAAATGTGATCGCATTATGATTTTCACTTAAGTATGTACTCACTGCCATTCTCTTTTCTTCCATATTGAAATCAGTTAGATTGTCCATACTATTCATGACATCATAAGAGTATCTGTTTTCACTTTGTTTGCTTAGTTTTTGTAATGCAAGTGTTCGCTGCAATTGAGTATACGCATCAGGAACAAGTTGTACAAACGGAGCAATTAATACAATACTCATTACTAATTTGATTATGATATTTGCATAAATCGTAAAACGATTAATTTTATTTTGCTTTAGTTCATGAAAATTGCGATACAGTGTTAAGTAACAATACACAATAAGAAGAAGTAAAATTAAGATAATCGCAAAACCGATAATGGATAAGATAATCGTTTGGTACAGATCTCTTGTGACAAGT
Source organism: uncultured Erysipelotrichaceae bacterium (assembly GCA_964370395.1). GTDB lineage: Bacteria > Bacillota_I > Bacilli_A > Erysipelotrichales > Erysipelotrichaceae > JBGUVL01. Next base: position 49,088 of record CAYJIZ010000010.1, read on the forward strand.
CGATAAGGACCAGCAATACTATATAATAAAAGTAATTGTGTTAGGGAATAAGCGATAATTATTTTGCTTATGAATGGTAAAAAAACATGAAATAAAATACGTAACTTACTAATTCCATGCAACCTAGAGATAGCTACCATTTTTTTGTTTTTGACGATATTAACCATTAACAGTAACGATAGTGTAACCAAAGCAAGAATCAAACATATGATAAGGATACCATTTGAATCGTATTGAATTCCTTTTGCTTCTCTGACATTAATAATATCGTAATCAAATTGTACATCGTTTACATCATTAATGTATTTTTCTAAAGGTGTATTTTCAATTCGACTTGTGAATTGCTGTGCTGTAAAATTCGATATCACCATACCCGTTGGGGATAGCCCTTTTTTCATTTGGTATAAAGGATGCAATTCCATTTGATACACTTCTGTATGACGGTAATACATTGGATTTAATAAATCGATTGTAATTTTATTTTTCTTAGGAACGTTTGTTAAACTATAATATCGTTTTTCATTAGGATTTGAAAAATCAATTCTCTCATTATCTACGGTATAAAATTGATTTTTATATAAATCCTTTTTGCTGTACACAAAATCAATAGATCGACTTTGTGCATCCCCCATAGAACCTAAACTTCCAGTTGCAAAATGGTCTCCACTTTCTAAAATTTGTAGCAGTGTAGCAATGGCTTCTTCATCTTCACCTAAGGAAGCTTTGAGTGATAAATTTATGGATGGACTGTTTTTGTATTCACTATTATTAAATGGTTTATTAGCGTCTTGGCTATTTCTATAATTGGCATCTCCTTGCGCGAAAAAACAAGTAAAAAAGTAAAGCGAAGCTAATAAACAAGTGAAAAGTAAAGTTAGTTTTTTCATAAAATCTCCTATCTGTTTTAAAGTAAGATCAGTATTACAAAATGCTGTTGGAAGAAAAACTTACGTCCACCAAACAAGGCATTGGATTCGATTAGATATTATTGTCGGTATCCTTTTTTTAAGATATTACCTAAAGCATAAACTCCTGATAAAAAAGGAGGACCGATTTATTTTGGTCCTCTTTCTCTAAGAAATGTTATAAATCTTTTGCATGTCTAAGTGTAATATTCTGTTTTAAAGTATAGAATTTATGTTATGAATCATTCAACATATTTCTATTGGTTTACTTTGTAAATACTAACGATTTGCTATTTCAAGTTACACTTAAAACTTCCCTAATATTAAATAAATAATAATACAACTAAAACAATGAACACTATTCCTATTAGGATACGCCCAAGATTAAATGATTTCGCAATTTTGTAGGTATCAAATTTTTTACCATCACTTGCTAGTTTTTCTACTTTCTTTTTTACATCGTTTTTCATTAATATCCTCCTCTTTTTCATTAAATTTAATGAACTTATAAAGCGAATCAAATACTCGGATGACATTGATTTCATGAAAATTGTTTAGCTTCTTAATATTTTTAATGAATACTAAATATTTGCATCTATCAATATATTAAATTACTCTGACTAGTTAATTTAAAGTTATAAAAAGAGTCCATCATCTTGTCAAAGTAGCGTTCAAACAAAATGCTTATTTTTGTCAGTTACAAACACTCACTATTAATCAAAATTTCATTTTAAAATTTGAATATCATAAGGTTCGCCAACTTCTACTCTAACGTCAAAATCATTAGAATTTACACTTCTTCTTTTACTAGGAACAGTGAAATACATTTTAGCATTTACTGTGTCACTATATGCTCCAGCAGCGCTTCTCCAAGTGAAAAAGTTTTACAAGAATTTGAAAATGCGAGACCAGAGGCTGAGTTTATTTTTCTCCTTTGATTATGTCAATAAACGTTTATTTAATTTTATTATAACAAGTTACAGTTTTTTTGAAATGCCTTTTTCCAATCTTTTAAAATCACATAATTTGAGCTTTTGCATTTTAAATAGTATTGTTTAAATTCCTCTTGGTAATCCAATAATAAAAGTTCTCCCAATATGATGTGATAATCGAAAACGTTGTTTTGATTACAAATCGGTTGTAATCTATCGCACAAAAACATCTTTAACTTGTGAGGTGCGACATTGTTTTTTTTCATTTCATAATACTGGGCAAATAATTTTCGACTATTAACATTTTTCATAATATTTAAGTATTCGATATTGTAATTATTGATATGATGGAAAGATAACAAATGACAGTAAGGTAAAATTAGAAATGCATTTTTTGTCGCATTATTTTCTAATATTGTTTTAATTGCTGCCAAAGCTTCGTTAAATTTATATTCGTTAAAAAAGTGCATAGCACAATAATAGCGCACACTCTCTTTAATAATAGGATCGATTGTGTCATCGTTTTGTGCCTTTTGTAATTTGTGAAAATACGCTTCTGCTTTTTGAGTATTATTTATGTGTTTATAGTTTCCATGAAGAGATTGATAAGCATAAATTAACAAATTTTTATTGTGTGTTTTCTCTAAATCGATAATTAATTTCTCGCAAAGGTCAATTGCTTCCTTATTCTTTTTGTTGTATTGCAGTTGGTTACAATTCCAAAAGCGAAATAGTGTATTCTTTTGAAGTGTGATCGGAATGTCGTTTAAGATGCTTTCTAATGTAGTAATATCGTTAGAAAAACGATAATTGTTGCGATAATAGATACTGTAAAAGCAAACTTGAAATGAAGTGGAAAAAATCGACAACAAAGGTTTGAATTGATTGAATTCTGATAATAATATTTTTTTGTTGTTGCACAAAAAGTTATGCATTATGGAAAAGAAATCAGCAAAACAGATGCAAGGGAAAGAAGTGATCTTTTTTTGTTTAATTACAACAGATAATATTTCAATCACTTTTTCTTCTTGACGATATTCTATGTGATAAGCAAGTTTATCCAATATTGATGCATAGTGTGCAATAAAAGACTCTTCTGAAAATGATATTTGATGGTAGCGTACAAGTTCAAGATAAATAGCATCTACTTTACATTCTCCACTCATTACTTTCTTGTATGTTGGAGTGGAGCAAATTTCGTGATTATTCGCATACAAAAAAGATTGAATCGAAATATCGTTTTTGATGCGATAGTATTCTAAATATTTTCCTACTGTTTCCCTGTTCATACTTTCTCTCCCTGTTTTTTTCTATTATAACAAGGCTTTATTCTATTTACAAAAAAATCAACCATCACTTGGATGGTTGGCTTTATTTTAATATATTTTGTTTGTAGTATTTTGATTGTTTCACCAGTTCCCTATTTAATTTCTTTAGTGTAATTTGCTCAGCTAAGGTTTCTTTTTTTGAAAATAAATTAGTTCCAAGTCCTAAACGATCTCCTTCTATTTCCACATTCATACTTGCTAATATGGTTGGGAATAAATCCAATGAAGTGAAAGTTCTGTTTTTGGTGTTATGCGCTTTTATTGGAGCGTTAAGAAAGGCATTAAATATAGTACGTGGATAATTTTTATCATATGTTTTATTGATGTATTGGGCTGCCATACTCAAGTGGTCTCCACTAATGATAACAGTCGTATTTTCATAAAAGGGTTGTTGTTTTAACCAATCGACAAAAGCACCAACTTTTTTAGCGTTTCCACGTATGATGTTAGATAGTCTTTCTTCGTACATATGTTCGTACTTAGCATCTTTGAAACCATAAGGGTGGTGTGTATCTACGGTTAAGACACTAAAATTAAAAGGTTTATTATTGTTTGCTAAACGTGTTACTTCCTCTTTCGCAAATGCAAATAACTTCTCGTCTTCGTATCCCCAAAAAACATGATAATCTTCTTCGATTTTTTGATTTTGTTTCGCATGATCCAAATCGAATATCGTATAGTCACCATGTTGTTGGAAGAAAAACTTACGACCGCCAAACAAAGCGTTTGAACCAATCAAGTATTCTTGCTGGTATCCTTCTTTTTTTAAAATATCACCCAGTGCATAAGCCCCAGGTAAAAAAGGTGTCGCATCACTGAATTTATGCGCTGTAATGGGAATGGTTAAAGGGACAGCGCTATTTTGAGCGACAAGTCCACCTGTTGTCCATCCTGTTCCATTTACCACATAGGCGCCACCTAATAGTTGTGTATTGGAAAAGTTGATTCCCTCTTTCGCAATGTCGCTCAATTCTTTGATTAAATCTTTCTCATAATTACCACCGTTTGCTTTGGAAGTAAAAGTTGTTTCTAAAGATTCGACATATATATGAACTATGTTTCTTTTTTGTTGAGGAAAACGCAGTTCTACCTCTTTTCCATCAACGTAGTATTCTTCATATAAAGAAGTGGATTGCAGTTGATGTAGAAGGTAAGGTATGAGTTGAATGCGCCATATGGCATAAATTAGAAAAGCAATCATGGCTATGATTAAAATCAATTTACTTTGAAAGGCGATGGCAAGGATAGTAAAGAGAATAGTAATGATGATTGCTCGTAGTAAACAAAGGGAGAACCAATCCTTAATAAATTCCTTGTTGGTACCTTCTAAAGGAACTTTTAAATGAAAGACAATTTGTTCCACACCAGACAATCCAAAATAATTGAGTGCCCAGTTTGCGCTCAATGCTGCAATGCTACTTACTAGCAAATACAAAAAACCATCTAAATAGTCCATCTTATGTCCCCCTTCCAATATTTTCTTGTTTTCAATATTATAGCATAATATTGAATTGTCTTCCTATCGGGGTTGGTTGAATGCTATAATAAAATTGCTGAGAATAAAGGAGAATGCCTATGAATAATTCAAAAAAGGCGCGCATTCGCCAAAGTAAAATAAGAGATATGTTACAAAAGAAAGATGTCATAAAACTACAAGAATTTTGTGAAGAGTTAAATGCATCGATTGCGACGATTCGTAATGATTTAACTTATCTTGAAGAAATGGGTGTATTAAAAAGAGTACTTGGTGGTGCTATTTCAACGGAAGGGACACCAAGAAATACGGGGTATCATGCTCGTATTACGATGGCAAAAAAGAAAAAATGGAAATTGCTGCTTATGTTGTAGAACACTTTGTGTCGAAAGGGAGTGTCATTACTTTGGATGCAGGTTCAACAAACCATTATATTGCACAGGAAATTTTAGAAAGAGATATCTCGTGTACGGTTATCACAAATTCATTTAATGCTGCTGGTGTGTTAGCCAAAGCGGACAATGTTACTTTGTGTTGCGCAGGGGGAGTATTGGATCGCAAACAAAATGCTTTCTTTGATGATGCAGCGATAGAGAGTTTGAAACATAGTAAAAGTGATGTTTATTTTTTATCACCAAATGGAGTGTCACTTGATCATGCGATTACAAGCAGTGCGCAAAGTGAAGGGGCAATCAAACGTTTGTTTATTCAGAATGCGAAGAAAGTTATCGTTGTTTTGGAGCATAGTAAGTTTGATAAAGAAGCGAGTGAAGAATTGCTTTCTTTTGATGAAGTAGACACGATTGTATGTGATAAAAAGACTTCGTTAGAAGTGATAAAGAAGTATGAAAAGGTTGTAAAAGTAACACAGGTGTAAGCCTGTGTTTTTATATAGAGAGAGGAATTGATAAAAAGGATAGGATACAACCAAAATTATTGACTTCGCTAATTTTGGTTGTATAATGAAGGTAGGAGGTTAGCGTTATGAAACTAATACTAACAAAAAACTATGATGAGCTAAGTTTAAAAACAGCAGAAATAGTGAGAGATTTAGTGAATGAAAAACCGAACTTGATTTTTTGTTTGCCTGCTGGAGGATCACCGATTGGAATGTATGAGTACTTGGTAAAGATGTATTTAGAAAATGAAGTTTCTTTTCAAAAGATGATTACGTTTGATATGGATGAGTATATCGGAATCACTCCACAAAATGAAAATAGCTATGCGTATTTTATGCAAAAGCATTTTTTAAAGTATGTGGATGTCGAAGCGAGTAATGTGTATTATCCAGATGGAATGGCAGAAGACATCGATGCGATGTGTGAAGCGTACAGTGAAAAGATATTCGCAATGGGAGGTTTGGATATTGCGATTACAGGAATTGGTGATGATGGGCATGTAGCGTTTAATGAACCGCACGATTACTTGTTACCAAGAACGCATGCAGTGGATTTGGCCCCTTCCACAATCAAAGCAAACGCACGTTTCTTTGGTGGGAATGAAGACTTGGTTCCAAAACGAGCTTGTTCGATTGGAATGGAAGATATCATGCGTACGAAAACATTTATCGTAGTAGCAAGTGGAAAACATAAGGCGGCATTAATAAAGAAGACACTGGAGTGTGAACACATAGATCCACACTGGCCAGTTTCCTTTAGTCGTTTGCATCCAAATTGTATTTTAATCATTGATGAGGATGCAGCATCAACGACAGATCCAGAAATAATAAAAAAATACATGTAAAAAGAGTGTCCGATTGGGACACTCTTTATTTATCAAATTTCTTTCTTCTGTTTGTCGATTGGATGAACAGTTGTTTCATCTGTTCTTTGTCTTCGTTTGCTAACACTTCTCTAAAGTTTGAAATAGAAGCGATAAAAGCGTCAATTTCTTCTAATAAGATTTCTTTGTTTAAAAGAAAGAGTTCGCTCCACATCGTTTCATTAATTTTCGCGATACGTGTTAAATCACGGAAAGAATCTCCAGTGTATTCCACTAAGTGTTCGTTATCGTGTGTATTCATTAAACTAACAGCAATCACATGCGTTAACTGGGATAAAAATCCGATCATCCGATCGTGTTCTTCACAAGTTAATTGTGCGATGTGATGAAATTGTAAGACGTTTGCTAAATCGTAAGAGAAAGCAATGGCTTCTTTCGTATTTTTTGCTGTTGGGGTAATGATGTAATTGGCTTTTTGAAACATTTCCGTATTGGCATATTCAATCCCGCTACTTTCTTTCCCTGCCATTGGATGGGCTGAAATGAACTCTGCATCTTCGCGTAACACGTTTTGAACTGCATCGACGATATTGCATTTTACACCGCTGACATCACTAATTAAAACGTTAGTTTTGAAAAGATGTTGGTATTGTTTAATCCAAGACACCATTAATTCTGGATACAAAGCAAAGATAATGACATCTGCTTTGCTGACGATGTCTTCGACTACAATGCTTCCTTCATCAATAATGTCATGTTGAAGGGCATAATCAATTGTTTCTTGACGACGTGCAATACCTGACACATAAAAGCCAGCATCCTTTAATCCTTTTGCATAACTACCACCTAATAAACCAAGTCCGACAATTAAAAATGTTGTATCCTTTTTAATCATCGAGAATGTCCACCTTTACACCAATGCTTTGCAAATCTTCAAAGAAAGTAGGGTACGATTTATTAATGGCTTGTGCCCCTTCAATGAGAATTGGTTTGTTGCACAATGTTGCAGCAACACTTAAACTCATTACGATTCGATGGTCTTTGTGCGAGCTCAAGATTTCGTCTGTATCATACGTAGTGTTTCCATCGATGATGATTTCAGATTCAGTCGTTGTCATTTGTACGCCTAGTTTGCTTAACTCTTCTTCCATTGCTGCAATACGATCGCTCTCTTTATAACGCAAACGTTGCGCATTGTATATTTTTGTTTGTCCTTGTGTATACATCGCCATTACATTTAGGATTGGTCCTAAGTCAGGGCAATCTTGTAAGTCGATGTCACTAGGGGTTAGATTTGATTTATGGATTAAGTAGCCGTCTTCTACTTCTTCAATTTGCGCATTGGCTTGTTGAAGAATGGAGATGATTTGTTTGTCTCCTTGTTTGGAATCATGCGCTAAACCAGCACAGTGCAAATCGTTGTTGATGGCAGCAAGTACAGCGAAGAAACCAAGTTGGGAGTAATCCCCTTCAATGCGATAATCGCTTGCTTGGTAGCGTTGGTTTCCTTTAATAAGTAAGGTATTGCTGTCACTGTAATAAGCATGAATACCATAGCGATCTAACATTTCTAAAGTTAAGTCAACATAGGAGCGGGATTCGTATGGTTCTTTAATATGAATTGTGGAATCTGCTTCTAGTAAAGGTAACGTGAATAATAATCCAGATATGAATTGGCTACTCACATCCCCATTTAAAACATAGTCACCCGGTTGTAATTTACCACCGATGGCAATTTTCTCATCATCTTGGAAATAAGAAATGCCTTGTTGTTTAAAAATATCCTCATAGATTGTTTGTGGTCTTTTTAATAAACGATTGCGTCCAGTAAAAGCGATGGAACAATCGCATAATGAGAAAATAGGAATAAAGAAACGAAGGGTAGAACCCGATTCGTTACAGAAAACAACATTGTCTTTTAACTGTGTAAAATCTTTGATTCCTTGTACGATAACACTGTCTTCTAGACAAGTGATATCGGCTCCTAATTGTTTCATTCCTTCAATCGTAATTTTGATATCATCGCTGTAAGCAACATTAGAAATGACACTTTTTCCATTTGCTAATGCAGCACAGATGATAGCACGATGTGACATGCTTTTTGAAGGTGGGATGGTAATTTTTCCACTTACACTAGAAGGATATACCTTCACCTTCATTACATATCCCTCCCGATTACATTCGCAATCTTGCGTCCTTTGTCGATGACTTGTTTAAAGTTTTCTGGTTTTAAGGATTGTGCTCCATCACTCCATGCACATTGTGGGTTGTCATGTACTTCGATAATTAAACCATCTGCACCAGCAGCTATCGCAGCAAGAGACATACTTTCTACTAATTCCCAATCTCCTGTTGCATGCGATGGGTCGATGACAATTGGTAAATGAGAACGTTTTTTAATAATAGGGATCACACTTAAATCTAATGTATTACGTGTGTATTTTTCAAATGTACGAATTCCACGTTCACATAAGATAACATTTTCGTTTCCACCAGCCATAATGTATTCCGCAGCCATTAACCATTCTTCCATAGTGTTCGATAATCCACGTTTTAAAAGAATAGGTTTGTTTATTTTACCTAGTGCTTTTAATAAAGCAAAGTTTTGCATATTACGAGCTCCAACTTGAATTAAATCAACGTGTTCAATAAATTCATCTAATTGGTCTTTGTCCATTAATTCTGAAACGACAGGTAAGCCAGTTTTGTTTCTTGCTTCTACTAAGCAAGCCACACCATCGCTTTCCATCCCTTGGAATGCATAAGGGCTCGTTCTTGGTTTGTAAGCTCCTCCACGTAACATTGTCGCACCCGCATCTTTTACCGCGTCAGCAATGTCTAATAGAGGTTGTTTTCCTTCTACAGAACAAGGTCCCCCAATCACAACGATTGGTTCGCTCCCTCCAATTTTAATACCAGCAACATCAATTACGCTGTCTTCTGGGTGGAACATACGGCTCGCTTTTTTATAAGGTGTAGAAACACGTGTTACTTCTTCTACGTGTGGGTTAGAACGCAATACCTTTTCGTCTAAAATGGTAGTATCGCCAACAATTCCATATACTTGGTAATCGGCACCAATACTTGAGTGGACTTGTAGTCCTTTGCTTTCAATTGCAGTAATCACTTTGTCCACTTCAATTTTTGGGACGTCTTTTTTAAATGTAATAATCATATTCTTCTCCTATATGTCTCTTGCGACAACGTTAGCAATCGCTCTTGCTTTTTCAATTAATGCAGCGAATTTCTTTGGTTTAAGGCATTGTGCTCCATCGCTCAATGCGCATTCTGGGTTATCATGTACTTCGATGATTAACCCATCTGCTCCAGCAGCTACGGCTGCTAAGGAAGCACTTTCGACTAATTTCCAATCCCCTGTTGCATGCGATGGGTCGATGATAATTGGCAAATGTGTTTTTTCTTTAATAATAGGAATCACACTTAAATCCAATGTGTTTCTTGTTTCTGTTTCATACGTACGAATACCACGTTCACAGAAAATGACATTCGGGTTTCCATTTGCCATAATGTACTCGGCACTCATAATCCATTCGTCAATCGTATTCGCAAATCCTCTTTTTAATAAGATTGGTTTGGTTGTACGTTTTCCTACTTCTTTTAATAATTCAAAGTTTTGCATGTTACGAGCCCCAATTTGAATCATATCAACGTATTTTTCAAATTCTTCAATTTGGGCTTCCCCCATTAACTCTGTTACAATTGGTAACCCTGTTTTTGCTTTGGCTTCCACCATTGCTAGTATTCCTTCTGTACGCATTCCTTGGAAGGCATAAGGACTTGTTCTTGGTTTGTATGCACCACCGCGAAGCATTACCCCTCCAGCATCTTTAACTTCTTGTGCTAAGTGAATAATCATCTCTTTGTTTTCTACGGCACATGGTCCTCCAATCACAACGACTTTTTCTTTTCCCCCAACTGGGATACCCGCAACATCGATACGAGTGTCTTCTGGATGGAACATACGGTTTGCTAATTTGTATTTTGCAGCAACACGCATAACACTTTCCACACAAGCATAGGCTTTTATACTTTTTTCATCAATGATGGTAGTGTCTCCTGTTAATCCATAAACGTTAAAATCACTACCTTCAATTTCTACGGCTTTTACCCCTTTGGTTTCTAAATTTTTAATTAATAAGTCGACTTCTTTTTGGTCGGCATTCTTTTTAATTGTAATAATCATATTAATGTTCTCCCTTTTCTATCAATAGTGAATGAAATGCTTCATTCACTAAGCGTGCGACTTCTTGCACGCTTTTATTGTTTTTCACTTTAAGATCATACGCTTCTTCATACAAATGTTTGCGTTCTTCATAAAGTTGAAGTATTTCTTCTTTGCTTTTACTTAATGGTCTTCCTTTTCCACAAGTTAATTCATCCAATGCTCTTTCTAACAAAACGATGACTCCATTTTGTTGTAATGCATTAATATTATCTCGATCTTTCACAATACCACCACCACAAGAGATAACAAGGTTAGTTTGTTTGCTGACTTGTAGTGTGATTTGTTTTTCTATTTCGCGAAACTTCGCTTCGCCGTATTGTTGGAAGTAATCGCTAATACTCATTTGTATTGTTTTTGTGATTTCTTCATCAATGTCCACAAGTGTTTTCCCACTCATTTTCGCAAGTTCTTTTGCGACACTGCTTTTTCCACAACCAGGCATACCTATCAATACGATGTTTTGTGTTTCAATACATAGTTGTTCATAAATTTGAGCAATATGCTTTTCAGCAATCGTAATTTGTTTAAAATGCTCCAAAGCATATTTTGCTTGGGCAACTAACATCGACAAACCTCCAGCATTTTGTTTGTTTTGCGCTTTCGCTTCTACTAGTAAGCGCGTGTGTAATGGATTATAAATAATATCCACAACAGCACTACACTTTGTGAATGGTGCCAAGGAAATCGGTGTTTGCTCATTGTGTGGATACATTCCCACTGGGGAAGTATTCACGATGATATCCACATCACTATGGTTTTGGTAGACTTCACTAAGTGAAGTCACGTTGTCTACGATAGTACGTGCACATATGATGATTTCGCTAACGTGTTGATCACGTAATACAGCGATAATGGCTTTGGCTGCACCACCATTACCGATGACTAACACTTTTTTGTTTGCTACATCGATATGGTTTTGAGAAAGGGTGTAAGCAAACCCATAATAATCTGTGTTATAGCCGTATAACTTACCGTCTCTATTAACCACCGTATTTACGGCTCCAATTTTTTTGCTTGCATCGTCCATTTCGTCCAAATACGCAATGACTTCTTGCTTGTAAGGAATGGTAACGTTAATCGCTTTGAATTCTCGTTTTTTCATAAACGAAGCAAGTTCACTTTTTTTAAGTGGATGTAACTCGTATGTATAATTTTCAAGCAATCGCTCTTGAATGATTTTTGAATAGCTATGTCCTAATTTTTCACCAATTAATCCATATTCCATACTAGTCCTCTTTCATCCATAAGTAACCATAACGCTGTACCATTAAATCAAGTAGACCAATTGCGATCACACTATCCAAAACAACACGAGCACGATGGATAATGGCAGGATCGTGGCGACCATTGATTTGGTAGGACACGTTTTCTTTGGTATTAAGATTGATGGTTTCTTGGCTCTTATAAATGGAAGGAGTAGGTTTGACTACACTTCGAATCACAATTGGCATACCATTGCTGATGCCTCCATTGATACCACCATTGTTGTTGGTTTTTGTTTTTACTTTTTTGTTTTCATCGTAATAGAAACTATCGTTTACTTCACTACCTTTGTGGTTTGCGAAGGCAAACCCTAAACCAAATTCCACCCCTTTGATGGCAGGAACACTAAACAGTAAGTGAGAAAGAACACTTTCTATGGAATGAAACATCGGTTCTCCAATCCCTTCGGGCATATTGTAGATGACACTCTCAATCACGCCACCACAACTGTCCCCATCATTCGCACACGCTTCCATATAAGCGACCATTTCTGCTTGTGCGCTTTTTGAAATCGTAGGGAAGTGGGCTTCGTTTAACGCTTCTAATTGTTTTACCAATACCGCTTCGTCATTGCTAAAAGGGGTATCGCAAATCGTGTTCACATTTTTAATATGGGAACCTATAAGAATGCCTTTGCGTTTCAAGATGCTGTTACAAATCGCTCCAGCAGCGACAATGGCTGTTGTTAAGCGACCAGAGAAGTGGCCTCCACCGCGATAATCTTGAAACCCTAAATATTTTTGTTGCGCACTGTAGTCAGCATGACTAGGGCGCATAAAATCTTTAATGCTGTCATAATCTTTGCTTCTTGTATTGCTATTTTCAAATAGAATACAAAGTGGTGTACCAGTGGTATGTTCATTAAAGTATCCACTTATAATGTTTGGTTCATCACTTTCTTTGCGTTGGGTAGAAATGCGCCCTTTTGGTTTACGCAAATCCAGTTGGTGATGAAGGTAGTCCATATCTAATTTAATACCTGGGCATAAGCCATCAATTAAGACACCGATTTGTTCCCCATGCGATTCTCCAAAGACACTAATTGTAATGGCATCTCCTATTGTACTTTTCATTGTATTCCCCTTTCTAATATTGTTTTAATTTCTTCCATTTTGATTTCTTTAATGTATGCTTTTCCTATTTCATCTACGTACACAACACTGATTTGTGAAGCGTGTGCTTTTTTGTCCATCGTCGTAAATTGATAGACTTTATCAATGTCGATAGCGGCGCTTATCGGTATGTTCAATTTCTCATAGATGCGAATGACTCTTTGTTTTAATGCTTCATCAGTAATGAAGTAAAGCATTCCCATCGCAACGCATTCACCATGCAAATACGTTTCTAGATGATAATATGTTTCAATACCATGTCCAATGGTATGTCCAAAGTTCAAAGTTTTTCTAAGACCGTTTTCTTTTTCGTCTTGTTCCACAACCATTTTTTTCATACATAAACTTTTGTAGATGATTTCTTCTAAGTGATCTAAGATCTGATCTTGTTCAAACGAAGCGAACAAACTTGGATCGTGAATCAAACCCGCTTTTAGCGCTTCCACTAATCCATTGATGACATGACGTTGTGGTAAAGTGCTTAGGGTAGCAAAATCGATAATGACTTTATCTGGATGGTGAAATGCACCCACGATATTTTTTACGTTACCTAAATTAATGGCTACCTTTCCACCGATACTGCTATCAATTTGCGATAGTGTTGTTGTAGGAATGGAAATGAAGGAAATACCGCGCATATAAGTGGCAGCGACAAAACCAGCCAAATCTCCGATGACTCCACCACCAAGTGCGATGACAAAATCCTTACGTGACATGTGGAAGTCTAACATTTGTTGTAAGCAAGCTTCATAAACAGCCATGCTTTTGCTCTCTTCGCCCCCGATAACCTTATATACTTTGCTATTTGGGCATTGTTCGCTCACGATATCAATCCATTTTTGCGGTATGTTTTGATCTGTTAAGATAAAAATTTTACGCGATGTATCAAAATAGTGATTCAATTTTTGAATACTACCTCTTTCTAAGATTATATCGTATGTTTTATGTGTTAAATTTACGCTTATTGTTTTCATGTTATCTCCCTTATTAATAAAAAAAGCACCAACCAATATGCTGTGCTACTGTTGATGCCCCAATAAAATACAAAATGACCAAACATAGTTGGTTTTGTTTTGGGGCTATTCAAAATAAAAATAAAATTTATTGTTATTAATCACTAAACATCATCTCCGATTGCTTATATCATAATATATCTTACTTTATATTGCAACTAATAATGTGAAAAAATGTAAGAAATGAAACATTTTCTGAAAATTGATTGTAAGAATCTATCGAAAGGGAGGCTTTGCGAACGCATTTTCCCTCATGTTTTTCTTAAAAACAATTAAAATTATGATATAGTATATTAGAAATAAAGGGGGATGTGTATGCGAATTGTACTACAGAGAGTAAAACATGCGAAAGTGAGTGTCGACGATAAAATACAAGGACAAATTCAAGAAGGATTGTTGTTGTTTGTTGGGATTGAAGAAAGCGATACGAACGAAACATTAATCAAACTAGCAAAAAAGTGTGTTGAACTACGTATCTTTGAAGACGAGAACCAAAAAATGAATTTGTCTTTAATGGATAGAAAAGGTAGTATTTTAAGTATTTCACAATTTACTTTATATGCAGATTGCAAAAAGGGAAGACGACCAAGTTTTACGAAGAGTGCCAACCCAGCGTATGCTAGTATTATGTACGATGCCTTTAATGAACAATTGCGTACATATGATATCACTGTGGAAACAGGAATATTTGGTGCGGATATGAAAGTAGAATTATGCAATGATGGTCCTGTTACCATCATCTTAGATAGCGAGGAACTGTAAATGGATAAAATAGTATATGGAAGTGAAATTGCCGCTACCATCAAAGCGCAATTAAAAGAAGAGATAGAACAGCTACAAAACCAAAACAAACGTTTGCCACATTTGGTAGTGGTGTTTGTTGGAAATGATGTAGGAAGTACATCGTATGTGAGTGGAAAAGAAAAAGCGTGTGCAGCAATCGGGATGCGTAATACAACGCTTCGTTATGATGATATGAGTGAAGAAGAACTACTTAAAAAAGTAGAAGAGTTAAATAAGGATGCAGATGTGGATGGAATATTGGTACAATTGCCACTACCAGCACACATTGATGCGAACAAAGTATTGTTTGCGATTGATCCACAAAAAGATGTAGATGGATTTCATCCATTTAATATAGGAAAGATGTTAATTCAAGAAGAAACGTATTTACCATGTACACCAAAAGGAATCATGCGTATTTTAAAAGAGATGGGATACGATGATTTAAGTGGGTTGAATGCAGTGGTAATCGGACGTAGTAATATTGTTGGAAAACCAATTGGACAATTACTGATGAATAAAAATGCAACGGTTACAACCGTTCATTCAAAAACAAAAGATGGCAAAACGATTTGTGCAGACAAAGACATTGTTGTAGCGGCGATCGGAAAGCCACGTTATATCGATGCTTCTTGGATTAAAGAAGGAGCGATTGTAATTGATGTTGGTGTTAACCGCGATGAAAATAATAAGTTATGTGGTGATGTTGATTTAGACAGTTGTCTTAGCAAAGTAAAACACATCACACCAGTACCAAAAGGGGTAGGACCGATGACGATTGCGATGTTACTAGAAAATACGTTACAATCGTATTATAAAAGAGAGGGTTAAGTATGATTCAACACGAATATGATTTGGATGACATTGTGGAAATGAAGAAACAACATCCTTGTAAGAAAAGCAAGTATTGGAAGATTATCCGTATGGGTGCTGACATCCGTATTAAGTGCTTGGGATGTGGAACATCAATCTTATTTCCTCGTAGTGAATTTGAAAAGAAATTAAAAAAGGTAATCGGAAAACAATTACCACAATAAGAGCATGACAAATGCTCTTTTTTTATATTTGGTTATACAATGCTAGATACTTCTTTTAATAATGTAGAAAAGATAATGTCTTTCTTTTTATACTTTTTAGTGGATATGTTGAAATATAACCATAATAAAGATATAATGTTACCAGAGTATTGAAAAAAGTTATTGGTAGTAAATAGTTAATGATAAAGTGAGAAAGTAAGGTATAGTATGGAAAAAGGAAAAGGGAAAGGAATTCGTATTCTGAATACCGTCATTATTCTGACATGCTTCTTTTTTATTTTTTTGAGTGCCGTCGATTTTTCAGCCAGCACTAAGAAACAATTAAAGGATAGCATTAGTAGTAGCCTAAAACGAAATAGTGAATATTTAGAAAATCATATTAATAGTAAGACGAACGATATCCTATCAACATTAGGTGCGTATAGTTTGTTCATCTCAACATCAGATAATTTAAGTGATGAACAAGTGTTTGCTACGCTTCGCGATGCATGTGTGCAAAATGGTTTTTAAACATAACGATTGAAGATAAAAATGGGAATGCCAAAGATATTCATGGCAATACTTTTTCTGTTGCCGATCGTGATTATTTCCAAAAGGCAATCAAGGGAAATAAAGTTGTATCAGAAGTAGTCATATCTCGTGCAAACAAACAATCGTGTGTTGTATATGCAGTACCTATTTATAAGGATGGAGAAATTGAAGGAGTGTTGCACTCTGCGATCGCATTGGATGATATGAGTAAGCACTTTAGTATTAATTCTATTTTTGTGGAAGGAACTGTCTTTGTTGTGGACCGTAGTGGGCAATTGATTATTGGGGACAAAGACATATACGACAAAGAGGATTTCTTTGGTAATATGAATAAGAATGCATTGTCGAAAAATCGTGGGCATTTTTATCATGAGATAGATGGAAAAAACAGAGAAGTGTATTATGAGTATGAAAAAGCTTCGGATTGGTTTATTTTTACTTTGGTAAACCAAAATATTATCCAGGAAAAAACGTCACAGACAAATCAATTAGCTTTTATTTTAGTAATAAGAATAGCAGTGATTCTAATATTCTTTATTTATTTATGGATGAGTTGGGATCGTAAGAAAAACAAAGAGATTAAAAAGCGGATGGAAGAAATGAATACCATCTTGAAAAACGCACCAGGTGGAGTGCTTTGTTATAGTGTTGACCATGGGAAATTAACATTGCAGTTTGTAAGTGATGGTGCGTGTGAATTGTTTGGTTTAAGCGAAGAAGAAGCGAAGGAAACCTTGTTACATGGTTATGTGGAGTTTGTTCATCCAGAAGATTTACGTGATGATATGACACTGAGAAACGAAGCCATTTTACCAGAGATTTACTATCGTATCATTGCGAAGGATGGTCGTGTAAAATGGGTGATTGATCGTCGTCATTTCATTGAGGACAATGGAATCCGTTATGCTTACATATCCATTCAAGATATTTCTAATATGATGCGAATGCAAGAAGAATTAGAAGTAAGCGATGCAAAACAAAGAATGATTTTAGAAGGTACAAACTTAATGTACTTTGATTATGAATTGGATAAAAAAGAAATTCACTTCTCTAAGGGATGGATGGAATACAGTGGTTGTCCTGAAGTGATGTCAATTACGAGTGAAAATGCATTGATGTTAGAGCATTTTGGAAACGTTAACTTGTCGAAAAAAGAGTTAATTGATTACGTCAATGAAAATGGCTATAACTTCCAAATTGATGAAAAGATTAAATTGTTGAATGGGGAAGAACGTTGGGTACGAATTAAAGGTACGATTATTTTGGACCAAATGAGTGAACCAACGCATATTATTGCGGTAATGGAAGATATCGATGAAATGAAGCGTGTCCATGAAGAGTTGGAAGTAAAAACGATGATCGATGGCTTAACAGGTATCTACAATAAAGAAAGTGCAGAACGATTCATTAAACAAAAACTAATGGATACCACATTGTTGACGCAACAAGTCTTATTTATTATTGATGTGGATGACTTCAAGGATATCAATGACACGTATGGTCATTTAGAAGGAGATGAAGTATTGAGTCAAATCGGTGAGAAGTTGCAACGATGCTTTAGAAAAGATGACATTGTGGGTCGTATTGGTGGAGATGAGTTCATTGCCTTAATGAGTGATGTGTTGTTGAGTGAACAAGCCGTCATTGAAGAAAAGGCAAAACAAATTGTTCGTGCGGTGGATGAAATCACTGGATTGAGCAAAGAGGTTAGTGTTACTTGTAGTGTAGGTATCGCAATCTATCCAAACGATGCAAGCAGTTATGATGAATTATTCCAAAAAGCAGATAAGGCGATGTATCACATTAAGACGAGTGGAAAATCAAGTTATCACTTCTACAAAGAAGAAGAATAAACGAAAAGAAAATGGCGCAACCTAGGTTACGCCATTTTTGTTTTATACGATTACTTTTTTTCAATTTTTTGGTACAACATATAAGAGTAGATGATGGGAATCATCACCAACAACAACATCCCTGCGATAAACACGAAGATTTGGAAGAAGAAAGCAAGCACAATAGTGAACAAACCTGCTAAGAAGAAACAGAACCCACCAAGACGGTGTGTCTTGTTCCATACTTCTTCGTTTGCTAATGTCCAAGGGGTACGAATTCCCATAGAATAATTCATTTTCACTTTTGGTAAGTAATTACCAATTACTAAAAATAAGATGCCAATTGCTACAAATACAATCGTTAAGGTGTTAAAAGGTCCATCTAAAGCATAGGCGATAATGATTGTTGTAAATAGCGTAGCAATAGTTGGTAGAATAAAGAATGTTATCGCAATTAAGATATTAGGCATGTTTTTTCTTTTTGGATCTTTTGTTAAAACAAAACAAACCAATAGGTGAATCAAAAAACTTCCCCCAACCAAACCAAGTAATCCACCAAATTTTGGTGCATATCCATCTGCTGCTCCTGTGGAGGAAAAGTGGATAGGAATGTTTTCTGGTAATTGGTTGTAAAAGACAACAAGTAAAGCAATGGGAATAAGAAACATCATGCAACTCATGATAAAAGTTTTATTTTTCATGGTAATCTCCTTTCGTAAACTGCTTAAAATACAAGAGCATCTCTTGAAAAATCGAGGCGTTCAATGCATAGTAAATATAGTTTTTTTCTTTTTGTTCATAAATCAAGTCGGCTTTTTTTAAAATGGATAAGTGATACGAAATCGTCGCTTGGCTCATGTCGAAACACTGGGCGATATCACCCGCAGACATTCGTTTCTCCTTTAGCATTTCTAAAATATGTCGACGAATCGGATCGTTTAATGCTTTGAATGTATCTTGAAACATAAATACCTCCTATTTCGAAATATTTCTAAATAGATTGTATCACTGTTGGATAGTAAGTTCAATATCTATTTAGAAAATATTCTAAATAGATTATTCTTTCAAATGATTGGCAAATATTACTAAGTTTGAAGTATAATAAGAGTATTAGGAGGTGTCGTATGAAGACATTGGAAAACAGAGTTACCATCATTACTGGTGGAGGTCGAGGAATTGGATTTGGACTATCGACTGCTTTCGCCAAAGCGGGATCTAATTTGGTTATTACAGGTAGAAATTTAGATACGTTAAAAGAAGCGAAAGAAAAATTAGAAAAACATGGAGTAGAAGTATTATGCGTAAGTGCAGACGGTGCAGATGAAGCAGCGGTACAAAATGTAATTGATGAAGCAGTAAAGAAATTTGGAAAAATTAATTGTCTTATTAACAATGCGCAAATTAGTGCTTCTGGTGTTGCTTTAAAAGATCATACGAAAGAAGATTTCGACAAAGCAATCTATTCTGGATTGTATGCATCTTTCTTTTATATGCGTGCAGCGTATCCTTATTTAAAAGAAAGCAAAGGAAGTGTTATTAACTTTGCGAGTGGTGCTGGATTGTTTGGAAAAGAAGGACAATCTTCTTATGCAGCAGCAAAAGAAGGAATTCGTGGTATGAGTCGTGTGGCTGCGACAGAATGGGGAATCGATAATATTAATGTTAATGTAATTTGTCCACTTGCGATGACAGAAGGATTAGCGCAATGGAAAATTGCTTACCCTGAATTATATGAAAAAACAATTCAAGCTATCCCAATGCAACGTTTTGCAGATGCGGAAAATGACATTGGAGCAGCATGTGTATTCTTTGCGAGTGATGCAGGACACTACATTACTGGAGAAACACTTACAATCCAAGGTGGATCAGGACTACGTCCATAAAAAGGAAAAGAGGAACAGAGTATTTTGTTCCTTTTTATTTGTTATTCAATCTAGTTACGGTAACTAGATTGAATAATTATGGAAATCATGTTAAGATAGAATCAAGAGGTAACGATATGCACAAACAATTAAAAGAATGGAGTAAAGATTTGATCGAATGTAGTATTCCACGTTGGGAAGAGTTGCCAGCGTTTGAACTTTACAGCGATCAAGTGATTCAACTGATTAACGAATACTTAAAAATGTATTTTGATGCGAAAGAAAGCATTGTGACTGCGGCGATGATTAATAATTATGTCAAACATAAGATGATGCCAAAACCAGAGAAAAAGAAATACCAAAAAGTACATTTGGCTTACTTGATTGCGATTACGATGCTGAAACAAGTATTGACGATTGAACAAGTGAACGCAGGGATTACATACCAAGCACAAGTGTCTGGATTAAAAGGTGCGTATAATTTATTTTGTGAAGAGATGGAACGCTCTTTACACAATGTGGCATTACAAATACATGGTCGTTTTGAAGAAACGAATAGTGATGTAAGCAAAGAAAGACAAGCGATGTACTTTGCATCCAATTCCTTTGCGTGTAAAGTCGTTGCGAATAAAATCATTTCATTGAATGAAGAGAAGGAGAATACAAATGAATAAACAAAAAGTTGCTATTTTAACGGATTCTTGTTGTGATGTACCAAAAGAGTACGTTGAACAATACGATATTTATGTGCTACCATTAAAAGTAATTTATAAGGATAGAGAATATTTAGATGGAGTGAGTATCACTCCACAAGAAGTATACGAAAGCATGGAACAAGAAGTGCCTTCGACATCACTTCCAGACGGGCAATCCATCGTTTCGATGTTTGAACAAATTAAAAAAGATGGGTTTGAACACGTATTATGCGTTACATTATCAAGTGGATTATCAGGAACAAACAATATGATTCATTTAATTGCACAAGATGTGGAAGACCTAGATATTGTGATTGTGGATACAAAAAACATTGCCGTTGCAGCTGGATTCCATGTGATTGCTGCAGCAAAAAACATCGCTGCGGGAATGCCATTTCAAGAAGTGGTACAAACATTAAACAATACCATTGCGAATTCGAAAGTGTTTTTTGTGGTAAAAACACTAGAGTACTTACAAAAGGGTGGTCGTATTGGTTTGGTTGCTTCTTTAGTAGGGAATGCATTAAATTTAAAACCGATCATTTCATGTAATGAGGATGGTATTTACTACAATATTGCGAAAGTAAGAGGACGCAAGCACTCGATTAGTAAAACCAAAGAGTTAGCATTAAAAGCAATTGGTGAGCATAAGAAAATTTACTTAGCTATTTGCCATGGTGATGCACAAGAAGAAGCAGAAGCTTTAAAAGAAGATATTATGAAAGAAGTGGATTGCGAAATCGTAGCATTTATCGAAGGACAAATCTCACCATGTCTTGGGGTTCATACAGGGCCTGGTCTAATTGGAATCGGGGTATATATTGTAGAATAGAAAGGACAAGTTATGGATATTAAACAATATTGGAATGCGATTACAGAACAAAGAAGAGAAGACATACGCCAATTCTTTCATCAAGAAGCAAAGATATATTGGCATAATTCAAATGAGAAGTTTACCGTAGAAGAGTTTTTAACAGCTAACTGCGAATACCCTGGAACATGGGCAAACGAAGTGGAAAGAGTTGTGGAAACAAAGGATATGATAATTTGTGCAGTTCGAATTTATACAAAAGACAAAACACTATCCTTTCATGTTTCTTCCTTTATCTCATTAAAAGAGAACAAGGTTATTCGTGTTGATGAATACTGGGGAGATGACACACAACCACCTCAGTGGCGCGTCGATATGAATGTAGGAAGCAAAATTAAGTAGTGATCAATAAAATAATGGAGAAGAGAAGAGGAAGGAATCTTCTTTTTTCTTGGGATAATGCGTACTGGAATCGGGAATTTCAATAAGTTTTTAATAAAAACAACAAAAAATTATCGAAATCAAGTGTTTTCGCTTTTTTATTTACATTTCTAGTACTTTTTACTAGACTTGAATGGTTTCAAAAGGTAGAATAAATACGTTGAGGAGGAATTGATGATATGGATAAAACAATGTTAGAAAGTCATGCGAAAAATATTCGTAGGAATATTGTGAAAATGGTGCATGCAGCGAAGTCGGGACATCCTGGAGGATCATTATCAGCAACGGATGTGATTACTTACTTATATTTTGAAGTAATGGACATCAATAAGGATAATGTAAACAGTATTGCAAGAGATCGTTTTGTATTAAGTAAAGGACACGCGTCTCCATTATTGTATGGGGTATTGGCAGAAAAAGGATTGCTTGATGAAAAAGATTTGTTGGGATTTCGTAACATTAATTCAAAACTACAAGGACACCCTAATATGAATTATATTGAAGGTGTAGATATGTCAACAGGTTCATTAGGACAAGGAATTTCTTGTGCTGTAGGAATGGCATTGGCAAATAAAGTAGAAAACAATACACATCGCATCTATGCGTTATTAGGAGATGGAGAATGTGAAGAAGGACAAGTATGGGAAGCGACGATGGCTGCTTCACATTACAAGTTGAATAACTTATGTGCTATCTTAGACTTTAATGGATTACAAATTGATGGAAACATTGCAGACGTAATGAATCCAGCACCATTTGGTAAGAAGTTTGAAGCTTTTGGATGGAATGTAATTAATATTGATGGTCATAGTTTCGATGACATCGCGAGTGCTTTTGCGAAAGCGAAAGATTGTACTGACAAACCAACATTAATTTTAGCGAAAACAGTAAAAGGAAAAGGTGTTTCTTTTATGGAAAACAACGCAGGTTGGCATGGTGTTGCACCAAATGATGAACAATTAGCACAAGCATTGAAAGAGTTAGGTGAATAGTATGGCGAAAATAGCAACAAGAGAAGCATATGGAAAAGCATTAGCACAATTAGTACAAGAAAGAGATAACATTGTCGTATTGGATGCGGACCTTACAAAAAGTACAAAAACAATTGATGCGAAGAACGTATGTCCTGAGCGTCACTTCAATATGGGAATTGCAGAAGGAAATATGATGAGTGTTGCCGCTGGATTAGCAGCGAGTAACAAAGTAGTATTTGCAAGTACGTTTGCAATGTTTGCAAGTGGGAGAGCATTTGAACAAATTCGTAATAGTGTTGCCTACCCTAACTTAAATGTAAAAGTATGTGCAACGCATGCAGGAATTACAGTTGGAGAAGATGGTGCAAGTCATCAAACGATTGAAGATATCGCAATTATGCGTGTCATTCCTAATATGAAAGTATTCCAACCATGTGATGCAATAGAAGCCGATGCGATTATTAAAGCAGTGGTTGATATTGATGGACCATGTTATGTTCGTTTAGGACGTGGTGGAGTAGAAGAAGTAAACGATGCAAACTACAAATTTGAATTTGGAAAAGGTGTTGTTTTAAACAAAGGTAGTAAGATTGCCATTGTTGCGACAGGAATGATGGTACAAGAAGCATTAGAAGCGAAAGCGATGTTTGAAGATGTGAATCCAACGATTGTAAACATTCATACAATCAAACCAATCGATAAAGAATTGATTGAAGAACTAGCAAAAACACACGATTACATTGTTACAATGGAAGAACACAGTGTCATTGGTGGATTAGGAAGTGCTGTTTCAGAAGTATTGGCACCACTTGGATTACCATGTAAACAATACATGTTAGGTATGCAAGATGAATTTGGTAGAAGTGGTACCCCAGCAGATTTATTAGAATACTATAAATTGAATGCAAAACACATTGCACAATTTATTAATGCATTAAAATAAACTACAGAAAGAAATAGAAAGAAACAAGGGAAATTAAAATGGCGGAAAATAAAATAAGCGGTGGATTTTATCCAAAATGTTCAAGTACTAAAAGAAGCTGCGGAAAACACGATGATATTACAGGAACATTCACAATTGAAGAAGGAAGTTTAGTGTTTCGTGCGAAGGTGTTAGTCTTTATTCGTGCGAAGAGTCAGGACTTTGCAATCCCACTGGATGCAATTGATAGAATAGAAAGAATGAATATTAACTTTATGCCGTTTGGAGTATGTGTTTTTATGAAAGATGGTAGTGAGTATATGTTAGGGCATATGCTAAATAAAAAATTGGAAGCGTTCATTAATAATGCGATCAAAAATCGAGAATCTTAGGATTCTCTTTTTTATTGTGAGAAATCGCTTGCACACTTTACTCGCTTACGATAAAATGAGTGCTGGATAGTTAAGAAGGTGAGTGTATGTTGGATTGTAATGTGTTAGCGAAAGCAACAACCAAAGCAGGAATGATTTTATTAGAGAGTGGTGCAGAAACATATCGTGTAGAAGATACGATGAAACGTATTTGTTTGTCGTATGGAGCAGAAGTAGTAGATGCTTATGCAACACCGACGTTGTTGATCATTTCTTTTTCTTTGCATAATGAATTGTGCCATAATGTGAAACGTACACAAACCAAAAATGTCGATCTTACTAAAATTGATCGAGTTAATCATTTGGCGCGTCAAATAGCGAGTGAGAAATTGAGTTTGCAATCGTTTCACGAACAGTTACTCGCCATCGATAAAGAAAAGAAATACAACAATGCGATAATGGTATTTGGTGCAGCGATATGTACTTTTGGTTTTGCCTTATTTTTTGGTGGAACTTTATTGGATGCCATCATTTCTTTTGTCTTAGGTGCTTTCTTAAAAATGATTATGATTCAATTCGACCGCATTGACTTCACATCATTTTTTAAATATTTATTATCAGGTGCATTTGTGAGTGCTTGTGTTATCGCAAGCAGACATATGGGATTGCACGTATCCTTAGATATGACGATTATTTCCGTTAATATGTTATTGGTACCTGGACTTGCGATTACCAATGCCATTCGTGATACAGTAAGTGGGGATTTGGTGAGTGGGCTTGCCAGAACAGCGGAAGCATTTTTTATCGCTGTTGCGATTGCATTAGGTAGTGGTATCGTGTTTATGATTATGGGGGGATATTAGTATGGTGATGCAAGGATTGGCAGCAATTTTGGCTTCGTTTGGCTTTGCGGTGCTATTTAATATTCGTGGCGATAAATTAATTGCAGCTGCTTTGATTGGTGGTTGTGGAGGTGTGAGCTATTTCTTGAGTATGGACTTAGGATGTTCACAAGTACTAGCATTATTTATTGCTAGTTGTGTGATTTCTATTTTGTCAGAAGTGTTTGCACGTATTTTAAAATGCCCAGCAACAACGTTCTTAATATGTGCATTGATTCCACTTGTACCAGGTGGGGGAATGTATTATACGATGTTAGAGCTTGTTCGTGATAACATCGATGCTGCCATTAATGCAGGAGTAGATACGATTATTCAAGCAGGTAGTATTGTGATTGGTTGTACCTTTGTATCAAGTGCAGTAAAAATGATGAACCAATACAAGGCACGCAAGCGAATGTTGAGAAAAAGTTAAATACATAAAATAAGAGAAGAGTGCAATACGCACTCTTTTTTATCACAGAAGAGAAGACAGGGAACTTCTTAAAAGGTTTTAAATCATGTATAATAAGCATAGCAATTATAATAAAAGAAAAGCGAGGGTAACGATGCAATCTTATACGAGTGAACAAGTGCAAGATACACTAAAAATAATAGATTCTACTATTTTGAGTTGTGAAAAGATACAAGCAAAAGCAAAAGTAGGAGCTCCACAACAATCCCTAATTACAAATCGCATACAAGCGTTAACCATCGCAAAGGATTGTATGACAACGCAAGGTTGTGAACATAGCAAAGAAGAATTAGAACAGGCGATCATACAAATCAATTCTATAAAAAGTAAGAGTGTGAGCGGAACTCGTAATGCGAAAGAAGGCAGTGCTACGTTCACTCGTTTTGTGCGATTGATTGCTGCAATGGATATGATCTTGGCTTATTTGCAGCTAGCATTAATTGAAAACAAGGGATAATAAATAAATGCAACCACCAGTTGACATAGTTCCATGTGGAGGTGGTGGTGAGGCAACTAGAATGATTGGTACAATTACAGCATAACAGAGAGGAGTGTTGTTTATGAATATCGCAGATAGAATACAGTATTTAAGAAAAACAAATGGCATGTCACAAGAAGAGCTTGCTGATAAAGTAGGCGTTTCAAGACAAGCCGTTTCCAAATGGGAAAGCGAGCAAAGTACACCTGACTTAGATAAAATCATACTTATGAGTGAAATTTTTGAGGTTACAACAGATTATATTTTAAAAGGGATTGATCCAATCAAAGGCAAGGAACAAAAAAACAAAGAAGGAATAGGTAAGGTGTTATTTATTACATCGACATTGTTCATCATCATCGGTTTATTTTGTGCGATTGCAGGATGGTACGAAGAACAAACGATGCGTGTTGTATGGCAGTCATTGTTATTTCAAGCAATTGGGGTTGCTATTTATTTCATCGCAATAATAGTATTTTTAGAAAAGGCTTTGTGGTATGTAAAATGGTTTAATGTGATGGGACTTACTTTTATTCCTGTTTCCATCGTATCTGGATACCTATCAATCTTTCTTTTTAGACAAGGATGGATTTCACCATACCCAATCGGTATCATGCATATGCTTGTTTTTGCTTCTCTTTACTTTGTGGTTTGTCTCATCGCTTATATCTATGCGAAGAAGCATAAAGTAGAGAGCTAAAATAACATAGAAGAGCGAATTGTATTTGACACTTTTGCCCAAGATAGATACAATAAAATAAAGTAATAGGAGATCATATGAAACAAATGATAACAGATCGACTAAGAAGAGCATTTGCTCTGTATGGATGCAAGATGAACATTGTACAGAGCTAAATGAAGTGTTTCACTTCTTATTTCATCGATAAAAGGAACAGAATCAATTAATAAAGTTCTTTTTATCGTGCAAATTATTTTTTAGACTGTAAGCGATGTTTGTCTTTCAGTCTTTTTTAATGGTTTAAAAATAAGAGGAGAAACATATGGAACAAAATGAAAAAAGTAAAATCGTGCGCTTTTTAAGTGCACAGACAATATCACTATTAGGATCTTCGATCGTTCAGTATGGAATGATTTGGTATATCACATTAACGACGACTTCAGGATTAATGATTATGATATCGACGTTATGTGGATTTCTACCGCAAATACTGATCGCATTATTTGCAGGAAAATGGATTGATCGCTACGATGCGAAAAAAGTAGTTATGGTAAGTGACGCAATGATTGCGTTTGTTACCTTATTGCTTGCGATTTGTTTTCTACTACAACTTGAAAGTTTATGGCTAGTATTTGTTGTGTTAGGTGTTCGTTCACTAGGAACAGGAATGCAAACACCTTGCGTAAATACGTTAATACCACAAATTGTGAGCAATGATTATTTGATGCGAGTGAATGGTATCAATAGTACTTTAAATGCCATTACGATGTTTATTTCCCCAATGTTGAGTGGGATGTTGCTATCGCTTGCATCATTGGAAATACTATTAATGATTGATGTGATTACAGCAATCATCGGAATTGGTATTACCGCAACGATTACAATAAAAAAGAAACAACAAACACAGGAAGTAAGTAATCAAATAGAAGAAAGCAAATCAGGACTTGCGTATGTGAAACAACACAAGAAAATAGCGTACTTGCTTATCTTTCAGTTTGTGATCTATTTTTTGATTACGCCTGCTGCCTTCTTAACACCACTTATGATTGCACGTCGTTTTGGAAAACAAGTATGGCGATTAACAATGAGTGAAATGTCATACAGTTTAGGAATGGTACTTGGTGGTATTCTTATTTCAACATGGCAAGGATTCAAAGAAAAAACAAAAACGATGGTTGTAGCGAGTGTGTGTTATGGAATGTTGATGATAACTATTGGAGTAGCGCAAGTATTTCTTTTTTACTTGATAATGAATGCTTTCATTGGAGTTGTGACACCATGTTATGGAACATCCATTACCGTTTACTTACAAGAAAAAGTGAAGAGCAGTATGCATGGACGTATTTTTTCACTGATGCAAATTGCTACTTCGTGTGCCTTTCCAATCGGCATGTGCTTATTTGGTCCATTGGCAGATTATGTCGCTGTACCATACTTATTAGTGGGATGTGGAATACTTGTGATAGCAAGTACCTATGTCTTTCAATTACAAATGAAGAACAAATAAAAAAGGGGATGTAGAAACATCCCTTTTAAATTAAATCATAGTGTTTAAGTGCATGATACAAACCATCCTCTAAAATATGTTTGGTCGTATAAGTACTTAATTGTTTCAGTTCATCGCAAGCATTTCCCATACTAATACCAATTTCGCAATGGGCAAGCATACTCGCATCATTCATGCTATCACCAATCGCGATGGTGTGTTGTTTGCTTGCTTGAAATTTTTCTAGTACGACATCAATGCCGCTTGCCTTTGTGATATGTGGGCAAGACACTTCATAATTAATGTAACCATTAAAGTCTAAAGAATGAAGAACGACATGCATTCCTTCTATTTCTTTCATTGCATCGTGAATGGCTTCTTTTTTGGAATAGATGGATAGTTTTGTGATATCATCAAAATTAATGTCATCATCACTTGTGAAAGTAGTGAAATTCACTTTTTTCATTCTTTCTTTTACTAATGCATCATCCTTGTATTCTTTGAAGTACATCGCGTAGAAACATTTGTATGCATCGCTGCTGAAGTAAGATTGATTGGTTCCTTCTAGTGCATAACCAATACCATAGTTGTCTAGAATTTGTTTGATCTCTTTTACTTTTGCGCTAAGCATTGTTTCTTTGTGTACAATTTTATCATTGATTTCAATCACTCCACCGCAAGCGAAGATGTATCCATCGAATTGAATATCTCGAAATAATTCATCTACTTCAGTAAAGGGACGTCCAGTGCAAATAAATACTTTATGGTTGTTTTGTTGGGCTTGTTTGATTGCTTGCACTGCGCTTGTTGGGATACCTTCATCTTGGTCGAATAACGTACCATCGATATCCACAAATATATATTTTGTTTCCATATTCTATAATAAGTGAATGTTATGTTTGGCACATTCACGAATCATATCATTTGGCCAAATACTAGCTTGTACTTCCCCAACGTGAGCACGTTTCAGCAATAACATGCAAAGACGAGATTGTCCGATTCCTCCACCGATTGTGTAAGGTAATTGCTTGTTCACAATCGCTTTGTGGTAAGGTAACTCTAAGCGCTCTTCACAACGTTCAGCTTGTAATTGTTGTACTAATGAATCTTCGTCAACACGAATACCCATACTTGATATTTCTAGCGCACAATTTAGTGGTTCATACCAAAATAAGATATCTCCATTTAATTTCCAATCATCGTAGTCAGGTGCACGTCCATCGTGTTTCTTTCCACTTTTTAATTTGTTTCCAATTTGCATCACAAACACACAACCTAATTCTTTACAAATTTCGTTTTCACGATCTTTGGCTGTTAAGTCTGGGTATTTGTCTTCCAATTCTTGTGTCGTAATAAAATGGATTTGGTTTGGCAAATGGTTTACCGCATCTGGGTATTTGTACCAAACTTCATGTTCCATATGTTTGATCACTTTGAAGATTTGTTTTACGTGTTCTTTTAACACTTCTTCACAACGTTCTTCTTTGGCGATAATCTTTTCCCAATCCCATTGGTCTACATAACAAGAATGTAAGTTATCTACTTCTTCGTCTTTACGAATGGCATTCATGTTTGTGTACAATCCTTCGTGCATTTCAAATTCGTATTTTTTAAGCGCAAGACGTTTCCATTTCGCAAGAGAATGAATGACTTCAATCTCATCGTCAGGAAGTGCGCGCATCGTAAACGATACAGGTTTTTCATATCCATTTAAATTATCATTTAACCCCGAATTTCGTTCCACAAATAAAGGAGCAGAGATTCTTGATAAACAAAGTTCTCTTCCTAATTCTTTTTGAAATGTATCACGGATGTATTTGATTGCTTCTTGTGTTTCTCTTAGTGATAGTTTTGGATCGTAATCTTTCGGTATAATTAAATTCATATTGAAACCCCCTAATATAATTTATTATATTGTACATGAGATTGGCATAATATACAAAGATTTTCTTTCGTTTTCAGAAACTTTTTTCATTTGAAATTATTGTAATTTTAATAAGGAATCGCTACAATGAAAGAAAGAGGTGAGCAAGGTGGAAAAAAACAATCGCAAACGATACAAAGAGTACTTGAAAGAAGGGGAAGAAATAAAGCAATTCTGGAGAAAATCGGGAAGAGGATATGCGATTGCTTCATTTGTACTCGCATTGCTTGTTGTATCCTTACTCTTATACTGTAAATTAAAGTAAATGCCACTGTCATAAGACAATGGCATTTTTTTTATAGATCATCCACAAGTGCGCTTGCTTTCGCATAGGCACTTGATTTGGCTTCAAAGAAATCGGTTTTAATCATGTTCGCATTGGAGTATTGTGATACCCATTTCATTGATTCGGGTTCTTCTTGGTTGTCTTCGTATAAGAAACCAAAGCCCAATCCGCTGCAACGTAAATTACCTAGATAACGGATGTAATCAGAAATCATCGAAGTAGTAAGTCCTTCAATGTTGTCACCGATTACGTATTCACCCCATTTGATTTCTTCTTCTACACCACGCGCTAGCATGTCTTTGTAGATGGCGATTTTTTCTTCGCTAAATAAATCAGGTTCTTCTTTTTGTAGGTCTAATAAAATGTTTCTAAATAACCACAAGTGAGTATTTTCATCACGATTAATGTAACGAATCTCTTGAACAGAACCACTCATTTTCCCATTGCGCCCAAGGTTGTAGAAAAACATAAAACCAGAATAGAAGTAAATTCCTTCTAAGATATAGTTGGCAATCAGCGTACGTACAAAAGTAAAGCTGTCTTTCTTTTCTTGAAATTCATTGTATAAATCACCAATGAATTTGTTTCGTGCAAGTAAGATCGGATCATCTTTCCATTGGTACAAAATGTCAGTACGTTCTTCAGGAGAACAAATCGTATCTAACATATACCCATAACTTTGGGAATGGACTGCTTCTTGAAAGGATTGGATGGTAAGACAAAGGTTTACCTCATTGGCAGTAACGTATTCCGTAATGTTTGGTAAGTTTGCTGTTTGAATACTATCTAAGAAAATTAGAAAAGATAATATTTTATCATACGCTGTTCTCTCTGCAGTATTTAATAGACGGTATTCTTTCACATCTTGTCCTAAATTGATTTCTTCAGGAATCCAAAAGTTATTCATCGCTTGGCGATACCAATCACTCACCCAAGTGTATTTCATATTATTGAAATCATTCAGGTTTGTTGTATTACCATTAATCAAACGACGTTTGTTTACTTCTATGTCACCAAATTCATTAAACAGTGCTTTTCTTTGTAAGTCCATACTTCCTCCTATGATGCGCATGATTCGCATTCTTCTACTTCTAATGATTTACTTCTTACATAATAAATCGTTTTCACATTCCCTTTGTAAGCATCGATATACAGTTGTAGTAACTGACGCATAGTGAATTCGTTAGTAATGTATAAATTTAAAGATTGGGCTTGGTCGATGTGGCGTTGGCGAATCGAAGCCGCTTTGATAATCCAATCTTGTTTGATTAAATGCGCATTTTTGTATAACCAAAATGTGGAAGCATTTAAGTCAGGGGCAATACGAGTAATCATACTGCCTTTCTTTTCTTCTAAGAAAAACTTATTCATAATTGGGTCAACAGCAGCACTCGTTCCCGCAATAATGGAAGTGGAACTAGTTGGTGCGATGGCTAATAAATAAGCATTACGCATTCCATATTTGTTTACATTTGTTGCAAGGTTTGTCCAAGCTTCGCTTTGGTAACCTCTACGCTTAAAGTATAATCCACTTTCCCATTCACTGCCATTAAAAAAGTCATAATGTCCTTTTTCTTTGGCGATGGCATTGCTTGCTTCAATCGCATAGAAATTAATTTTTTCGTATAAGTCATCCACGAATTGCAAATGTTCTTCACTTTCAAAAGACATACCGTGGTTGACTAACATGTGGTGGTAACCACTTGTTCCTAATCCTATGGAACGATAGTGAGAGTTTGTTATTTGTGCATAAGGAATTGGATAGTAATTTAAGTCGATGACATTATCCAACGCACGAACAACTACTGAAATGGTATGTTGCAACTCTGTGTCATCGCAAACATTGATGTTTCCTAAAATAAGCGATGCCAGATTACATACGACAAAGTCACTTGCTTTGTGGTAATCGACTACGATTTCCTCGCCATCGATGATTTTCACTTCTTGGTTAACATGTTGCATGGCATTCATATTTTGTGCGATTTCTGTACATAAGTTAGAACAGTAAATCATTCCTTTGTGTTTGTTTGGGTTTGCTTCGTTTACCGCATCACGATAAAAAGCAAATGGCGTACCTGTTTCCACTGCTGATTTCAAAATCAAACGAACAAGTTCCTTTAATGAAATTTCACGTTTTTGAATACGTGCATCATTGACACATTCTAAGTATTTTTGTTCCCATGTTTCGCCATAGTAATCTTCTAAGGCGAAGCCTTTGATGCTTTTGATTTCATGTGGACACATTAAGTACCATACTTGATCTAAGTTTTCTTCCGCCATCTTCCAAAATAAATTAGGATAACAAATAGCAGGGAACACATCGTGTGCTTTTTGACGGTCGTCTCCATTGTTGGTACGCAAACTTAAAAACTCTGGTAAATCTTTGTGCCAAGCATCCAAATAGACGGCAACCGCACCTTGGCGTACCCCTAATTGGTCTACTGCTACCGCAGTATCGTTGACTAATTTAATCCAACGAATGACACCACCAGCGGCTCCTTCAAAACCACGAATGTCACTACCGTTCGCTCTTACTTTTCCAAAATACAATCCCATTCCACCACCGAACTTAGAAACTTGTGCAAAGTTATCCAAGCTCTTGTAGATACCATGCAAAGAATCTGGAACCGTATCGATGAAACAAGATGACAATTGGTGGTATGGTTTTCTTGCGTTCGCAAGCGTAGGGGTTGCCATTGTCACTTTCAGCGTACTTAAAATATCATAAATTTGTTTTGCCCAAAAAACCTTGTTGTCTTTTTCTGGAATGGCTAAATGCATAGCGATTCCCATAAACATCTCTTGGGTAGTTTCCAATAGCTTATGTGTATGCGAACGAATGAGGTAACGTTGCACCAATAAATCCAAACCACTATACGTAAACAATTCATCACGACTAGGTTGCATGTAGGCTTCTAATTCATTTACTTCTTGTCTTGTATAATTTTCTAAGATGTAAGCTCCATAATAACCTTGTTGCGTTAAATACATTATCTTATCGTAAAAATCATTCAATTGATGCGAAGCTAGGTTATGCTCAATTTGACGATTCACTTTAATCAATAAGAAACGAGCTGCGATGTGTTCCCATTTTGGAGACTCCACGCTAATTAACTCTACACAAGCTTTGATTAATAAATCAAGTTTATCTTGTGCACTTAAGTCTTCCTTTACAAAGGATTGGTATTTGATTAAAAGAAGTTGCAAAGAGTATTCTTTGTCTGCAAATTGCTTTTGTATTTTTTTGCATAATAAAAAGACATCCTCGTCTTGGATTAATGCATGAAGTTGCAAGATGATCTCTCTTTGCTCACTTCTTTTTTCACGATATAAAATATAACGTTTCGCTTGTTTGTAGTAAGAGTGTTTCATTAACTGCTCTTCTACCATATCCTGTACAGCTTCTACAGATACACTATTTTCTTCCCATGCTTCTAAACTGTTTTGTATCGCATTTAAAATAGCGCTTAAATGCGCTTCGTCGATTTCACTTTTATCTTCCTTAAATGCAGCGAGTATCGCATTTTTAATTTTTAAAGTGGTAAATTGTTCATACGATCCATCTCGTTTTTTTATGTTCATAAAGGTCCCTCTTTTCTAATTTTAATTATATGCAATAATGCTCTCATTAGGTAGTCATTTGCCCACATGCTTGACAAATACGTAACTGGTTACTATAATATAGGTAACTAGTTACGTATGGAGGTGTGGTATGGACTTAAAACAATTGCAAAAAGATTTTGATCAAAATCGTGCATTACAAGAAAAAGCAGTCTTTGCATCGCTTTTTATCTTGCAAAATAAGGTGAAGACATTTTTTGATAACAGTGATTCGAAAGTGACACTAAAGCAGTTTATGTTATTGGTGATTGTGAAGCAAGCAAAGTTGCGTAAACAACAATTGAGCTTTACCCAAATTGGAGAGCTACTTGGTTGTTCAAGACAGAACGTGAAAAAGTTAGCACTTGTATTAGAAAAACATGGATGGTGTAATATCGTACCAAGCGAAAGTGATTCACGTACCTCTGTAATAGAAGAAACAGCGAAATTAATGGAGTACTTTAGTGAAATAAGTACGTATCATATGCATAAACTAGAGGAACTCTTTGCGGTATTCAGCGATGAAGAGTTGCAAGTATTTTTTCAGCTGATGAATAAATTTAATAATCATGTAAATGAGATGGAGAAACAAGATGAATAAAATAGCAATCGTATACAAATCAAAATATGGGTCGACAAAACAATATGCAATGATCCTACAAGAAGCGCTACAAGCAGATGTAATCGAAAGCAAAGAAGCCAAATTATTCCAGTTACAACAATACGATACACTGGTTTTTGCGGGTGGGGTATTCGCAAGTGGTATAGGTGGTATCTCAGTGTTGAGACAACACTATGCTAAGTTGGCACAAAAAAACATTTTTGTCTTAGCTGTAGGTTCTTCGCAACCTCGTGAAAGTGTGTACGAACAAATTAAAACGCACAGTTTAAAAGATGATTTAAACAAGGTTCCGATGTATTATGCGCGAGGACAATGGGATGTGAAATCACTAAATTTTGTGGAACGCCAAATGTGTAAGATGATGAAAAAATCGTTAGACAAAAAAGAAGAAAGCGAAATGAGTGAATACGATCGTGAATTCTTAGAGCTATATTACGAGAAAAATAACTGGGTAAGCAAAGAACAAGTAGAAACACTAATTCAAGATATCAAAGCAAAAAGCAATTCTTAAATAAAGAATTGCTTTTGTTTTGTATTCGTTTTTTTTCGTTTCTTGCTTATTGTTTGTTGTCTGCGCTAAAGTAAATTCCTGCTTCTTTTCTAGCATTTTCAATTACTTCTAACACTTCTCTTGAATACACTAACAACTCATGACAAGTCGCGAAATCATTTTGTGAACGCATTGCTTCAAATGCCACAAGTTCATATGACATATGTTGTTGTTGCTCATGTCCAATTGCTTTTGCTTCATGATCAAACTTAGATAATGTTTTACTTAATGTGACATTCTTACAAACACCAGTGCTTGCTCCATCAATCACAATTGTACCTTCGTCTCCTTGGATACATGCATAATTATTGCTTGCGCTATCTTTCGCACCGATTAAGGTTGCGATAAAGTTATCGTATTCAAAAATTAACACTCCTGAAGTATCGATACCATTGCTTGCGATATTCGCATAATAGTGGTAAGTATTCGGTTTACCAAATAAGTACATACAAACATGAATGTTGTACAAGTTAATATCCATAATGCTACCACCTGAGAATTCAGGAGAGAATACATTTGGTGTATTTCCTTCTTTAAAAGCTGCATAACGACTTGAATATTGTGAGAAGTTACAAGTAACCAAACGGACTTGTCCTACTTCATTTAATCGATCTTTCACAATGTTTAAGTTAGGTGTATAAATGTTGGTGATGGCTTCCCATAAAAAGACATTTTGTTTTTTCGCTTCCGCAATTAACACATCCAATTCTTCTACATTGGAAGCGAAAGGTTTCTCACAAATCACGTGTTTTTTCGCTTGTAATGCACGCAAAGAATAAGGGAAATGCAAGCTATTTGGAGATGCGACATAAATCGTATCAATTTCGTCATCTTGTAACATCGCATCCATATCAGTGTATGTTTTTTGAATGCTGTATTTGTCTGCAAAGGCTTGTGCTGTTTCTTGTTTTCTTGAATAAACGGCTATCACTTCCACATTTTCTACCAAAGCAACAGCTTCCATAAACGTATCAACGATAAATCCGGTTCCAATTGTTCCAATTTTCATAGTTTCTTCCTCACTTTTTTATATGAATATCATACCATATCTATTGTATTTTAAAAGAAATATTGAGATATCCTAATCAATTCATTGTATGCTATACTAAAAGTACATTAGGGGGTGTAGTAGTGCTAGTTAAAACAAATGAACAAAAGGTAATGCGTGATGTCATTCATGGATATATTCATATTGATTTACAAGTAGTATGGGATTTGAT
Source organism: uncultured Erysipelotrichaceae bacterium (assembly GCA_964370395.1). GTDB lineage: Bacteria > Bacillota_I > Bacilli_A > Erysipelotrichales > Erysipelotrichaceae > JBGUVL01. The sequence goes on from CAYJIZ010000010.1 coordinate 85,540, forward strand.
CAATGCAAAGGAATTCCAACGCTTGCGTCGTATTAATCAATTAGGTGGAGTATTCCAAGTGTACCATACAGCTGAACATTCGCGTTTTTCACACAGTGTAGGTGTGTATGAAATTGTGCGTCGCATGGTATATGAAGTAAAAGATTTGAATGAATGTTTAAGTGAATACGATAAGGCAACCGTAATGATTGCCGCATTGCTACATGATGTAGGGCACTTGCCTTTCTCGCATGCAGCAGAAGGAATGTGCAATATTGCCCATGAAACATTTTCGGTACAAATTATCTTAGGTGATAGTGAAGTGCATGCAATACTTGATGCTGTAGATGAAAATTTGGCGAACGATGTCGCAAGTGTGATTTCGTATACGCATGAAAATAATTTGTTGAACCAACTGGTGTCGGGACAATTGGATGCCGATCGTATGGATTATTTATTACGTGATGCGTATGCCACTGGGACAAGTTATGGGAAGTTTGATTTAGAAAGAATTTTACGTACGATTCGTGTGAAAGAAGGACGATTGGTAGTAAAAGAAAGTGGTATGCACAGTGTGGAAGATTACATTATGGCGCGTTATCATATGTATTGGCAAGTGTACTTTCATCCTGTAGCAAGAAGTTTTGAAGGGATTTTAACGACGTTATTTAAAAGAATGCGTTGGCTTTATGAGCAACAACCACAAATGTTTGAGAAAGCAAAAATGTTTGTTCCCTTTTTAGAAGGAACACCAACGATTCAAGACCATTTTGTGTTTGATGAACATGCTGCGTATTATGGATTTAGTGTGTTAACACAATTGGAAGATGAAATCATTGCTGACTTGGCAAAGCGAATACTGAATCGTCATCTATTTGAATACGAACGTGTACACTCTAAACAAGAGGTAAAACGTATCCAACAAAAATTAACGGATTTAGGATATGATTTAGAATATTATTGTATTTTAGATACCACAAGCAAAAGTCCTTATTCTCCTTATGGGTTTGATGATTCCCACAATATCTTTGTTGTTAAGAAAAATGGCGATGTGTGTGAATTGTCACAAGTTAGTGTAATCGTGAATAGCTTAGTTGGTGGAGATGTAAAACAAGAACATACGATTTTCTTTCCAAAGGAGATAATAAATGAATAAAATTATTAATTTTAATCAAGCTGCTGCAATCAATGCATTGTTTAAGCAAGAAGGCATACAATACACGTTGCACTTGCATGGAGGTTGCCAATTTTGTGTCCCACAACTAGTATGTGAGGGAAAAGAACACGATATCAATGCGGTGTATGAACTGATGAACGCTTATTTAAAACCTTCGTTTATTCAAGTGAAACCGGATGAAACCAATCCATTAAATGTAATCGTATATTAAAAAGGCTATCAAATGTGAAGTAGTAAAATAAAAGTAGACACACAAAAAGTACAAAAATGTATTTAAAGT
>CAYJIZ010000011.1:0-84855 GCA_964370395.1 uncultured Erysipelotrichaceae bacterium
TACTTTTAGTGAGCAGTTTTTTAAAGACTTTAAAATTAATGTCTCTAAACATTTGGGTTGTCTTGAAGTTGAAGTTTCCTAGAAACCGTGACACTGTTTCAGGTTCTTTTACGGAAATATCAAACTCGTTGACGAGGGGATCATTTTGAAGTAGCTTTAGACGTTCTAACTTATCAATGCCAATGAAGTGACCGCAGAGCATGGTCTTTATATGATTCATCTTGATTTTATTTGTTGAGTCATTATCAAATACGAGGTCATTTTCAATAAAATCAAAAATCCCATTGCTTTTTGCATTCTCAAGGAGCAGAAAAAGACCTGCATTTGATGTTAGATTCTTAGCTTTGAAATCAATTTTATTAATCATAATTAGAACCCCTTTTTACTACTTTTCTTACTATTATTTTACCATATATCGAGTCATAAAAGCTGATAATTTAACATATTTTTGAGCACTTTTCTTTCACCCAATGGGTGAAAGCTGAATTTCGAAGGAACGCATATTTATCAAGGCTTTGATTATGCTTTTTGAAGTACTGACGTAGAATCTAGGATTTAGTTACGATTATACACATTTTGATAAATGGGTAGATTTCAATATCAGTTTAGGTATCGCAGATAAAATTGTTCTATATAGTATTGCACCATGGAACAATGCGTTTACATATTGGGAAAATGGTGTTCTTAAATCTGAACCATATTCTGTAGGAAGCGATCGTTATAAAGCGGTATGGCGTGATTTCCTTCAAGATTTAAGTACGCATTTAACTGAGAAAAATTGGTTTGATAGAGCATATATCGGAATTGATGAAAGAGGTTTTGATGGCCGTGCTTTTGATGTGATCGATTCTGTTAAAAACAAAGATGGAAAAAGTTTAAAAACAGCTGGGGCAATGGATAACATTGCTAACACAAGCCATTATGCATTAGGACTTCGTGTTACCGATTTGAATGTAGGAGATACAGCTGCTTCACATAACGTTGCCATTTTTGATAAATTGGTAAAAGAACGTGCAGAAAAAGGATTGAAAACACAATTGTATTCTTGTACAGAACATGCCCCAGGAAACTTCTCGTTAAGTGCTCCAGTAGAAGGTTATTGGATGATTGCTAACCAAGGTAAACTAGGTGGAGATGGATTCTTACGTTGGGCATACGATGCTTGGGTGAAAGATCCATTAAACGATGCAACGCATAACTCGTTTGAACCAGGGGATACATTTATGATTTATCCTGATGAAAAAGATGCTCTGAATCCTGTGATGAAGAGCAGTGTTCGTTTGGAAAAAATTGTAGAAGGTATGCGAGATGTAAATAAAATTAAAATGATGCAAGCAGAAATGCCTGGATTACAAAGTGACATTGATGCATTATATGCAAATTTAAGCGGAACTGTCGCAACAACAAGATCGTATTTATCAAAAGAAAAAATAGCAGATTTAAGAAAACAATCAGCTGCATTTAAAGCAGAATTGAATGCTTTATCGCAACGTTATATCACATTGAAAGAAAGTGCGACAGACGTTGTTGATTCAGTGGTAATTGAAGAAAAAGACAAAACGTTAGCAATCGGAAGCGCATTGCAATTGCATGCGACAGTATACCCTGAAAACCTAATTAATCGAGGAGTTATTTGGTCCACTTCCAATGCTGACATCGTATCGGTTTCAAAATCAGGAGTTGTGACAGCTAACAAAGTAGGTAAAGCTATCATTAGTGCTACTTCTGTATTGGATGAAACAAAAGTCGCAACGGTGGAAATCGTAACTACATTAGAAGAAGTAGATCCAAGTGCACGTGTTGCATACTATTCATTTGATGATAAGACTGCGAAAGATTCTTATGGAAGTAGAGATGGAATTGTGAATGGTGCTAAATTTGAAACTGGTAAAGCAGGAGAAGCACTATTTGTTTATGAAGAAGGTAAGAATGTTACCTTTGAAAGTACTTCAGGATTAAGTGAAAGTGATAGTTGGACAGTAAGTTACTGGGTAAAATCAACTGCACCGTTAACAGATCGTATCTCTGTTGTGATGGATAAAAACAAAGATTATTCAGCCGATTTAAAAATGGCACCAACAAGAGATGCAGGATTCCATGTAGGAAAAGGATCAGGAGATGTGTTAACATTTGCATACCCATTCCAACAAAATGTTTGGTACAACGTGACATGGACACAAAGTAAAACAAATGGTTTAAGTATGTATGTGGATGGAAAATTAACACAAAACAATGCTTGGACAAAAACAAATAAGGTATTGGCTCCTATCGATATTCTTGGTGGGACTGGATTTGTCGGATATATCGATGAAGTGAAAGTATACAACAAAGTATTAAACAGTTCTGAAATCGCGTCTAACATGCTTGTTAAAGGGCTAAACTTAACGGTCACTAATAAGAATTTATACATCAATGATACGTTTACGATTGAAACAAATTTAATTAGTAGTGAAGAAGACAAAACGATTACTTACACATCAAACAATCCTAGTATTGCTAGTGTGGATGAACAAGGAGTGGTAACTGCGCACAAACGCGGAAGCGCAACGATTACAGTTACAAACAAAGCAAGTGGGTATACTGGTACGGTTACGATTAATGTGGATAAGAAATTAACCATTTCTAATGCATTGGATGTATACCAATTACCAGAAGCGAATTTAAGTACAATTGAAAGAGCTCCTGGAACAGATCGTCAATATTTAGGACAACCTGATATGGTACGTACAAAAGAAGGACGTTTGATTACGGTTTATCCAATTGGACATGGAAAAGGACCAATCGTCATGAAAATCAGTGATGATAATGGAACAACATGGACAGAAAAGAAAGATTTACCAACCTCTTGGTTAGGTTCGCAAGAAACACCTACAATGTATGTGTTGAATCTTGAAAATGGAATTGAAAGAATTATGATGATTACAGCTTGTCCGAACTGGGGTACAGATAGTGCTGGTAACAGCACAGGATGGAATACTTCTTATTCTGATGACAACGGAGAAACTTGGACAGAGTACAAACACTGGCATAGTAAACATGCTGATGGAACAATTAATCCATCTGTTGTTGGTATGGCAAGTTTAGTTCAATTAAAAGATGAAAATGGAAATGACATTCAAAAATGGATGGGTGTTTACCATGACTTAAGCTATTTTAACTACAAAACGTACTTAACGTTTGATGAAGATGGAAACGAACAATGGAGTGCTCCAGAAAAATACTTAAGTGAATATCGTGCAATTGAAGCAAAATACCAAATGTGTGAAATTGGAATGTTCCGTTCACCTGATGGAAAACGTATTGTTGGATTGGTTCGAAGTCAATCTCACAATAATCCAGCAACTATGATTTATTCTGATGACGAAGGAGAAACTTGGAGCAAACCGATCGATCTTCCTGGTTCATTAGCTGGGGAACGTCATAAAGCAGCTTACGATCCAATTAGTGGACGTTTGGTGATTACGTTCCGTGAAATTAAATATGACATAAATAAAAACAACCAATTTGATGGTTACAGCGACTGGCTAGCTGGAGATTGGGTAGCTTGGGTTGGAACATACGAAGATCTAATGGAATTAAACGATGGACAATACACAATCTTGTTGGCAGAAGACTGGGCAAACAATGCGAAGTCTGGTGATACAGGATATGCTGGTATTGTAGTGTTAGAAGATGGAACTTTCATTATGGATAGTTATGGACACTGGGACAAAGATTTCTCAATGTCATGGACAGGTTCTGTAACAAATGACTTATGTTACATCAAACAAGCAAAATTCAAATTAGCTGAAATTGACAACATAGCTGGATTGATTTCTCGCGATGCAGTGAATGCAACGATTGCAGAAGCAAAAGCAATGGAAAACTTGGGATACACAGGTGCAAGTTGGAGTGCGTTCACAACGGCTTTAGAAAAAGCAGTTGCCACTGTAGCTGACAATGGAAGTACACAAGCGCAATTAGATGCTTCTCGAAATGTATTGTTGGATGCCATTTCTAATTTAGAAAAAATGCCAAACGCAAATAAAGAATTATTACGTAAACTACTAATTGATGCATTAAAAGAATACAATAAATTAGACAGTTACACGATTGGTGTAGAAGCATTTAAAACGGCATTTGTAGAAGCACAAAAAGTATTTGTGAATGTGAATGCGACACAAGAAGAAGTAGACAAAGCAGTGAATGATCTACAAAAAGCAATGGGAGGATTGGCGAAAAAACCAAATCAGGAAAAGCCAAAACCAGAAAAACCAGAAAAACCAAAACCTAATCCAAATAAACCTACTAATAAACCATCTGTAAACAAACCTACAGTAACAAACCCAACATTGAATTCACCAGTAGGTGAAAGAGTTGTGACAAATGTTGCTGCGCAAGAAAAAGCAGAAAAGAAAGAAGTAGCGAAAAAGGAAGAAGTGGTGAAGGATGCAAAAACACCAAAGGCGCAAACGCCAAACGCAAATGATAAAGTGACAACGAAAGTTTCTCTTACAAAAGAAGACGAAGGGTCACCTGTTATGATTTGGACAATTGGAGCAATTGGAGTAATTGCGTTAATTGGTTTAGGAACAATGTTCGCTCGTAAGAAAGCGAAATAAGCATTGTACTAACATTGTTTTATGATACTAAAAGGATTCGTTTGTAGCGAATCCTTTTTTTGTATAAAAAAAGAAGCAAACATGTGTTTGCTTCTGGCTTATTATGGTGCTACAACAAAATCTTTCTTTTCTTCATCCCATACTACTTTAGTGAATAAATTTTTAATAATATCTTTTGCTTGCCACATTGGATTTGAAGAAGCATCGATATACGCTCTTGCGTTATTGCTTGAATCAAAACCAGTTGCCTTGTAGTAGCTATTTTCATAAGTAATAATATCATTTGTTTCGTATAGATTATACATATCGAATTCTAATTTGATTTCTTTCCAAACGGTATCATAACTTCCTTTATCAGAACCTGGATCATAGCGAGATGTAAACGAGGTTCCTTCTGGAACGATACATTTGAACACGCGTCCATTTGATGTGACTAAATCATTGTATTTATAACCTGTACTAGCAGCCCAATTACCTTTGTCTACCCCTTTGCCAGTATCGCCTAAAATGGTTTTGTCTTCTGGTGTAACTGGTTTGTCACCAGAACCTCCACCACCATTGCTTGCTTTCTTTTCCCAACGTTGGGAATCGCGATTCCAATGGAAGTAATTCGTATCATCTGCTAATGCAGTTTGGTATTCGTCAATCCATTCGGCGTCCATTAATGCTTTTTGCATGTCTTTTTCATTGCCATAGGCATAAAAGATGTCTTCTTTTAATTTGTTATCTGCATACAAGTGAACACGATATCCTTCGGTTGCTTTGTTTAAATAACTAACTTTTACGTCATCTTTCACTTCGTTTGCATCGTCAATGTACTTCATTACCGAAGGGACAGCAAGTGCAATTAAAATAGCAATAATCACCAATACGACTACTACCTCTACTAATGTGAAACCTTTTCGATTTGCATTTTTCTTTATTTTTCCTAGTAATTTCATATTTATAACCCCACTCTATCTTACGAGTTACCACATATTTATCATAACATTTTGGAAAAAAAAGGCAATTAAAAGTCGAAAAAATGTGCTTTTAAGGCTGTTTTCGTTCAATAAACTAGCGTAAAGTGGAACGATTGTATGCTTTTTTCCAAGCTTCGTTGAATTCTTCAACGGCAGTGTTTGTTGCTGGATGGTTGATCATAGCGTACGCAACATCAACAGGAACGGTTATACTTTGGATACCTGCTTTGATTAAATCGTGGACTTGTTTTGTGTTTTTAAAAGAAGCTGCAATAATTTTTGTTTCCATGTTGTTGACTCTTAACATTTCGATTAAATCGATTACATTTCCTACACCATCGCCATAATTACACATACGGTTAACGTAAGGTGCTAAGTACTCAGCACCATTTAATGCTGCCATAAATCCTTGTTCAGCAGTGTAAATAGCGGTTGCTAATACTTTGATTCCTAACTCTTTGCATTTCTTGATCGCTTTTAAACCAGCGTGTGTTACAGGTATTTTCACGTAAATGTTTTTCTTGCGTAATGAGTGAATGTATTTTGCTTCTTCCATGATTCCTTCGTAATCGTTGGCAACAACTTGGATAAACAATTTTTGGTCTTTGTTTAATACGCTAATAATTTCTTCAATTACCGTATCAAAAGGTTTGTTGCTTTTGGTAATGATGGTTGGGTTGGTTGTCACTCCTTCCACATTTAATAACGCATTTAATTGCTTGATTGTTTGCACATCGGCAGTGTCTAAAATTAGTTCCATAATATCCTCCTATTTACCATGTAGTATGGTTTTGAAACCTTCATCCTGAAACAATTGAACTATTTGTGTGATCTCTTCTTCGCTTAATGTTGCTAAGTCATGACATGTATAGTCTTTGTTTATGGATTTGTATTTGCTTTCTCCCAATTGATGAAAAGGAAGTAAATGCACTTCGTTAATATGGTATTGCTTTAAAAATGAGATAATCTCATTTATGTTTTCACTTGTTGTAGTGAAGGTTGGGATTAGTGGAATACGTGCGATGATATTCGCACCTGCATCCACTAATGCTTTTATGTTTTCATTTCTAATTGTAGTTGAAATTCCTGTGATTGTCTTGCTTTTCTTTTCGTTCATAATCTTAAAATCAACTAAGAAACAATCGCAATAAGTTACAAACTCTTTGCAGTTTGCGATGGGAGTAGCCAGTGTTGTTTCAATTGCAGTAGCGATGTTGTGTTCTTTGCATTTCTTTAATAATGCAAGAGCAAATTCTGGTTGTAGAAAACATTCTCCACCAGATAAGGTTACCCCACCTTGGCTTGCTTCGTAAAAGGGATAGTCTCGTTTTACCACCTCAAATACTTCGTCAACGCTTTTCATTTCACCGATGATTTCTTTTGCCCCAGTAGGACACATATCGGCTTTTACTTCACACATTCCATTCACTTTCTTAGAACAATTCATACACAATGAAGCTTTGTAGAATAATTGTGGTGAAGTAGAAAGTGATTCGGGGTTACAACACCATGGGCAGTGGAATGGGCAACCTTTGAAAAATACGATTGTACGAATTCCTCCGCCATCATGTAGGGAATAACGCTGAATGTTGAAGATACATGCTTTTATCATAGCGTATGCTCACTTCGATTAATAATGTCATCTTGGATCGCTTTGCTCAATTCGATAAACATCGCACTATATCCCGCTACACGAACAACCAAATCTTTGTGTTTTTCTGGGTGTTTTTGTGCATCTAACAAAGTTTCTTTGTTGACGACATTAAATTGAATGTGTTGTAACTTCAAGCGTGAAAAGCTTTTCAAATAGGCAACTAACTTATTGATTCCTTCTTCGCTATCCAATGTGGAAGGAGAAAATTTCACATTTAATAAACTTCCATTTGAATTTAAGATGTTATCAAGTTTGCTTACACTTTTTAAACTAGCACTTGGACCATGCTTGTCACGACCTACCATTGGCGACAAACCTCCATCGGCTAGCTGTTCTTTTGCTTTACGTCCATCTGCACTTGCTCCAACTCCTTCACCAAGTGGGATATGTGCACTAACAGTATAAGAACCAGGATGGAAAATGCCACCTCTTGGGTTGGTGTATTTTGCTACTTCCTCTCCATAGAATGACAATAGTTCTGCACCAAGGACATCTACCTCGTCGTTGTCATTTCCATACTTATCGTATTTGTTGATGAAGTATTGGCGTAATGGTTCGTTGTCTTTGTAATCGTTGTTTAGTACGGCTAATAATTCTTGGTAAGAAATCTTGTGTTCCTCAAATACAGCTTTTTTAATTACATATAAAGAATCACTTAGATTAGGACATCCAATACCTTGTACTCCAGAGAAGTTATATTTCGCTCCTCCACTTGTTACGTCTTTTCCTTTTTCAATGCATCCTTCAATGAAGGTGGATAAGAATGGAGTGGGAGCACATTCTCTGTGCGCGATATCACAGATGTTACTTCCTTCAACCATATAGGTGATATACTTGGCGATATTCGCTTTGTTGGCTTCGATTAATTGTTCATAACTAGCAAATCCTTCTGGATTTTCTTGCATTGTAATTTCCAAACATTTTAATAAGTTAAACATAGCGATATCGTGTAATCCATACGTCTTGGCAGGAATGCTTAGCTCAACACAACCAACTACGGCATAATCACGTGCATCTTGTAAGCTAACACCACGGTTCACATAAGCTAAAATATTGGCTTCATCATTAAAGATTTGAGGCAAACCATGACCAAGTCGAATTGTTTGCGCTGCTGTTTTTAATAATGAGTAAGGTGTTTGTTCGTGTACACGAACACTTAAGTTTGGTTGTGGTAATGCAATATCTTCGTGTAGTTGAAGTAATCGTTCACCGAATGCATTGCTTGCATCTTTTCCGTTATGATCCACACCACCAACCATTAGGGTGTAACCGATTGGAAAACCTGCGAAGAATTTCGCACTTTCGCTACTGCGAATGGCAACGATAGAATTGAACTTTAAATATAAACATTGCAATAATTCATCAGCAAATTGTTTGTCTGATTCTTGTTGGTAGAAAGGTAACATGTATTGATCGAAACGGCCAACTGAAATGGAACTTGCATTGGATTCGTGTTGGAAAATAACACAGCTAATCCAAAATAGTTGAATTGCTTCGTATAGTGTATCTGGTTTATCATATGCAATCTTATTCAGTATTGTTTCTAATTTTTGAAGTTCTTCTTTTCGCGTTTCATCATTGCATTCAGATATTTTCTTTCTGACTTCCTCTGCATAACGAAGCACGTATTGAATACTTGCTTCTAAGGTAATGATACTCGCTTTGTAGAAAACATTATCGCTTTCTTCTTTTGCTTTTTCTTTTACTTCCTCTAAGATTGCCTTTAATCCTTTGTTTAACAGTTTTGGGTAGTCAGGAATAATGTGCCCTTGTCCTTTGTCTGTTTGGTTTATGGCGATCACTTTTGTCTTAACAGCATCTTTTACTTCTTGTGTTACATGTTCGTTATAATAATCCTTTAGCGAACGAGATGCCCAATATGGATACAAGTGTTCGCGATAATATTGTTTGTCTTCTTCTGAGATTTCAAACTTATCTTGTGGTCGATTAGCAAACTCATCTAACTCATCTAATATCCAATACGGTGACATTTCAACCGATAGCACACCACTGCGTGGATGTTCACTACGATTACCGACTAGTAAGTCATAATCATCAATGACAATTTTGTGGTTTTTTAAAATATGAGCCAATGCTTTTGCACGTGCGATCACGATGTTTTCACCTTGTGTTGCTTGGAAACTTTGTGTGTATAAAATAGCGCGTTCTAAACTTACGACACGCTTGTCTGCGAATAAGGAATCTTTGATTGCTTGGGTACGTTTGGATAACATAAAACACCTCTTTCTTGTTTAATCTTATTTTATCGTGTTTGTTATTGTTTTTCAATAGTTGTTTCCTATTTTTTATTACTTTCTCTTATTTTTTATTGTTTTTTTATGTATAATAGAAGTAATGATAGGAGGCCTATTATGTTTACAAGTGAAAGACATCAACTGATTTTGAAACAGTTAGATGTAGAAGGAAAAGTAAAAGTCAAAGAGTTAAGTGAAAAATTTAAGGTGAGTGAAGATTGCATTCGTAAAGATTTAAAGCAATTAGAGCATACAGGGAAGTTGAAGCGTGAGTACGGTGGAGCGATTGCTTTACAGGATTTAATGATTCGTGATGTGTTTGCTCGTAAAGATAAAGATGCCGCTGGAAAAAAAGAGATTGCATCAAAAGCTTACGATTGCATTCAAAATGGAGAAACGATCTTTTTGGATGTATCCACGACAAACATTTATTTGGCGCAATTATTAGCAAAAGGGGATAAGACATGTATTATCATTTCTAATATGATTGAAATTTTGCAAACACTAGCAAAGAACCCTTTGCTTACTGTAATTGGAACAGGTGGAAATGTGAATTTGGAGTTAAATGGATTTGTGGGTGCCCCTGCACTGAGTGTGTTAGAAAAGCATTTATTTGATAAGGCATTCATTGGTACATTAGGAGTGGACGAGAGTTTTACCTATCTGACTACTTTCGATTATGACGATGGCTTAATTAAAGAGTGTGTGATTAAAAATAGTAAACAAACGTTTGTTGTGATGGATGCAAGTAAGTTTGATCAATCTGGAAACTTCAAGTTTGCGAAGTTAAATAGTATTGATGTTGTGATTAGCGATTCCAAATTAGAAGCGAAAATGAAAAAGAAACTAAAAGAAAGTAAGATTAATTATTTATAGTGTGATATATTATATATGAAAAAGGAGAGTTATCACTATGTTAAAAGATGTTAAAGGAAAACTGATTATTTCATGTCAGGCATTGCCTGATGAACCATTGCATTCTCCCTTTATAATGGGTAGAATGGCACTTGCTGCAACACAAGGTGGGGCGAGTGGAATTCGCGCACAAAGTATGGCTGATATTTTAGAAATCAAAAAAAATACAGACTTACCAGTAATCGGAATTGTAAAACGTAATTACGACAATTGCGATGTGTACATTACACCAACAAAAAAAGAAGTAGACGAATTGTTGGCAGTAGGGGTTGAGATGATTGCGTTAGATGCAACAAATCGCAAACGTCCTAACGATGAGAAATTAGAAGACTTGGTTGCTTACATTAAATCAAAGGGAGTAGAAACAATGGCAGATTGTTCTACTTTAGAAGAATGTATTGAAGCGGAACGCATTGGCTTTGATTGTGTATCAACAACATTATGTGGGTATACTCCATATAGTGTAAAAGTGGATGGACCAAACATTGGTTTAATCAAAGAAGTATTAGCTGCAGTAAAAGTACCGTTGATTGCAGAAGGTAAAATTAATACACCTGAAGACTTAAAGGCAGTATTGGATGCTGGTGCTTACTGTGCGGTAGTGGGAGGAGCGATTACTCGTCCTCAACAAATAGCACAACGCTTTGCAGAAGTGATAAAATAAATAATATGTAATAAGTGGAAAGGGGAATCCTTTCCACTTATTAATTGTGAGGTTGGCAATGGAGTATAAAAAAATGAAGTTAAGTAAAAAACAAATACGGGTCGTTCAAATAATCATTGTTTTTGCGATTGTTGTTTGTGGTTTTTGGGTTTACAACAATAATAAAGTAGAGGATTTACCAAAAGTCGATTCGATTGTTGAGAAAATTGATAAGAGTATTAAAAATGGGGTTTACGTGAGTAATCCGATTGATTTTGATACGTATTGGAAAATTAATGAAGACGTATACGCTTATATTTATATTGATGGAACAACAATTGATTATCCAATTTTGCAACATCCAAGCGATGATAGTTATTATTTGGATCATACGATTGAAAGGGTGAAGGTGTATCCTGCTAGTATTTATACGGAAGGCTTAAATAAAAAAGATTTTAGTGATCGTAATACATTGATTTATGGTCATAATATGAATGTAAATGGAACGATGTTTAATGCAATCACGAATTATGCAGATGAAACATTCTTTAATGAACATAAAACATTTTATATATATACACCGACTAAAATATTACAGTATGAAGTATTCGCGGCATATGAAAATGATGATTCGCATTTAATGTACCAATATGATTTTAATGATGATACTTCATCCCAAACGTTTTTAGATGATGTGAAACGAAAAGCGGGGGAGCGTTATGACGCATCAATGAAGGTAGCGATCAGCGATCATCTAGTGACTTTGTCAACATGTAGTGAGATTGATAATAATCGATTTATCGTACATGCGAAATTAATGCAAAGTGTTGATTGCGATTATAAAAGTGGAAGGTATGTTGAAAAGCAAGACAACCAATTTAAGAATATGAAAAAAAGTGATTAACGAGTAGGTTAATCACTTTTTCAATATTTATTTGTTTTCGTCGTTTGCTTCTTCGACTACTGTTTCCACAACTTCCGCTTCCACTTCTACTACTTCTGCTTCTGCCTCAGCAACTTCTGCTTCCGCTTCTACTGCTTCGTTTTCGCTTGTTTGCGCTTCTGTAGTACTTTCTGCGTTTTGAGCTGTGTTAGCTTCGTTAGGACTAGTGATAATGGTTACTTCATCGTCTCCGTTGTTATCTTTTTTCTTTTTAAAGAAGATAAATGCAGCTGCTGCTACAATTAGAACTCCGACTCCGATTCCAACATATAATAGGATATCTCCACCGTTTCCTTTTTCACTTACAATTTTAATTGTTTTTTGTGTTTTTAATAAATCAACTACAACTGTATTACCATCGATTTTACCAACCGAAGCTTCTTTCACTTTACCTGGCATGTTTACCGTTAACTTAAATTCCACTCCTGCTTCTTCTAAGTCTACTTCATCACTTCCACCAGTTAAACCACTTGCACCTAATTCATTTAAGTATGCTTGGTCCATTGTGAAGATGATTTCGTCATCTTTTACTTCGATGATTTTGTTTCCTTTTTCTGCTTTCATTTTTGGATATGTCATTGAGAATCCAACATATTTTTCCTTGTCGATTGTTTTTTCAAGGTCTTTGAATTTAACTTCGCCTTGCATATCTTTTTCGACACCTTGTTTTGCAGCATCTTTTAATGAGTCAATATCTTGACCTGTGTAAGATAACATACTTTCTTGGATTAAGAAATCCATTGCTAATTCTGCATTTCCTTTTTCGTCAACATCGATGTTCAAGTTAACTTTGTAGCATCCCAATAAGACAAATGCCATTGTGAATACTACGAATAAATTACGTAATTTTTTCATTGGTTTACCCCTTTTCCATTTCTAATATTATTGTAACAGAAAAAAAAGAATAAAAAAGACAAAACAATACAAAAAAAGCATTTTTGTGTGTATAATTGAAAAGAAAGTAGGTGTTTTTTATGAATATTGTTGAGCGTTTTCTAAAATATGTAAAAATTGACACGCGGTCTGATTCGCATTCAAATAGTGTACCAAGTACACAAAATCAATGGAATTTAGCGAATGTATTAGTTGAAGATATGAAGGCGATTGGGTTACAAGATGTATACGTAGATGAATTCTGTGTAGTGTATGGAACCATACCTGCAAATTGTGAGAAAGATGTGGACACAATTGGATTTATTGCGCATATGGATACAAGTCCTGAAATGAGTGATACGAATGTAAATCCACGTATCGTTGAAAATTATGATGGCGGTACGATTGTTTTAAATGAAGCGTTGCATGTGGAAATGGATGCAAAACGATTTCCCTCTTTAAGTAAACATGTGAACCATGATTTGATTGTAACAGATGGTACCACATTGCTTGGAGCTGACGACAAAGCAGGTATCGCAGAAATCTTGGATATGTGCCAAACAATCATTCACGGTGAAATCAAACATGGAACGATTAAAGTGGCATTTACACCAGATGAAGAAGTAGGGCGAGGAGCCGATCATTTTGCGATTGCACAATTCAATGCCAGTTACGCATATACAGTAGATGGAAGTGATGTGAATGCGATTGATTATGAAAACTTTAATGCTGCAAGTGCCTACGTTACGATTCAAGGAAGCAGCATACATCCTGGAGAAGCGAAAGATAAAATGGTAAATGCGTTGCATGTTGCAATGCAGTTTCATTCTTTGTTACCAGCAAAAGACGATCCTGCATTAACGCAAGGATATGAAGGGTTTAACCACCTTGAAACAATGGGTGGAGGATGTGAAGAAGCGAAGATGGAATACATCATTCGTAATCATGATGCTTCTTTATTCAAAAAACAAAAAGAAGATTTTAAAAATGCGCAGAACTTCTTAAACGCTCGCTATGGAAATGGTGTTGTGGAAGTGGAATTGGTAGATAGTTATGCGAACATGAGTGAATTGATAAAAGAAAAAATGGAAATTGTTGAGAAAGCGAAACAAGCGATGAAAGATGTGGGATTGCATCCGATAAGTCGCCCTATTCGTGGGGGAACAGATGGGTCACGTTTAACATATAATGGATTGCCATGTCCTAACTTAGGAACAGGTGGATACAATTTTCATGGGAAGTACGAATACATTAGTATCCAATCGATGAAAAAAATGAGCGAATTGCTTGTGAAAATAGTTGAAAATAATGCAAAATAAAGCTCTATTATGAAATAGAGCTTTCTCTTTTTAGCGAAAGATTGGTATAATAGAAGTAACTAAAGCTTGATGGGAGATTCACAATGACGATAAAAAAGTTATATGCATCCATGCTCATCTTTGCTCTTTGTTTATTTCTGGGTGCTTGTTCATCGGAAGATGATACAAAATACCCAACCCAATATCCAGATTCACCAGCACAAAGCAAAGAACAAGTGCTGTATCCACAATACATAGAAAGTGCTGTACTCGTTGCGGATGGCGTAGCGATGATTGATTACAGCAATGTGGCGCAAGGTTATATTGGAGCGCGTTTATTACGTGAACAAGGACCAAAGGTTAACATTCAAATAATGAAAGACAATGAAAAAGTTGATGACTTTATCATAACGACAACGACTTATACAACCTTACCGATTCAAAAAGGGGATGGGAACTATAAGTTTAAAATAATGGAAAATACAGATGGTAATATGTATGCGGTATTAGCGAGTGCAGATGTGAGTGTCACACTGGCTGATCAAAGGTTGCCATTCTTGTATCCAAACCAAGTTGTGCATTATGATCAAAACTCACAAGTGGTTGACTTATCATTTGAGCTAACAAAAAATGATAAAAATGATTTAGCGCGTGTTTATACACTATATAATTATGTGGTTGATCATTTGGATTATGATCGCGACAAAGCAAAAAATGTAACAGGAAAATATGTATTGCCAGACTTGGATGTAGCAATTGATGAAGGAACGGGAATTTGTTTCGATTATGCTTCACTGCTTGCTGCGTTATGTCGTGTGCAGGGCATACCTGCTAAGGTAATTACGGGGAATACCTCCATCGAATACCATGCCTGGGTAGAAATCTACTTGGAAGGAAAAGGATGGATAAATCCGAAATACGAATTTGAAAAAGAAAAATGGACATTAGTAGATCCAACCTTTGACTCTAGTGGCGCCGATTATGAAGGTAGCTACGAAGAAGTGAAACGGTACTAAAAAGAGGGAAATAATATGAAAACGAAAAAACTGACAACACAAGAGAAGAGTATTTTCTGTAATGAGATTGCGATTATCTTATCTTCTGGATTAAGTATTTATGAAGGATTGGATATCGTATATCCTGAGTTACCAAACGCACATTTAAAGGCAGTCGCACAACAATTACTAGCGTACTACCAAGAACATGGAAAATTCTATGATGCGATTAGAGCGAGTGAAAGCTTTGATACGTACATGGAAGAAATGGTGCAAATTGGTGAAGAGAGTGGAAACTTAGATAGCGTTATGCATCAATTATCACTTTATTATGAAAGAAATGATGATATGCAAGCACAAATCAAAGATGCCATTATGTATCCGATGATTTTAATGGTTATGATGTTGATTGTGATTGGTATTCTAGTAATGAAAATTTTACCGATCTTTCAAAATGTATTATCAAGTTTAGGAGCTTCGCTATCATCCTTTGCGCAAACCTTAATGGATTTTGGAGAAACGTTCGCATTGATTAGTTTCTTGGTTCTATTGATTTTCGCAATTGTGTTAATTGCATTCTATGCGTATTCAAAATTGAGCAATTCCAAGCGTTTGCAAGTGGAATTTCTATCTGGATTCTTTGCGACTAAGAAATTGTATTTGAATATTTCAATGGCTAACATCACGTATGCATTGTCACTATTCTTATCAAGTGGATATCCAATTGAAGAAGCGGTGAAATTCTTACCTGGTTTTGTGAATCATCCAAAACTAAATGAAAAATTAAAAGTAATTATTATGAAGATGGAAGAAGGAACATCATTTGCGGATGCGATTCGTGAAGAAAATTTATACGAAGGTGTGTATGCGAATATGTTACAAATTGGATTTAAGAGTGGGAAACAAGATGAAGTGTTGAAGAAATTAGTCAATGCTTATGAGAAAGATGTCGATAACGCCATCTCTGGATTCTTGAATATTATTGAGCCTACCATTGTTGCGGTATTGTCATTTGTGGTTGGAATTATTCTGCTTTCTGTTATGTTACCATTAATGAGTATTATGTCGAGTTTAGGATAAAACAATGAAAAGAAACAAGATGTTATTGTTTCAGTGTATCTTTTTCTTAATTGTGATAAGTGTTGTTTACTTTGGTGTAATCGAAAGTGACAACTCAGCAAAACAGGAAAGCAGAGACCAATTAGAAGGAGCACTGCAAACAGCAATGACGCAATGTTACAGTGTAGAGGGAGAATATCCACCTACGCTGCAGTATTTGGTTGAGAACTATAATATTTACATTGATCATGGAAAATATAATGTGCATTACATTTATGAAGGAGCCAATATTCGTCCTGACATATTAATTATGAGAAAGGACAGTGCTTATGAAGAGTAAAGGGAAATTAGCAAATACGTTGTTCTTTTTGTCATTACTATGTATTTTTGTCATTGGTAGTGTGCTTGTGGTATCGTACCAAATTATCGGTTACAAGAATATTGTCAGTGATAATGAAATTGTGGATAGTGCGCATACACCACTGGCTTATGTACAAAACAAAGTTCGTTTGTATGATTACCAAGGTGGGATAAGTACAATGGAATTGGATGATGTAGATGTATTGGTGTTACATGATAAGAATACGAATGTATACATTTACCAATACAAAGGTTTTTTATGTGAGCTTTATGCAATCAAAGATTATGAAGTTAACTTAAGTGATGGAGATCGCTTATTTTCAGTCGATTCCTTTACGTTTGAAACAAGTGAAAATAAGATTGATTTTATCGTTGAGGTGCAAGGGATCAAACAACACCTACAGATTAAATTTATGAGTGAAGGGGTGATTGTATGATAAGAAGAAGTACAAAATCCATTTCCTTTCTAATGGAATTTATTATCGTTATTTTGTTTTTTGCGATATCAAGTGCAGTGTGTGTTAATTTGTATGCACATGCGCAACAAATCAATGATGAAGCAAATTATACAAAGACGGCGTTGTTACTTGCTCAAAACTATATTAACGATGACAAAGAAGCAGCGACGATTACTTACAATGCCTATGGGGACGAGTCGAAAGATGGGGTTTTAGTATTAAAACATGAACAAACACCAGATGGGCTTCACCATGTGAATGTTTACTACAAAGAGCAATTGTTGGTGACATTACCTTATGTCAAACAAGGAGGTTCTTATGAAAAATAAGCCATCTTCTTTAAAAATTGGAATTGGAACAGCAACCATCTTAATGATTTTTGTTGTTTTATGTATGGTGATTTTATCTGTTCTTTCCTTAAAGGAAGCACAGATGAACGAAGCCTTAGCGAAAAAAGAAAAAGACTATACTTATGCCTACTATGTAACTCAATTAGAGGCAAATTCTATTTATGATATTGTCATTGATAATACCAAAACAAACGAAGAAAAAACAAAAGAAGTTAAAGAACAGTACAAAGTTGATGTTCGTTTTGAGCCAACACAAATAACTTACACCGTTTCGATTAATAAGAACAAACAGTTGTATGTGGCTTTGCAAAACGACAACTATGAAATTACGAGTTGGATTGTACAAACGAGGAGGAACACGAAATGATCGATGTAGAAAAGATGTTAAAAGATGCCGTTGATATGGACGCTTCTGATATTTTTATCGTTGCTGGTAGTCCCTATGCTTTTAAAATCAATGGGGAAATCACGATGATGAATGAAGAAAAGTTAATGCCAAAAGATTGTGAGGAAATCATTTCTAAAATATATGATTATGCTCCTTACAGTTCCTATGATGTTTTCTTGTCTACGGGAGATGATGATTTTTCCTTTTCGATTCCACATTGTGGAAGATTTCGTGTTAACGTGTATCGCCAACGTAACTCACAAGCTGCGGTATTACGTGTTGTACAATTTGATTTACCTAATTCAGAAGATTTGAGTATTCCTGATTATATCATGAATTTACACAAAGAAAAAAAGGGTATGATTCTTGTGAGTGGTTCTGCAGGAAGTGGGAAATCCACTACCCTAGCTTGTATTATTGACAAAATAAACGAGACGAGAAATTCGCACATTATTACGATTGAAGATCCAATCGAGTACTTACACTCGCATAAAAAAAGTATTGTATCACAACGTGAAATTTTACATGATACAAAAGACTACTTACAAGCGTTACGTGCGGCTCTTCGTGAGACACCTGAAGTTATTTTATTGGGAGAAATGCGTGATAGCGAAACAATTACGACAGCGTTAACTGCTGCGGAAACAGGGCATTTAATCTTTTCGACGTTGCATACTGTAGGAGCGGCGAATACGATTGATCGTATTATCGATTCTTTTTCTACTAACCAACAACAAATTCGTACACAGTTGTCAATGGTGTTAAATGCAGTTGTTAGTGAACAATTGTTGCCTACTGTAGATGGTGGTGTTGTGCCTGCCTTTGAATTTATGATTGTGAACCCTGCTATTCGTTCGCAGATTCGTGATGGTAAGACATACCAAATTGACAATACGATTGCATCAAATCGTAGTATGGGAATGATTACGATGGATGATTCTATTTATAAATTATACGAACAAAAAAAGATCACTGCGGATACCGCAATCTTATATAGTTCGAATCCAGAGCAGATGAAGAAAAGGTGTTCTTAAATGGATGATTTAATCAAAGAACTTTTTGCGGATGAACTGATAAAAGCAACACTGAGTAATCCACAAAGTAAAGATTCGTATAAAAAAGTAGTGGTACGTCAAATTATCTTAAAAGACAACGTACAGTACCAATTTGAAAAATACACTGAAAAACAAGTGTTCCATGAAAATGTTGATGCAAAACAAGCACAGGAATTAATGTTGCAATTATTACAACTGTTTAAGCAATGCGATGCGAATTCAAAACATTATCATTATCAAATTAAAAGAAGCAAAAAAGACAAGCTGTTTGTGAATAAGAAACAGATGGAAATAAAACAGGAAGTGAAGACACACAATCGAAGTAAGCAATATTTGATTCCAGATGGAACATTTGTTGCGCCATTATTCGACTTAGGAATCTTTACAAAAGAAGGAAAAGTTGTAAATGCGATGTATGATAAGTACAAACAAATTAATCGCTTTATTGAGATGATTGATGATAGCATTGAAGACGATACTACTTTTTTGCGAATCATTGATTTTGGTTGTGGGAAATCGTATTTAACTTTTATTTTGTATTACTATTTAACAGCAATCAAAAAGATTAAAGTAGATATGATTGGTTTGGATTTGAAGGAAGATGTGATTCACAAATGCAATGCGATTGCGACAAAGTATGGATACGAAGGATTACACTTTGAGATTGGTGATATCAATGGTTACAAGTGTGAGCAAGAAGTGGATGTTGTGATTAGTTTGCATGCTTGTGATGTGGCTAGTGATTATGCTTTGTATAATGCGATCACTTGGAATGCGAAAATGATTTTCTGCGTACCTTGTTGCCAACATGAATTGAATGCTCAATTAAAAAGTGATACGTTTTCAATTGTAAGTAAATATGGCTTACTAAAAGAAAGAATGGCTTCGTTGTTTACAGATCAAATACGTGCTAGTTTATTAGAGAGCCAAGCGTATAAAGTACAGGTATTAGAATTTATTGATTTATCGCATTCACCAAAAAATATTTTGTTGCGTTGCATTAAATCAGATAAGATGAGTGAAGCAAAAAAACAAAAGGCAGTAAAGGAAGTGGAAGCGTTAATGGAGGAGTTTCATTTGGATCCTACTCTGTATCGCTTGCTATATAAATAATGATGCTATCTCCATGCGTATGGAGGTAGCTTTTTTTTATAAAAAAAGCAGAAAAATAACAATTCACTACATTGTTATAAAACAACGTATAAAAACATGCTTTTAACGCATAGTTAATTTACTTGTTTTTATAACCGCAAGTCAAGTGCAAGATTATGTGACACAACGTTTTAAAAAACATCGAAATTATCAAAAAGCCTTTAAAATAAGGCTTTTTTGCTTGTTTTGTGTTGCAATTAATTTTGCTCAATGCTACACTTTAATTAGGTTATAAATTGTTAAATCTTAACAAAAAAGAGGGGTTATATCAATTGGTATTAAGAGAATGTGCGAAGTTGCCACTTCGCTCTTCTTTTCGATTGGGGTTAACAAAGAAAATTACTGTGTGGAGGGAAAGAAATGAGAAATTTAATGAAACGAATTGTGATGGTGAGTATTGTTTTGATGCTAGCAATTACACAAAGTGCAAGTGTTATCACAACACTGAAAGCACAAGAGAGTGAATTTGCAATTCAAGTTGAGGACAATGATATTTATTCTAAAAAGGTATCGTTTAGTGCTACGAATAGTGAAATAAAAACACTATCGTTATTTTTAGAAGAGGTCCAAGTTGCGACACTAGCAGATACAAGCAAACTAAGCTTTACGATTTATCGTAATGGTAATTATCGTATTGCGGGGTTTGGTGAAAATGGTAAGTTACTTCAAGAGGAAAAGTTCACTGTGGATTCGTTCACAGATTTTGTCGTTTCTGCCAACAAGGACAATAAAGGTGTAAGTATTGTTTCGCGTAATACAGCAAGTGATTATATTCAAGTGGATGGTGCAAGCGAAGCGAAATTGACTGGAGTTGTAGGTGCGTATGGATTAAAAGCAGAGTTTTACCCAGAACGCAATGGGACTTATAAATTTCAAGCGATGGATAAGAATGGAAAAGCACTTTCTGATGTTTTAGAATACAAAGAAACATCTTACTTAAGTGTTGATAAAGACAATCGTATTGAAATTGCAATTGAGTCAGATCTATTAAAGGTGAAAAATAACCCACAAAGTGATTTTATTTTGGTAAATGACATAGAAGTTAAAATGGATATTTTAAAAGACATCACATTCCAGGGAACATTGTATGGGAATGGATATGTAATTAGCGGAATCAAAGATGTTTTGTTTAACAAACTTGAAAATGCGAAAATTGATGGACTAACTTTAAAAGGTGGTGCATTAGCAAACTCAAGTACAAACACAACAATTTTAAATAGTGGATTTTATGTTGAATTGAACAATGAAGAAAAAGATGCTGCTCTACTTTTAAAGAGCGAGAACACAAGTATTGAAAATAGTTATGTGTTAGCAAATATGGAAGGTAAAAATGTTGCAGGTTTTGTATTAGAAGGAAATGCAACAATTAAGAATAGTTATGTAAGTGGTTATTTAGAAGGAGAATCCATATTTGGTTTTGGGAAACAAGCGAAATTAGATAATTGCTATGTGAGTGCATCATTAAATGCAAACAAAGTGAATGCTTTTAGTGAAGAAAAAGAAAATACGGAATGTTTTTATGATGCGCAAGTAAATGCGATGTCTTTTGATAATGCGACGGCATACACACAAGCGCAATTAACAAGTAAAGATTTTGATAATGATCAGTTTTTATTGGAAGAAGGATTGTATCCTCAAATTAAAAATGAATCATTAAAAGAAGAGGCTAAAAAAGTTTCTGTTTTGAGTGCACAGGTAGTAAGTACTTCGGAAAACCTAAGCACTTTAAGTACAAGTGTTACTTTCGACAAAGAGGAAGGAATGGAGTGGAAAGCTAGCAATGCTACGATTGTAAATGAACAAGCTAGATTAAGTTCTACTAGTGGAGAAATACAAGCCCAACAAGATGGTGTTACAAATCGTTTCTTATTAAAAGAAGTGAAAACAGTGAATGTGATTACACCAGGTAAATCAACGGCATTAGAATTAACACAGGTAACCTATCCTGTAACGTATGGGAAGTATTATAAAGTAGATTCATCAAAAACTGCACCAGCAACACCTAAAACACACAAAGAAGCCATCACGCAAGGATGGAAAATTGCGTATTGGACTGGCGTTGATCGTATTGGTGATCTTACATGGGATACAGAATATAATTTATATACTTGTGATTTGAATACTGTAACTAGTGAATCTTTTAAAACGAATAAAGGATTACTTACAGGTTCCATAACGTTAAGTGGTAATTACGATTCTGAAACAACAACAAACATGGTTGCTTCTTTTAACAAGATTTCCGCATCAGTAAGTGGAACATTATATTGGGAATACGCTCCTACATTGGATAGTAAAACATGGACAGAATTAAAAAAAGTAGAGAACGTAGATATTACGCAAACGTATGAATATGAGATCGAAGTAGATGAGTTATATTACAATTATTTACGCGCACGTTTTGTAGTGGCAAATGAGGAAACCTATGCAGGTGTGTTCACAGATGCTACAAGCGATGTGTTAAAACATGGTATTGATGAAGTTAGTATCAATAACAATCATCCCAAAACTGCAGGATCATACAGTGTTGGTGATGGTTTAAGTGCAACGATTAAACCAGAAGAAAAAGCAAATGATGTTATTTTCAAATGGTATCATGAAGGGGTTGGAGAACCAATTTATGAGGGAAAGAATTATCGTTTAATTGGTAATGATATAGGAAAGAAAATTTATGTAGTTGCAGTTGCAAAAGAAAAAACACAGCTAAAAGGAGAATTGAAAAGCAACGCAACAAGTGAAGTTATCGCGGTAAAAAGAGAAACACCAAATATAAAACCTAAATTAGTTGCAGTGGATGACAAGACGGTAACAATCAAAATGGAAGATGATACAAATAATGATTTGTATACTTTTAAAGTGGAAGGTGAATCAGTGCCTGATATTACAATCGAATCATCAGTAAGAGGTAGTTCGGACTACATTATTTTAGGGTTAAACGCCAATTCTACATATAAGATTAGAGCTAAAATAATTGGAGAAAATGGTTATTTGGACAGTGACTTTGCTGACGATAGCTATGTATTAACTATCACTACAACAAAGCAACGAGTGCAAGGTAGTATTGAAATTACTGGAAAACCGATTTATGGTGAAACGCTTACGCAATCATTGATTTCATCAAACACTACACAAAAGGGTGATACAACATGGTATCGAATTGATGATGATAATAATCGAATAGCCACATTAACTACGGAACCAAGTGGAGAATACAAAATAAAAAATGCTGACATTGGTTATCGTATTGAGGTTTCTTACACTGGTAATGGTGAATATGGTGGAGAAATTTCAAACACAACAGATGTTATCATGAAAGCAGAATCAAACAAACCAACAGTGAATGTTGAAAGAACATCAACTGATACTACCTTTGATAGTGTAGAGGTCTATGCAACAGAAGATGTAAGTAATCCAAATCGTAAGTACATTTTAGGTTATAGCACTACAGCGACTGGAGTGCCTATTGAATATATAGAGGATGAAAAGCCTTTAGAAATGACCCAAGGGAATAAGTATACAATTAGAAATTTAAAGCGAGATACAAAATATTATTTCTTTATTCGATTAGCAGCCAATGAAAC
Organism: uncultured Erysipelotrichaceae bacterium; assembly: GCA_964370395.1. Taxonomy (GTDB): domain Bacteria; phylum Bacillota_I; class Bacilli_A; order Erysipelotrichales; family Erysipelotrichaceae; genus JBGUVL01. The sequence goes on from CAYJIZ010000011.1 coordinate 23,540, forward strand.
GAATCAAAAATCTGATTGGATTAGTTCTGATAAAGCGTTAGAAGCGACAACAACAAAAAAAGTTTTGGAAGCTACGATTGGTTTTGAATACGAAAGAAATAGTGGGGAACCAATGCAAGGTGATGTCATTACATCAAATCTGTTAACGCTAGACACACAGTTTGATTACAAGGGTACATGGAGTTGGACTCGTATTAAACCAGGTGGGTTAGAGGAAAAGATTTATGATTTTGAAGTGAGTCGTGATCGTAAATCAAGTTTTTATAAAACGCCTAGCGATGAAGAAATAGGAACAAAGTATCGAGTAGATTTTGTTCCAAGTGATGGATTTATTACAAAGGACATAAACATTAACAAAATCAGTGGAACAAGTTTGACTTTAGCAAAAAAAGCAAAACAAAAATATGTAACTCCTAATACAAATGACATTAATGTTATTGTTGAAAATGATTCCACTGTACTTTTATCAATGAAACAAGGAGCAGGACTTTATAAATTTAGATACAAAACGGAAAGTGGTGCTTATGTTGAGGTTGATCAAAATGCCTATAGTGGTGTAGAAATAAAAGTAGATGGATTGAATCGTAATACAAACTATATATTTTCAGCTCGTAGAATAGAAGACACAAATGGTTATGCGAGTGACTGGAGTAATGATTCAGCAAGTTATAAAACAGATAAAACAGAGATTGCTGGGTTCATTACATTAACTGGTGAAGGAAGAAACAAGGAAACATTGACTGCAAAATATGAATCTGCTACTTATTCTCCTACAGGAGATGACACTGGTGGTACATGGAAGTGGTATCGTAATGGTACTGAAATTGTTGAAGCGATGGGGCTTCCAACTTACAAGTTGAAAGACATCGATGTTAATAAAATTATAAGTGTTCGATATACAGCAAAAGAAAGCAGCAATTTTGTAGGAAGTGTTGATGCACAAACAGCACCAATATTAAAAGCATATAGCGATGTGCCAAGTGCTTCTTCTATTTCAAGTGCTTATGATAAGACAAATAACATTATGAAACTAACACTTAATATGAGTGCTAGTGATACATCTCAAAAAGTATATTATGTACTACAAAAATCAGCAGCAGCTTCTCCAAACTATCCAACGACTGATGTGGATTGGGCTTTTTGGAAAGAAGTGAAGTCTTCAAATTTGATTATCACGCAAGATTCGAATTCACAATTATTAGAAGCAATGGAGCAGTATACTTTATACATGTTACGTACAGGAAACGACTATACTTTATCAAGCGGGATTGTATCACAAGTGTTCACTATGGGAACGAAAGTACAAACTGGGAATATCGTAATGAGTGGAAATTTTGTTGTTGATAAAACAGTAACAGCGACATTGAGTGATAGTAATAATAAAAAAGGATATTGGCGTTGGTATCGAAGTACAACAACAAAAACCAGTTCAAGTACAACGATGCCTAGTGTATCAAATAGTGCGAATTGGGTAGAAATTACAAGTGGGTTTAATGGATATTTGGATGTTGACACGTCATCTTTACGTCTTACTTCTGACATGTGGGGTTATTTCATCCGAGCGGATTTTGTTGCAAGTGATGATTCAACCTTCAGTGGTTCATTAACTAGTGTTAGTAACTCTTCACAACAAAAACATGTTCGCCGTATTTTAGAAGAAACGGTAAAAATTGAAAGTGATAAAAAAGATGGATTTGGAACACCACGAGCTTATTCGCAAGCTACTATTACAGCAACAATGGAAAATAGCTATGAACAAGGGGGAATAGGTAATAATCATAGTACTAGCTATTTGCGTTTTAAAATCGGAGGTTTCGAGGTTGTACCTTCTAGATATTATGGAAATACATTTTCATATCGTTTTGACTCAACTGAGAGAATATACGATAATTTAGAAGTAACAGCACAAATTCCGGTACCGAATCGTTATTGGATGTATTGTAGTAGCGGACTTTCTGAATATAGTTCAATGACGAGTGCTTTGATAAATAGTAAATCAAGTACAAATACATCATTTAAGTATATTTACGGAATTGCGATAAATAGCGGTCAAGAGTTCAACAATTTTGTTTCAGGAGCAATTGGATACACGCAACGTAATGTAAAATATATTTTAACTGAAAATATAAACATATCGAGTTTACCTGCTGTTTCACCAACGTCAGCAATTTTTAGTGGTATTTTCGATGGTGATTCACATACAATCGTTGGAATGAAAAATACGATGTTTACAGAGGTAATAGGGTCTTCGTCATCAAATCGAGCGAGTGTACGCAATTGTATTATATATAATTCTAATATACAAGCTGGAGTTTTAGGTGATCAATATCTTAATAGTGGAGCAGTTATCACAAGAACAGGTACAAATTTTGATTTAGATAATTTATTTTTGATTGATTCTACATTGACTTCCGAATGGGATACGGGTTATTTCATAGGAAAAACCAGGGGAGGAGCAGGGAATATAGTTAATGTTAGAAATTGTGGTTCAGCAGGAGGATGGGTGAAAACGACCAAGAGCGACACGTCCTTAGGAGGATTAGCAGGTAGTGTAGATGGAGATATTAATATAGAACAGTTCTTCTCGATTGGTACACAATTTTCAACAGGAAAAGTTGGAGTTGCAGGAGTAATTGGATTTATATCTGGTGGTTTTGTTAATATTTATCGATCATATATTGCTTCTAAAATACCAACCAAACCAGAAGTTTATTATGGTGGTGGAATCATTGCTCGTATTATAAGTAGTTCAAATTCAAAAGTTGAGAGTGTATATAATGATACAAAAATTAATCCAACTGGACAAGATGGGTTAAATACATATTGTACAAATGTTGAAACGTCTACACTTATGGGTTCTGGTAAAGCTGCTCAACTGGGATCAAATTGGACATTTAAGGATGGGTTTTATCCACAGTTGAAGTGGTTAAATGATCACCCGATTTTAAACTTGTATACTGCAACACGTGCTTCTTTCACAAGTGCAGACAATTATACAACAGTTTCAGAGAGATTAAGTGGACTAATGTTTGGAACGCTGGTAATACCGGAACGCTTTCAAGATGGTAATTATGAAATTACATCAAGTGATCCAGCTGGAATCCGCGTTGTTGGAAATACGTTAGTTCCAGTGTCTCGAGGTAAGGATGTAACTATTACAGTAACTTACAAAGAGCCAAACGCCACTATCGGAGGAAGCGTAAAAAATACGTTTAATTTCAGAACACAGTTAGCAATACCAATTGTTAATGTTTCAATAAAAGGAGATGCAATTTTTGGTTCGAAACTAGAAGCAAATGCAACTGGGGGAGATACTACACCTACTTATCAATGGTATCGTCGAGCAAGTGGTTCTTCAACGATTGAAAAAATATCAGGAGCAACAAATCAAAGCTATAGTATAAAAGCAAGTGACATAGGGTACCAATTGATGGTAGAGGTCGATGCGAGTGAACATGGAGACATGCGAAGTGCATTTACGAGTGTTGTTTCTTCAACGATGCCTACGAGTGATTGTATCGTAAGGACACCGAGTGATAATAGTATTACCTTTTATCAAACTGGCATGGTGGGAGCAGTGTTTGAATATGCTTACCAAGCATCTAATGCAACAACAAAAACGATTTTGGATGGGACATATGCAAATAATATACCAGTTACTATAAGTAGTTTACAACGTAACAAGAGTTATACGTTATCCTCAAGAATTGCAGGAGGATCGGGGTATCCAGCTGGTCCATGGAGAGATCAAACAGTAACCACTGCAAAGACGGCAGTAAAAGGTGCGATTACTTTTGGAAATAATATTAATAATGGGACGCAACTATCAATATCTGCTGATAAAACAAATGGGCAAACGGGTACTTGGAAATTAGAAAGAATTAAGAGTGATGGGACTACTGAAGCAATTCCGTTTTCTGCTTCTAGCTATACGATTAATTATTCTTTAACTAATAATGATGTTGGGTGCAAAATCAAAGCGACATTTACTGGAACAGGAGATTTTAATGGAAATGTTACTGCAACAAGTAAAGAAATTCAACGAGCTATTTTTGCGAAGCCTACAAAACCGACGTTAGTCACAGCAACAAACTCGTCACTTACACTTAATGTTGGAACTGCAGGAAATGTTTATGATATTGCAATTGCATCAAATAGTTCAGATGTTCCAATAGTGGTAAAAACGAAAGTGAATGGAGCGACAGATGTCGTGTTAGATGGTTTGAATCATAATACAACTTATTATGTCTATGTGAGAGGATCTGAAACGGATGCTTGGATACAGGGACCATATAGTGATGCCCAAGCTTGTAATACAAGTACGACTGTTATTAGTGGGAATATCGTGGTTGAAGGAAATTTGAAAACGGCGCAAGAGATCAAATTTAAAGCGAATGTAGATGGAAGTGTAACAGGAAGATGGACACTTGGAAAAGTGGAAAACGGAACACAGTATACTACTATTTCATCGAAGTTGTATACAGTTAGCCCTAATACGCAAGAAATCACTTATACTGTAAGGGCTAGTGATGCAAGCGAAGAGAGCAAAGAATCAAAATACGTTGCTACTTTCGTGGGGACTGGTGATTACCAAGGGAACATTAGCTATACAAGTAACAAAATTGAGAAGGCACAATTAACAATTGACGATATGCCGAAAGACAAAGTTGTTGCAAGTGATATTAGAGATCATTCTTTTACACTAAAAACAACGGAAGGAAATGAATCGTATCAGTTTGGTATAGCTGAGAAAGAAACAACTTCGGTTAAGGAAATTCTTGGTAAAGTGGAAGTAAACAAAGAACTTGTCATTAATGATTTAGATAGAAACAAAGAATATGATGTGTATATTCGTAAGGCAGCAAAAGTAGGATATACAGCAAGTGAGTTTGTAAAAACAACAACAACTGTAAAAACATCAAAAACTGCTTTAAATGGATATGTTACTTTCACTGTTAAGGATGACAATGGTCAACCTGTCAGCGAAAACAAAGTAGGTTCTGCATTAATTGGTTATACGTATACAGCGATGTATCATAAAGGAAGCTATTCACCTGATATTGATGATTCAAATGTGGGACAATGGGCTTGGTATGCAGATGGTGAATTAATTACAGATAGTGTTGGTAATGATTCGTTTACTGTACCTGCAATGATTGGAACTCCAGATATTAGTGTACGATTCACTGCACTTGCATCAAGTGATTTTTTGGGATCCCGAGACGTTAGTGTAGGAATTCTAGACAAAAGTGCATTTGGTGAACCGAATGCTCCTGAAGTAGAAGTGTTAGAAGAAGACAAACAATATCGTAGTAAAATTAAACTTACTTCAACTGAAGATTTAAAAGATGTTTATTGGTATGTGCAAAAAACCTCATTTGGGAAAGTTCCAGAAACAGTTGGTGTGGATGAAGCTAGTAGCGAAGTAAAAGAAAATGTATGGTTTAAAGCAAATGATAATACAGTTATAACTCTTGATGCGTACACTGAGTATATAGTTTATGCAGCGCGTCTTGAAACAACACAATTTGTTTCAAGTGCAGTGATTTCTACAAGAGCGTTTGTAACAAAAAAAGATGACCTTAAAGAAATTGGGGCGGAAATATTATCAGATAATGTTTGGAAAGTAGCACAAGAGAAACAACTTATTGTAGATTGTGGAGGTCTTACTACAACAGGGACTTGGCAATTTTATGTCAGAGATGATACTGCAGATGAAAGCAAAGAAGATTGGCAAAATATTAACCTTGATGTAAAGAACTCAATCGTTGAAGGGGTAAATGATCAAAATCAATCATATATTAATTTTGAGATACCTTTAAAATACATTGGAAAGTATGTCATTGTTGAGTACAGTGGGAGATCAGCATATTCTAACGAAATCTACTATCGTGCTCAAGATCCTTTAGAAGGTACTTTATTAAAAGGATATGCAAAAATGGATGCTACGGAAGCAACGGTTAATGAAACCGTTAATGTTAGTTACACATTAGGTGAGAATGTTGCAATCGATGATAGTAATGGATACTGGAGATGGTATCGTGAAACGGGAGTTGGTACTAATAAATTTGAATTAATTATTGATGATTTGACGAACAAACCATATGGAATAGAAGGGGAAATAACAGATAGTTATGAATTATCAGCTGAGGATGTGAATCGTCAAATTTATGCAGAATACGCCGCCAATAAAGCAAATACTTTTACTGGTACAGTCGCTACTTCTAGACTAAATAGTGTACGTAAGGCAGAACAAAACAAACCTAACAAAGTTGAACTTAAACAAGTGAATGGAACAGATATCCAGGTGAAATTTCCTAATAATTATTCAGTATCAGGAACTACATTACCTGATGTTGTATTAGGATATCGTTTGGCGAACACTAACGATACAATCACATGGCAGAATAAAAATATAGGTGATTCATGGATTCGTAATTTAGATGCAAAAAAAGAATATGAAGTTTTTGTGAAGTTTGTTGAAACAAGTGAATTTAAAGAAAGTGTAGCGAGTGATTCTATTTTAGTAACAACAGGTTTTAAACTGTTTGATGATAATTCTCTTATTTTGAAAGATGAATCAATACTAGAAAGTGGATCAGTGATAGAAGCAACATACACAGGTCTTGGAGTTGTTGATGGAGAGTTTGAAGTTAGACGAAGTGATGGTCAAGCCGTAAGTGGGGTATTAGAACAAAGTACAATTGGGCAAGTTGCTTCTATGAAATATACTTGTAGTAGTGAAGATATTGGAGCAAATATAATTATTGTATTCAAAGAGAAAAGTGATGCTAAACATTACGGTGGTGAAATTCAAAAAGCGAGTCGTATGGTTGAAAAACCTGAAAATCCAGCTTCACCAACAGCACCAATGTTACAAATGGTGACATATGAAGAAACAGCACTAAGTGCAACTGTTTCAAAAGATTACGAATACGTACTTTCAAAAAGTGCTGATGCAATTACGGATGAAAGCGATTGGCAAAAACTAACAACTGTTGATTCTGAGACACATAAGTTTACTGAATTAACAAACGGTATAAAGTATTATTTACATGCTAGAATTGCCGAGACGAAAGATTATCGAAGTGGAAACGAGATTGTAAGCAGTCCAACTAAACCATGGGAAAAAACTTTATACGCAATATACTATTACGGAATGGAAAATGCATATTATGAAAGTACACAAAACCCTACGCAATATAGTGAAATAGATAATGTTAAGCTAATTGAACCAATAAAAAAAGGATATGAATTCACTGGTTGGACGTTTGGTAGTGAAACAAATCCTAATAAAAATGTTGAAATTCCTACGTATAGCAATGGAGACAAAGAATTCACAGCGAATTGGAAGATTAACTCTTATGATGTGAAATTTGTGGCAAATGATGGAAGTGGAGACAAATTGATTAAGCTTGAGTACGACTCTTTGGTTTCAGAACCTGAGTCACTAACTAAAAAAGGTCATACATTTATTGGATGGTATTCAGATGCGCAATATGGGAAAGCTTGGAATTTTGTAACAGATCGAGTAAGTGATAGTGATTTAACACTTTATGCAAAATGGCAAGTTAATAAGTATAAAATAACATTTAATGGAAATGGTGGAAACACAGTTGTTAAAACAATTGATTATGGTGATGAACTGGGTGTTCTACCTGTTAGTCAACGCGATGGATACCACCTTAAGGGATGGTATACAAAAGCGGTTGATGGAGAATCGATAAGTGAAAATACGAAAGTTGATGATAGCGATGCTGAGTACTTTGCACAATGGAACGTCATTGACTATCAAATTCAGTATGATCTTAAAGATGGGATTAATACAGGGAATCCAGATACGTATAATTATGAGTCTGGAGAAATTACATTAAATGAACCAACTAAGAAAGGTTCGACTTTCATGGGATGGACATTTGAAGGACAAGAAGAACCAATAAAAGAAGTTACGATTCCATCAGGAAGTTTTGGGGATAAGAAATTCACTGCTAATTGGAAAGTCATTGAATTTAGTATTAAATACGAATTAGAAGGTGGAACAAATAATAGCAACAACCCAACTACTTATACTGCTGACGACAAGATTACGTTGCTTGCTCCTCGTAAAGAAAAACACATGTTTACTGGTTGGACATACAAAGGAATGAGCACTCCACAAAAAGATGTGGTAATTGACCAAGGTAGCGAAGGTGATAAAATATTTACTGCTCATTGGAAACAGGCAGAATGGCAAGTCACTTTTGATGCACAAGGTGGAACAAACATAAATGCAATTTGGATTGCAACTGGTGAATTAGTGAATGCGATAGAAGCACCAATGAGAGTTGGATATACCTTTGATGGTTGGTACAAAGATGCTGCAACTACTATACCTTGGGATTTTGATCAAGATAAAGTTAACAGTAATCTGAAGTTATACGCAAAATGGAAAGTTCAAGATATGACAATCACTTTCGATTCGCAAGGCGGTAGCAATGTGAGTCAAATCATTACACCATTCGGTAAGGTAATTGGAACATTATCTTCACCAACAAAAGAAGGATATCAATTCTTAGGTTGGTATAGTGATATGGTGGGAGGTACAAAATTGTACGAAACCACGTTGATTCAACAAGATGCAACTTACTATGCGCAATGGGAGTGCATTCCATATAAAATCGAATACATTCTAGGTATGGAAGGGAAAAATGATGAGCGTAACCCATTGAGTTACACTGTGGAAGATGAAACGATCACATTAAGAAGTCCTAGCAAACCACAAAAGATATTCAAGGGATGGACTTACGATGGACAAAATACACCAATACTAGATGTAAGTATTCAAAAAGGAAGTATAGGAGATAAAAAATTCACAGCAGTGTGGGAAGATGCGAGCATTAAGGTAAGCTTCAACTCACAAGGTGGGAATGAAGTAAGTGATGTGTGGTTAAAAACAAATACAGTGATTGAAAAACCAAGTGATCCAATAAGAGTTGGATATGACTTTACTGGTTGGTATAGTGATGCGCAAACTACGCAAAAATGGAATTTTGCTACACCAATAAATGAGGATAAAACACTTTATGCAGGATGGTCAATACAACGATTCGATGTGATTTTTGATGGACAAAATGGCGAAATTGCAACTAGTGTTATGAGATCATACCAAAGTAGTGTTGGGAAATTACCAACTGTGACAAAAACCGGATATGTATTCAAAGGATGGTTTACACACCAAACAGGCGGTGTTCAAATTAATGAACAGGAATCTGTAACTTGTACCGTTTCCTATTTTGCACAATGGGAAAAAGAAGTGTATGCAATTGATTATGTGTTAAATGGTGGAATCAATGCAGTAAGTAATCCTAAAACATATACGATTGAAGATGATTTCACATTGCATATGCCAACAAAGAAAAACTATGCATTTACTGGTTGGACATACGAAGGGCAAGATACTCCTACCTTTGATGTAAGTGTGACCAGTCCTAGTACAGGGAACAAATCATATGTTGCAAATTGGCAAGCGTGTGACTATGTAGTAAAACTAAACACCAATGGTGGAACGATTATGAATGATGTATATGTGAAAGCGGGAGATACGCTAGCTACACTTGCAGAACCGAAAAAAGAAGGATATACCTTTGAAGGATGGTACAGTGATGCTGGATTTAGTAAACCTTGGAATATCACTAGTAGCCAAGTAAACCAAGATATTACGTTGTATGCGAAATGGAGTACACAACAATTTGACATTAATTTCGATGCCAATGGAGGAAGCAGAGTAGCAACGATGAGCAAAGCGTATGGAAGCAAACTTAATACGCTTCCAACAACGACGAAAGAAGGATATGACTTCTTAGGTTGGTTTACTAAAAAAGAAGGTGGCACAAAAATAAGTAGTGAAACGTTAGTAAATGGACAAGTAACTTATTTTGCACACTGGAAAGCAAAACAATACAACATCATTTATAAATTAGATGGTGGAATGAATAATGTGGCAAATCCAATGTCTTATACTATTGAGGATGAAACATTCACATTAGAAATTCCAAGCAAAGAGAATTACATGTTTGTGGGATGGACTTTTGAAGGTCAAGATTCACCAACGATGGTAGTTTCTTTAAATAAAGGAAGTGTTGGAAACAAAACGTTTATTGCAAATTGGGATGATGCGGATGCGAAAATTACATTTGATAGCGCTGGAGGAAGTGCAATTGCACCAATTTGGGTAAAAACAAACAGTCTTGTTCCTAGTATAGAAGCACCAGTTAAAGAAGGATATCGTTTCTTAGGATGGAAAGCGACTTCAAAACCTAATGAAATGTGGGATTTCACGAGTGATTGTATTTCACAAAAAGAAACTACATTTACTGCTCAATGGGAAAAAGAAAAATACCAAGTGAGTTTTGATGCACAAAACAATGAAACATTCGCTTCTAGTTTCGTGTCTTATAATGATGCAGTTGGAATACTGCCTGCCCCACAAAGAAAAGGGTACCATTTTGCTGGTTGGTTTGATGAAGAAGGTAGGCAGGTACAAAGTACCACACTTGTTAAGACAAATTTAAAACTTCAAGCGAAATGGGTGGCAATTACCTATAGCATTGCATATGTGATGGAAGAAGGGATTAATCCAGCAACAAATCCAACCTCTTATACGATTGAAGACAATATTGTGTTAAGAGAACCAACACGTAAAGAATATGTATTCACTGGTTGGACGTACAATACTTCGATGGAGCCAATTAAACAGATGGAAATTGCGAAAGGAAGCATCGGTAATAAGACGTTTACAGCAAAATGGAAAACTAGTGATTATACAGTTCAATTTGATAGTAATGGCGGTTCAATTGTTGATGATATGTATGCATTAAATGACACAACAATTGCAATGCCTACAGCACCAACAAAAAATGGACATACATTTATTGGTTGGTACGAAGATACACAATTACAACATGCATGGGATTTCGATAAGAGCAATGTGGTTAAAAATATGACATTGTATGCTAAGTGGGAAGTCAATTCTTATAATGTATGTTTTGATGGAAACGGTGGTGATGATGCTGCACGTAGAAATGTGAAATTTGATGATGAAATAGGTACATTGCCATCTTCAAGTAGAACAGGATATTTATTTGATGGTTGGTACACACAAGCGATTGGTGGATTTAAAGTTAGTGCTACTACTAAACTAGGTAACCAAGATATGACATATTATGCACATTGGAAGGTAATCAATTATCAGTTACGTTACGACTTAGCTGGAGGTAGTGTGAATAATCCAACGTCATATACGGTTGAAGACGAAGTTACACTTAACCAACCAACACGAAAAGGTTACACATTTACAGGTTGGACATCAAATGATATTACCACTCCTCAATTGAGTGTAGTAATTGAAATAGGTAGTGTTGGAGAGCAAAAGTTTGTCGCTAATTGGCAAGCAAATACGTACAAAGTGACATATGATTTGGCAGGTGGAAGTGCACAAAACATTAGTTTCTATACGATTGAGGATGCATTTTCATTAAATGCACCAAAAAGAGAAGGGTATGAATTTGCTGGTTGGACATATACTGGACAAACAACACCAATTAAAACAGTGGAAGTGAAAGCAGGAAATATAGGAGATCGTCATTATGTGGCACATTGGGTGAGAATCATACCACCATTGCCACCGTTACCTCCAATTCCAACACCAACACCAAAACCGACACCTAATCCAATTCCTAACCCAATACCAAACAACAAAACGACCGATAGTGATTACACTCTTCCTGTAATTAAGCAAGAGACACCAATCATTCCTGTTGAAGGAACATTATCGGAAGGTAAATTAACGCTACCATCTACAATTAACCCACCAGTGGATGGAAAAAGTGAAATTAAAATTGGAAAAGGGTCACTTAAAGTAGATGTTGATACAAAAGTAAACGTGAAAGATCTTGAACGATTTGTGAACGCAGTACTAAGTCCAAAACAACTACAAAAAGTGGCGGAAGGCAATCGTATTGAAATTCGTTTATCGATGAATGAAAAAACACAAAAAGAAGTGAATGATTATGGATTGATAGACGCAAAAGCAAAAGAAAAAGAATTAGAAATTGTTAAAATGTTTGATGTGAATATTGAGGTAAAAGAAAATGATAAATGGAGTGTTGTTGAAAAACTTCATGATACTATTGAAATTATCTTCCAAATTCCAAAAGACTTACAATCATTAGATGCACAATTCTTTATGTTGCATTTACATGATAGCAAAGTCGACGTATTATCGGATAAGGACGAAGAAAATGATACTGTTACAGTAGAAACACAATCGTTCTCAGTCTATACGATGAGTTACTCAGAAAATACATCTAACAATACTTTCCCTTGGTTAATGATTGTGGGACTTGTGCTTGTAGGTGGTGTATTTGTTGTGGTATACAAACGTAAAAAACAAGACGATTAATACACAAACACAAAAAAACGCATGCTTGGCGTGCGTTTTTTGTTTTGTGTTCAGTGCTTTAACTTTTGTAGTTTCTCTTGGAAACGTTGTGCTGTTTTATTACATGTTCTACGTGCATATTGGCTGTCTTTTTCAAGTGTGATTAAATGCAGCAAGCATTCGTTATAAGGATAGTTTTGCAACACCTCTAATACGTGTTTACTCAAAAAGGTGATATGCGAACAACCGGTGTTTTTATTGCTTCGAAACTGGTGGTAACGAACACATGCATCAACTAGGATATCATCAAAGTAATACGATGTAGGATCAAAGTCTTCATTGCATTGGTACGACAAAAACAACAAATAAGGCAATGCGTGATGCATTAGATTACTATTCTTAATTGTGTAGTTGTATAAAGTTACATACGCTTTGTGAAAATTGTTCTTATTAATATAAATACAAGTAATCACAAAAATAAGAAAATAAAAATACTGATTTTTAAAATCGCATTTTGGAGTGTATCGAAGTATCGTACGAATATTTTTCTCCGCTTTATCAACATTACGATTTAATTGCTGAAGACAAACGATACTACCATAACGGATTAACTGTCTTGTTTTGCGATCTTTTTGAAGTGTTTCTTTATTTTTATAGTAAAGCGCAATGGTTTCTTTGCTGTTATTTTGCAAGTGCAAAAATAACATTTTAAAAAAATCAAGAAGGATAGAACCCTCTTGTTTTTGTAGGCTTTGGTAAAAATGTTGAAATTGTTTCAAGGATTGGTATTGAATTAAATTCTCACAATACGTATGAATTAAAATACTATAGTGTGCATCACTAAGGTAAGATAAAGAGTTAAAATCATATTTTCCTAGATGAATGGGTTTTTTATCGACATAGTGGGTATGCAAGAAGCGATACAAAAGCATATAATCAATAAATAAGATATTGTTTTTATTTCGTTTTAAAAGAGCGTGAATCGTTTTTAAAATCGATTCTAATTGCGGTGTTCGTTGGTATTCAATAATTTCCATCACATATTTTAAATGTGATTGCATAATATAAGCGTCAACGACATTGGCATAATGCATCCCTAATTTTTTAAGGAGTGCTCTTACAATATGTTCGTTGGGAGCGAGGGTTCCACTTTCTAGTTTGCTCAGTGTATAACGAGTGCATATATTTGCGCTTAATTCGCTTTGGCTAAAATAAGGATGTCGATATTTTTGAATACATTTTCCTAAGTAAGCATATAATTCCTTGTCTTTCATATTCGTCCTTTCGTGTTTTAAAAATGTATTAAAATCTTAATAATAATATCATAAAAAAGAAAAACGACAAGAGCATTACGAATGGAAAATTTTAAAAGAAAGATTGCCAAAAATAAAGGTTGAGAAGCGATAGTAATTGGCTTATACTATAATGGTATTGAATATTTGGAGGATAACTATGATTAAAGTTTTGATAGGTGGTATCGCCGTTGGGTTAGCCAACATTATTCCTGGTGTAAGTGGGGGAACAATGATGGTTGTATTGGGCTTATTCAATCGTGTAATGAGTTCAATCAGTGGTGTGTTTAAAGTAAAAAACCCGAATCGAAAAGACGATATTTTATTTTTATTTGTATTGCTAGTTGGTGCTGGTGTTGGATTGGTTGTATTTGCGAAATTGCTAGAATTTTTATTTAGTGATTACCCAACGCAAACACTATTTTGTTTTGTTGGGATGGTAGCTTTCTCGATTCCTACATTAGTAAAAACAGAAATGAAAAAGGATAAGTTCAAATTATTACCGTTTTTAATCGGGTGTGCTGTTATTTTTGGTATTAGTTATTTCACACCGGAAAAAGCGGAAACCGTGTTAACACAGTTTCCAGCAATCTCAATTGGTTATTTGGTGATGATGGTATTGATCGGTATGATTGCTGGTGGTGCTATGTTTGTGCCAGGGGTGAGTGGATCGATGATCTTGTTGATTATTGGTAAGTATTATTTGTTTAAGTCACTGTTAGCCAATGTTACTTCATTTCAATTGGATGTTTTAATTCCTTTGTTTTTTATGGGAATTGGAATCTTATTAGGAATTGTGTTGAGTTCTAAAATTACGGGGTATTGCTTAGAGAAATACCACCAAGGAACCATGAATGTAATCTTGGGGCTTGTTGTGGCAAGTAGTATTGTTTTAATTCCATTTAATGTCGTTTATGACTTTGGATTGATTGCTTCTTGTGCACTTGCTTTATTAATTGGTGGAGTGATTGTTTTGTTGTTAGAGAAGTTAGCGTAAGGCATGCATTCGCATGTCTTTTTTTTGAGCATAAAATTAGAAAGCAATGGTATTCAATGGTATAATGTGAGCATTGTAGACAGGAGGATTGAAAATGGAAGCAAAAGAGAAAGTATTAGCAGCAATGAAAGAAGCAAACGAACCAGTAAATGCTGGGAAAGTCGCAGAAATTTCTGGCTTAGATCGCAAAGAAGTAGACAAAGCGATGGCAGCGTTAAAGAAAGAGGGAGCGATTGTTTCACCTGTTCGTTGCAAATGGGAACCAGCTAAGTAATCATAAAAAAGTAATCGGTTTCATGAAACACGTTGTGGCAAAGGCATAGCCTTTGTTTTCGACGTGTTTTTATCACGTTAGGATTGTGAAAATTAAAACGATTATTTCCTTAAAACTCTTTCTTTCTATGTGAAATAAGTCTATAATAAAAAAGGATATATTGAATAAAGGAGGTTTTTCTTGATGGAAAAGAAATTCATGTCTATGGATGGAAATACAGCAGCTGCTCATAGTGCTTATGCGCTAACAGAAATTGCTGGAATTTATCCTATTACACCATCGTCACCAATGGCAGAAAACGTTGATGCATGGTCGACACAAGGTCGTAAAAATGTATTTGGACAAAAAGTAAAAGTAAGTGAAATGCAATCAGAAGGTGGGGCTGCTGGTGCAGTGCATGGAGCACTACAAGGTGGAACATTAGCAACTACTTTCACTGCTTCACAAGGGCTACTTTTAATGATTCCAAATATTTATAAAATGAGTGGAGAATTATTACCAGGAGTAATCCATGTGGCTGCTCGTGCATTGGCTTCAAGAGCATTGAACATTTTTGGAGATCATGAAGATGTTTACGCTTGTCGTCAAACAGGTGCTTGTATGTTATCAAGTCACTCTGTACAAGAAGCGATGGATTTAGGTGGGGTTGCTCACTTGGCTGCCATTAAAGGTAGTGTGCCTTTTCTTCATTTCTTTGATGGATTTAGAACTTCTCATGAAGTTCAAAAAGTAGAAGTATTGGATTACGAATTCTTAAAAGAACAATTAGATGACGAAGCATTAGAACGTTTCCGTGCAGCGGCATTAAATCCACACACGAACCCAATTACTCGTGGTGGGGCAGAAAATGACGATATTTTCTTCCAAGGTAGAGAAGCACAAAACGAACACTATAATAAAATTCCTGATATTGTTGCGGATTACATGAAAGCATTGTCTAAACATACAGGTAGAGAATATGCACCATTTACTTACTATGGTGATCCGGAAGCAGAAAACATTATCGTAGCGATGGGTTCTGTTACAGAATGTATGAAAGAAACAATTGATACATTATTAAAACGTGGAGAAAAAATCGGGATGATTAAAGTTCACTTATACCGTCCTTTCTCAACTAAATATTTAACAGCTGTTTTACCTAAGAGTGTAAAACGCATTGCGGTACTTGATCGTACCAAAGAAATGGGTGCAAGAGAACCTCTTTACTTAGATGTATTGCATGCATTAAAAGGAACTGGAATCGAAATTATCGGTGGACGTTATGGAATGGGATCAAAAGATACGACTCCACAACAAATCAAAGCCGTTTATGACGAATTGAAAAAAGCAGAACCAAAAGATGAATTCACAATCGGTATCGTGGATGATGTAACAAACTTATCATTAAGTGAAGATGTTGATTTCCATGTTGATTCTGATTACACATCTTGTCTATTCTGGGGATTAGGTTCAGATGGTACGGTATCTGCAAACAAAAACTCGATTAAAATTATCGGGGATAACACAGACCAATACGTACAAGCTTACTTTGCGTATGACTCTAAAAAAGCAGGTGGGGTAACACGTAGTAACTTACGTTTTGGAAAATCACCAATCCGTTCGACTTACTATGTTAACCGTGCAGACTTCATTTCTTGTTCATTGGATGCTTACATGTTCAAGTATGACTTATTGAGAAACTTGAAAGAAGGGGGAACATTCCTTCTTAATACAACATTCTCAAAAGAAGAAATTATTAACCAAATGCCAAACCGTATGAAAGTACAGTTAGCGAAGAAACATGCAAAATTCTACATTATCGATGCAACTAAGATTGCAACAGAAATCGGTATGGGTAGAAGAACAAATACAATTCTTCAAAGTGCATTCTTTGCATTAAATGAACAAATTATGCCATTTACGCAAGCACTTGAATTAATGAAAACAGCAGCGAAAAAATCATATGGTAAAAAAGGTGATGAAATCGTTCAATTGAACTACAAAGCAATTGATGCTGGTAAAGAAGGATTAGTAGAAGTTGCAGTGGATCCATCATGGGCAGAATTAGCATTCAACCCAATTAAATCGGAAACTGGGGATGACTACTTTGACCAACATGTTGCAGTAATTAACCGTTTAGAAGGAAATGATATGCCAGTTAGTGCATTCACTAAGTATGACTTATTGGATGGATCATTACGTAACAATGTATCATTTAAAGAAAAACGTACCATTGCTGTAGAAGTACCAGATTGGATTCCTGAAAACTGTATCCAATGTGGATTCTGTTCTTATGTTTGTCCTCATGGTACAATCCGTCCATTTATGTTGACACAACAAGAAGTAGCAGATGCACCAATGTCATTTGAAACAATTCAAGCGATGGGTAAAGGTTGTGAAGACTTCCAATACCGTATTCAAGTATCACCAGACAACTGTGTAGGTTGTGGACTATGTGTTGTGGAATGTCCAGGTAAAGGTGGTAATAAAGCATTGTTTATGGCAGACATCAAAACGAAATTAGACGAAGCGCCATTGGCTGATTACTTATACAAAGAAACAGAACCTAAATTAGGATTCCATGCTGCAAATGCAATTAAAGAATCACAATTTATGACTCCTTACTTCGAAGTAAGTGGAGCATGTCCAGGTTGTGGGGAAACTCCATACTATAAATTAATTTCACAATTATATGGAAAAGACATGATGGTTGCCAATGCAACTGGATGTTCTATGATCTATTCAAGTTCAACACCATCTTCACCATTTGTAAATGATGAAAATGGAGAAGGAGTTGCTTGGGCTAACTCATTGTTTGAAGATAATGCAGAATATGGATATGGTATGGCATTAGCACAAACATTTAAAGAAGCTGCTATCTTAGATATCATGGAAGAAAACCTTAATGATGTAGAAGCAGATTTAAAAGAAGCGTTCACGAAATACATTGATGCTGCTGGAAACAGAGAAGCACAAAGAGAAGTGAGAGATGCTATCGTTGCTGGTGTGAAAGCAAGCAGCAATGAAAAAGTAAAAGAATTACTAAAATACGAAAGAGATTTAGTAAGCAAATCAATTTGGATCATCGGTGGAGATGGTTGGGCATTCGATATCGGATACGGTGGACTTGACCACGTCTTAGCAAATGACTTAAACGTTAACATCTTAGTATTGGATACAGAAGTTTACTCTAATACTGGAGGACAATCTTCAAAAGCATCACAAGCAGCAAGTATCGCTAAGTTTGCAGCTGGTGGAAAACCAACAGCGAAAAAAGACTTAGGACAAATTGCAATGGCTTATGGTCATGTATACGTTGCTAGTATCGCAATGGGTGCAAATAAAGTACAAACGATCAAAGCGTTTAAAGAAGCGGAAAGTTATGATGGACCATCATTAATTATCGCGTACTCACCATGTGTGGAACACGGAATTAAAGGAGGGTTATCAAACCACCAAAGAACACAAGCAGCAGCTGTGGAATGTGGATACATTAACTTATACCGTTATGACCCAAGAAATGAAAAACCTTTAACAATTGATAACAAAGAGCCAAACTTTGATAAATTCCAAGACTTTATCTTAAATGAAACTCGTTATTCTCAATTACCAAAAATTAAAGGGGAAACAGCATACGAATTGTTTGAGAAAACAAAAATCGATGCACAAAAACGTTGGAGCAAACTTGTCAGCTTAAGCGAACAACAATAATCAACAGGCAGATGATGAAAATCATCTGCTTTTTGTTTGGTTAGGGTAATTGCGATTTGTAAAAAAGAGCAACTTCTTTATAAAGTATAACTAAAAAAGATAAAATGATTACACAAAAATGTAAAGTATAAAAAGGGTGTTTTGTACTATAATGAGATTGACAAGGGAAAGCGGTTTCACGCTTGTCCATGATCACAAAAAAAACAACCTAGCAACGAATAGAAAAAGGGTGAACCGATCAGGAGAACCATTTTCATAGACGTGTGAGGTTTGAATAAAAGAGGAGAACAGATTCATTTTCGTGTTGTATCTCAATTTCAATAAAGAAATTTAGATAAATCCTTTAAATGCTCATCAGTTTAAAGGAAAGAATGTAGCAATCAAATTTTAGAGAAAACTTAGAGTAAGAGAAATATAGGAATAAAACGGGATTCCAATACATACTAAAGGGTAGGGTACGCTTTAGTAACAAAACGAACGTTTGAATTATCTTTCTATGGCAAACTACTAGATTTCATTATTGATGCATCGCTGATTGCACATTTCATTTAACAAAATACATTAACTACTGATGCAGGTGTAATGATGAAATCGTAATTAACAATTCAAATTATCGTAAAATAAAAGAGAAACCTGGACCTAGGTTTCTCTTTTATTATGGTTCGAAAAAGAGGTAGAAAATACATGCGAAAAAGCAAAAAAAGAAGGAGTTGTTAACAACTTGTAAATAATTTCACAAAATGCTTGCAACAAGATAATGACTATGGTAAAATTTCACTTGTAAGACATGTGAAACATTTCACAAGTTTAAATTAGGAGGACTTATGGCAAAAGTAGAAGCGAAAGAAGTAAAGACTGAAATTACTCCAGCAGTTGCTGAAGTAAACAAACTTGTTGAACAAGGTTTAGTAGCATTAGAAGAATTTAGAAAACTAGACCAAGAACAAGTAGACTACATTGTAGCAAAAGCAAGTGTTGCTGCATTAGACCAACATGGTGTATTAGCAGAAGCAGCAATTAGTGAAACTGGACGTGGAGTATTTGAAGACAAAGCGACTAAAAACTTATTTGCTTGTGAACACGTTGTAAACAACATGCGTCACACGAAAACATGTGGAGTTATCAGCCAAGATGACGAAGCTGGAATCGTAGAAATCGCTGATCCAGTTGGAGTTGTTTGTGGAATCGTTCCAACAACAAACCCAACATCAACAGCAATCTTTAAATCATTAATTTGTTTAAAGACGAGAAACCCAATTATTTTCTCATTCCACCCAAGTGCAGTAAACTGTTCTATCCAAGCAGCAAAAGTTGTATATGATGCAGCTGTAGCAGCAGGAGCACCAAAAAACTGTATTCAATGGATTGTGAAACCTTCAATGGAAGGAACTGCTGCATTAATGAACCACGATGGAATTTCAACAATTCTTGCAACTGGTGGTAATGCAATGGTACGTGCTGCTTACTCATGTGGTAAACCAGCATTAGGAGTAGGAGCTGGAAACGTTCCTGCATACGTAGAAAAAACAGCTAACATCAAACAAGCGGCTCACGATATCATTATGTCAAAAGCATTCGATAACGGTATGATCTGTGCATCAGAACAAGCAGCGATTATTGATAAAGAAGTATATGTTGAAATGGTTGAAGAAATGAAAGGATACCACGCTTACTTTGCAAACGCAAAAGAAAAAGCGATGTTAGAAAAATTCATGTTCGAAGGTCGTCCAACAGTAAACCCTGACTGTGTTGGTAAACCAGCTACTTGGATTGCTGAACAAGCAGGATTCAAAGTACCTGAAAGAACTAACATTATCTGTGTTGAATGTAAAGAAGTTGGAGAAAAAGAACCTTTAACAAAAGAAAAATTATCTCCAGTATTAGCAATCATCAAAGCTGAAAATACAGAAGACGGAATGAAAAAAGCAGAAGAAATGGTAGAATTCGTTGGTTTAGGTCACTCGGCTGCAATCCATACTTCTAGCGAAGAATTATCAATTGAATTTGGTAAACGCGTAAAAGCAATCCGTGTAATCTGGAACTCTCCTTCAACATTTGGAGGAATTGGTAATGTTTATAACTCATTCTTACCATCATTAACACTAGGATGTGGTTCTTATGGAAGAAACTCAGTTGGTAACAACGTAAGTGCTGTTAACTTGATTAACATCAAAAAAGTAGGGAGACGTAAAAACAATATGCAATGGTTTAAAATTCCTTCAAAAATCTACTTCGAGAGAGATTCAATTGAATACTTAACACAAATGAGAGAAATGAACCGTGTATTTATCGTTACAGATAGATCAATGGTAGACTTAGGTTTTGTTGATAAAGTAACAAAACAATTAGGATTAAGAAGAAACAAAGTACAATACCAATTATTCTGTGATGTTGAACCAGATCCAGATATTACAACAGTACAAAGAGGTGTTGAAGTTATGCGTTCATTCGCACCAGATGTAATTATTGCATTAGGTGGAGGATCTAGTATGGATGCTGCTAAAGGTATGTGGTTATTCTACGAATACCCAGATGTAGACTTCAATGACTTAAAACAAAAATTCATGGATATTAGAAAACGTGCATTCCGTTACCCAGAATTAGGTAAAAAAGCACAATTAGTTTGTATTCCTACAACTTCAGGAACAGGATCAGAAGTAACTCCTTTCGCGGTAATCTCTGATAAAGCAAACAACAAAAAATACCCACTTGCTGATTACTCATTAACTCCAAGTGTAGCTATTATTGACCCATCATTCACAATGAACTTACCTGCTTCTATTACCGCAGATACAGGTATGGACGTGTTAACACATGCAACAGAAGCATTAGTTGCGACTTTAGCAAGTGATTACACTGATGGTATGGCATTCCAAGCAATTAAAATGGTATTCGAATTCTTACCAAGAGCTGTAAAAGACGGTAAAAACGATCCAGTTGCGAGAGAAAAAATGCACAACGCATCTGCAATGGCTGGTATGGCATTCGCCAACGCATTCTTAGGAATGAACCACTCATTAGCACATAAAGTAGGAGCTGTTCACCACGTACCTCATGGACGTGCTAACGCTATCTTCTTACCACACGTAATTCGTTACAATGGTACAAAACCTAACAAAACTGCTACTTGGCCAAAATACAACTACTACAGAGCTGACCAATTGTATGCAGAATGTGCTAAAATGTTAGGATACAAATTCAAAACAGTTGAAGAAGGTGTAGAATGCTACGCTAAAGCTTGTGATGAATTAGCAAAAGAATGTGGAATTAAAATGAATTTCGCTGACCAAGGAATTGATGAAAAAGCTTGGAACGATTCAATTAAAGAAATCGCTATGTTAGCATACGAAGACCAATGTTCTCCAGCTAACCCAAGATTACCATTAGTTGCTGATATGGAAGAAATTTTAAGAAACACATACAAAGGAAACTAATTTAAACTTGATATTGAGAGGTTAATATAAATTAACCTCTTTTTTTGTGTATTTGAATATGATCGCAAAAAAGATGATTACTATTCAAAATACTTATATATTGCGCTAATAGGTATAAAATATACATAAATTGTATAATTCTTGTTTATTATTTTTAAGATTAACAATAAATTATATAACTAAACAGGATTCAGATTTGAAAATTGGTAGCTTTTATAAAGCTTCTTTTGTTTTTAGCTATCATTACATATGATGCGAAAAATAAAGGAAGTTTTAGTGATTTTACAAAAATACAGCTAAAAAGAGGAAAAAAGTCAACAATGGGAATTGTGGTTATATAATTTAATCGCTAAATTTGGTGTTAAAAAGTACAAAACAGCTACTTAAAAATATAAATACAGATATCATAAAATAAAATATAGTATGTTCGTATGATAACGCTTACATAAAATAGTGAAAATTAAATAAGAAAGGAGGATGACGTGACGTAAGAGTGAGCATACATCTTTTTTAGAGAGGAGAAATACAATGAAAAAGATATGTGTATCTTTGATGACAATTGCGTTGATGCTTACATTGTTTCCGCAACAGGTAGGGTTGCAAAATGTGGAAGCAGCAGAAAACAATATTATCGTTACAACAAACAATAATAAACTTTCCATTGGTAATGAATACATGACTCGTGTTTTTGATTATACTGATAATAAATTAAAAACCGAAAGTATCACAAACAAACGTACAAGTGGTGATACGGTATTCACACCAGCTGTGGGAAGTGAAGAGTTTAAAATAAGAACAACAAGAACAGAAACGCCTCCAGTTAGTGCACCAGCACTAGATCGAACTGGATGGAGTGCTGTAGGAAATAGTTACCAAAATGCGAGTGGGCCTTCTGATGGTCCTGCATCTAACTTATTAGATGGAAACATCGATTCTATTTGGCATACGAATTATGGTGGAGGTACTGGTCCAGAAGCATATCCATACCACGTCTTAATTAACTTAAACAAAGTAGAAAAGTTTAAATCGTTCTCTTATACTCCTAGAAGACAAGGAGAAGATACAAATGGAAACATTTCTCAATTTGAATTGTATGTCGCAAATAGTGAAACAGCTCTTGAAGCAGATGATCCACAATGGGTAAAAGCAGCAGAAGGTAAGTTTAACTACAATGGAATAAATCCTATTTATGTTAACTTAAACGAAGAAGCAACAGCAAACCAAGTGAAATTTGTTGCACTATCAGCAAAAAATGGAGCTAAATTTGCAGGTGGTGCAGAATTCAACTTACATGCTGAAAAAGTTGACCTTCCAAAAGACGAACGAGAGTTTGTAGCAAGTGAATTAACATTAAAAGAAAATGGAGTGAAGGTAGAAGATACAACTGCAACCATTAACGAAGTTGCAAAAACAGGTAAGAAAGTTACCTTTGCTTATGAACCATTCACTTTCAAAGGAGTGACATATACAATTAATGAAGTTATCGTGATGTACACAAATGATCACTTCATGCGTAAGTATTTAGAAATTAGTGTACCAAACGAACAAAAAGCAGATGCTGTCATTGACTATATTGATTTAGAATCATTAAAAGTAAATGCAAGTGATGCAACTTGGACAGTACCTACAAATGCTGGTGGAATTGTAGAAATGAGCCAATTCAAAGCAAACTTAGGACAACCAGTATACATTCAAGGAATGTTCTTTGGATGCGAATTCCCTGTAACAGATACGCAAATTGCTGATAATACTGCATACATGCGTTACTACACAGGAAAATCATTTGAACGTATGGGATTAGACAACCAATTAACAAGTGATAGTGATGTTGCGAAATACGTAACATGGCAAACAGTGGCGGGAGCAGCAAGAAGTACAGAAAACGAAGTAATCAAGGCTGATTTCTTTGAGTACATTCGTTCTATTGCCACACCTTCTGAATTTAGAACACAATACAACTCATGGTTTGATAATATGATGTTGATTAGTGATGAAAACATTTTGAATTCATTTATTGAAGTGGATCGCGAATTGAATAAAGTAGAAACACGTCCATTGGATTCTTATGTTGTAGATGATGGATGGATTAACTATAACGATACTGGTATCGTAGATGCAAACCGTTCAGGTACAACTTTGAACCAAACAGGATTTTGGGAGTTTAACTCGAAGTTCCCTGAAGGATTGACACCATCCAGTGAATTAGTACAAAACTTTGGAAGTAACTTCGGTGTATGGGTTGGTCCAAGAGGTGGATATAACTTTTATGGAAGTTTAGCTAACATCTTAACAAAATCAGGAAAAGGTAGTAAAGCGGGAGGTTCTATTGACGTAGCTGACCGTACTTATATTAAAAACTTAACAAATATGTTTGTTGAGTGGCAACAAAAGTACCAAGTAAACTATTGGAAATGGGATGGATTTGCAGATCGTGCACAACATGGAAACTTCCCTGCAAGCGATGGTGTACCTAGCTACAGCGTATCCAATCGTCATATGACTGGTGGATATGAAAATATGTACCACGTTTCTGATTTATGGGAAGGGTGGATTGATTTATTTGAAGCAGTTAGACAAAGCGAAGACGAGTTAGGATTAGATAAATTATGGTTATCATTAACTTGTTATGTTAACCCTAGTCCTTGGTTCTTACAATGGGCAAACAGTGTATGGATTCAATGTACAGCTGACCAAGCAGATGCTGGTCCTAGTACTTCAAAAATGGATCGCCAATTAACATACCGTGATGCTTGTTACTATGACTTTATTAAAAAACATGAATTCCAATTCCCGTTATCTAACATCTATAACCACGACCCTGTGTATGGTAAAGAAGGAACAGGAATGAACAAAAATACTGCGACTGACGAGCAATTCAAAAACTATTTGTACATGCAAGCAACTCGTGGAACAGCATTCTGGGAATTGTATTACTCAGATAGCATTATGAGTGATGGCAAATACGAAGTAACAGGTGAATTCTTAGAATGGGCAGAAGAAAACTACCACATGTTGAAAAATTCAATTATGATCGGTGGGCACCCTAACCAATCAACAGCGTTAGGTGGAGGAAGTGGACTTCCAAATGCGAATGAAGCATATGGATTCTCTTGTTTTGATGGAAGTGATGGAGTGTTATCATTACGTAATCCTTCTAACGCACCAAGAGACATTACGTTCACATTTGATCGTACTATCGGTGTACCAGAAGGAAAATCTTTGGATTACTACTTTGAACATGCGTACAAATTAACGGATGGAACACCAAATACTGGAACATTAGAATATGGAAAATCATATACATTTAGATTACAACCAGATGAAGTACGTTTATTACGTATCTCTGAAACAAAAGATACAAAAGCACCAACTATCGTTAGAGCATTTAGCGATGGTGCGAAAAAAATTACTGTTAAGTTCGATGAAAAAGTAACAGGAGAGCAATTCAATGTGAAAGGTGCGATTGTACAAGATGTTGTGAAGAGTGCAGATGGTATCTCTTACCACATTACATTAGCAGATGAAATGGCTGATAATGCAACAATCGAAGTAAGTGCAAATGACATTAAAGATTTAAGTGGAAATGCATTGGTTGCAAAAACAGTAAGTTTTAAAAATTATAAAGATAATGTAGTTGTTAACCAAGAAAAGAAAAACGTAAGTGGACAAGAAAGCATTGCCACAGCAGAGCGCTCCTTGTCTTCAAACAACTCATTTACAGTGAATGCAAAAGTAAACACAACACAAAATAATAAAGTTCTTGTAACACAAGAAGGAAATTATGTAGTGGGTATCGATGCAGATGGAAAAGCATACATTACATTAAATGGTGCTACTGCTGTTTCAAAAATAGCAGTAAATGATGGCAAAGATCATGTCGTTACAGCAGTAAAAGAAAACAATGGTATTTTAAAACTTTACATTGATGGAACATTAACTAGTTCAGGTTACGATTCAAATAACCGTTACTATGTGATGAAAGCAGCAAAAACATTAATGGGAAGTGAAGGATTTGAAGGAAGTTTAGCAGTGAATGTGTACAACACAGGATTTGGATATGACCGCGTGAATGAATTAGCGAATCCAGTAGATCCATCAAGAAAACCAATGGATACAACTGGTATGAGTGTTAGTGTAAGTGGAACAAGTGAAGGAGACAAAGCAAACATCTTCGATAATGACCCAACTACATTCTGGACAAGTGCAAAAGCAGATGCGGGTATCCAAAAAGGAAATCCTAATATTACGATTGATTTAAAAGAAACAACGAAATTAGATCGTATTGATTACACAAAACGTTTCTACAACGGTCCTCAAAACTACTGGAAATGTACAGGAAACTTATTGGATTATGTAGTAGAAGTTAGTTTAGATAACGAAAACTGGACAACGGTAAGTACAGGAACAACAATCAAAGACGATACGATTACTACTGACAAAGAAGGTGGTACAACAGCGATTGAATTTGACCCAGTATTGGCTCGTTATGTTCGTTTAAGTGGTACGAAATCTTACCACTGGCAAGCAGAAAATGAAAACAAATTTATGACGGTTGCAGATCTTGCTCTTTATGGAGAAGCGCACCGTAAAACAAACAAAGCATTAGAAAAACCAGTTTCAGCAAAATACACGGATGGAAGTAGTGTTAATGTGAATGCAGATAAACCATTAGAAAACTTAGTGGATGGACGTACTGACATTAATTCGTACGCTGACTTTGGTAGTGATGGTGTGAAAAAATCAGCTTATGTACAAGTTGATTTAGAAAAATTAATCGATATCACAGATATTAACTTATTCCGTTACTTTGCAGATTCAAGAACGTACAATGGTACGGTAATCGCAGTATCTAACGATGTTGATTTCAAAGATAGTAGCGTTGTGTTCAACTCAGACAAAGATAACGTGCATGGTTTTGGAAAAGGAACGGATGCATTATATGCAGAATCATCTGCTGGTAAGTCCATAGCCTTAGAAGAAGCAATCACAGCTCGTTATGTACGCGTTTATATGCAAGGTTCTAATGTAGGAACAACAAATCACATCGTTGAATTACAAGTAATGGGATACGATAGTGATAAAGTAATCATCGATGCTTCTAAATTAGAAGAAAGAATTGCAACATTAGAAGCAGTTGATACAAGTGAGTGTTTAGCAAGTAGTATTACTACATTCGAAGCATTAATTGAAAAAGCGAAAAAAGTAGTAAGCGAAGCAACAACACAAGCAGAAATTAATGCTATGATTATCTTGCTTGAAAATGCAGAAGCAAAATTAGTTTCGATTAAAACGTTAAAAGAAGCGATGGATGATGTGGATAGTGTAAGATTAAAATACACAACTTCAAGCTTCAAAGCAGTAGAAGAAGCGTATGAAAACGCAAAACAATTACTTGATACAGAAGCAACACAAGAACAAGTAGACAGCGCACAAGCTGCAATTGAAGCAGCATTAAGCGATTCAACGTTGGTTCTTCGTGGAAACATTAAATTGATCGCTGATACATTAGCAATTCATGCTGATTTAGTGGAAACAAAATACACAAAAGAATCATGGAAAGTGTTAATGGAAACACGTCTAGAAGCAATTGAATTAATGAAAAACATGGCAGAAACATCACAAGCTGATGTGGATCAAATCGTGAAAAAATTAAACGATGCGGTAGCTAATTTGGAAATGGTAAAACCGAAACCGGATGACAAACCAAAACCAGATGACAAACCGAAACCAGATCCAAAACCAGACAACAAACCAAAACCGGATAACAAACCAAAGCCAAAACCAGACACAAAACCAAATCCTGGTAAACCTAATCCAACACCAAACCCTGGAGCGAGAGTAGAAACACCAACACAACAAGAAAAAATCGCACAATCAAAAGATGACGACAAAACAACTGTTGAGAAAAAGGATGAAGTGAAAAAAGATACAACTACAAAAAATGAAAAAGTAGAAACGAAATCAACGCCATTGGCAAAAGAAGAAGTTTCAAAAGACAACACATTATTGTATGTTGGAATCGGTGCAATTGGAATTGCGGCGTTGGCTGCAGCAGCATTTGCAATGCGTAAAAAAGCTACGAAATAAAATAAGATTAAACGTTTTTTGAAAATTGCGAAAAGCGATAGAATGAGCCAGTGTAAAAGTCACTGGCTTTTCTATTACGATGCTAGAAGTGCAATAAGTCATCAACTTACTATTGTTTTGCGAAAGAAACAATAGTATAATAGAAAAAAATACAAATAACTACACAATATTTAAAACTTAATAGAGAGGAATGAAAAAATAGTGAAGAAGCTATCTATTTTTATGTGCGCTTTTTTAATGCTTATTTCTTTAAGTGCGTGCCAACCAAAAGAAAAGGTATGCAAAAGAGATACGTCAAAAGGAAGTGTGACACAAATTAATCTAGCAAAGATGGAAGCGAAGTTGGAAGCAAAGGATACCTTTGTGGTTGTTTTTTCAACACATACCTGTGGGTATTGCTTACGTTTTCATGAAATGTTAGACACTTATTTAGAAAATCACAATGTAGAGATCTACAATGTTTATTTAGATGAAGAAAAAACGACGGTAAATGAGAATAGAGAAATTGTGAATCGTCATTTTGAAGAGTTTAATTCTACCCCAGGAGTATTTTATGTCGTAGATGGTAAAAACGTGTCATACTTACCAAATCAAAGCGATGGTGTTAACGAAGAGTACTTTGAGAATTGGGTAATAGAAAATAATATTGATTGCAAATAGAGAGAGGGAATAAAGATGAAAAAAAGTATTGTTGCAATGCTTGCTGTTGTTTTATTAATGAGTGGTTGTAGTACCAAAGTAAAAGGTGATAAAACAATGGTTTGTATTTTGAGTTCTGAGTACGAAGAAGAAACATTCTTTGGATATGTAGAAGTGGATTATGATAGTGAAACGAAAGAAGCGGAAAAAGCAAATTTTTCATATAGCTATGATAACTTACGTAAAAATGAAAGAAATAATGATATTCTAGTTGATTTGGTTAATCGTAATTCAATTTATACAGAGATTGAAGGAGTAACGACAACGATTGATATTAAGGACTTTAGTTTTGGCTATGCAGAAGCATGGGACTTTAATGAGTTAGATTATGATGCTGCATATGAAGTGGACCTAGTTCAAAAAGAAATGATGAATGCAGACAAAGATGGATACGATGTAGATAACATTAAGAAAGTGTTCATGGCGCAAGATTACTCATGTGATATGAACGGAACAAAAAAAGAAGATACGAAAAAAGAAGATACAAAGAAAAAAGATACAAAAAAAGAGAGTGGTAAAAAAGAATAGTTCAGCTATTCTTTTCTTTTGTTAGAAAATGAGTAGAAAATGAAAAAAGGATAAAAAAGAGGAAAAAACAACCAATCTATCATTTACATTTGTATATAAATCACTTATACTAAAATTAACTACAAAATACTACACATAACTACATCTGTAAAAGAAATATATTTTTTCATGCTTTGGTTGAAGAATTATATTTTTATTTTACGGAAATGAAGCATAATATGAATAATTTAGAGAAAATAATATTCAATAAGAGAAAGGAAATTTATGAAAAAAATCATAACAAAGCTATTACTAGTTTTTGTGCTTATGATTCCAACGATTTCATTCACATTACAAAATAATACAATTGAAGTAGCAGCGAAAATAAGTGGTGATTATGCCTACGATATGGTTGATGAAACTTCAATTCAAATTACTAACTACAATGGAAGTGAAGTAAATTTAGTAGTCCCTGAGAAAATTGATGGGTTCAATGTGGTTAAGATAGGGTATGGTGCTTTTGCGGAATGTAAGAGTATTGAAACAGTATCGTTACCGAACACATTAAAAACAATTGACTACTATGCATTCTCACAATGTACACAATTAAAAGAAATTAACTTACCTTCAACGATTACGAGTATTGGGCGTTATGCTTTTGCTGGATGTCATTCTATGCAAAAAGCAATCATACCAGAAAAGATTAGAAGTTTAGGGTATGGGGTTTTCTTTGATTGTATTAACTTAAGTGAAGTGACATTACCAGAAGGATTAGAATCAATCGGAGGAATTGCTTTTGGTAGCTGTCGTTCATTACAAGAAATTCAATTGCCTTCTACGTTACAAACAATAGAAGGAAACGCATTTAATGATTGTACATCATTATCGCGTATTGAATTACCAAACAGTGTGAAATCAATTGGATCAGGAGTTTTCTTAGGATGTTTGTCCTTAAAAGAAGTAATCTTACCTGAATCGATTGTTGGAATTGGGCAAAATGCATTCCAAAACTGTATTGCATTAGAATCCATTGATTTACCAGAGAGTATTACAGGGATTGGATATGGAGCATTTACAGGTTGTGTTGCATTAAAAGAAATTACGATTCCTAGTAAAGTAACAGCGCTAGGAAATGCAACTTTCAGTGGATGTAGTTCATTGGAAACCATTAATATTCCAGATACTATCGTATCGATTGGAGAATATGCGTTTAGTGGATGTACAAGTTTAAAAACAATTCATTTACCGGAAAGTGTAACAGAAATTGGTGCGAGTGCATTTCAAAGTTGTAGCAATTTAGCAACAATTAAGTTACCTAAGAATTTAAAAATGATCCCGATAAGTTTGTTTCGTTATTGTGATAAATTAGAAAGCGTTGTGATTCCAAATGGAGTGACACAAGTGAATGCAACAGCATTTGCGGATTGTGCGACACTATACAGTGTTACCTTCCCTAACTCAATTGGTAAAACACCAACAGGAGATCCTAATATCGGAAGTCGTATTTTATCGAATTCACCAAATGCGATTGCTTCCGTAATTGAAAACTCAGAAGCGCACCGTTATGTGGTGAGAACAGGATACGACTATCGTTTGTTAGAAAGTGGAATGAACTTTAATACAGACAAAGTATCAATGCGTGTAGAAGAAAATGTAAAGTTATCCGTATTATTGGCACCTTATACAGTTGTGGATAATTCGTTATTAAAATGGAATAGTTCAAATCCTAGTGTTGCTAGTGTCGATGGCAATGGTGTCATTACTGCACTAAACCCTGGTACTGCTACTATTACAGCAAGCAATACGAATGGACAATCTGCACAATGTGTCGTAAGTGTAAACAATACGGAAATTGCAATTAATTCAGTGGTATTAAACAAAACGAATACGACAATTCGAATTAATTCAGCAGAAACATTACGTGCAACCATCAATCCGATTACAACAACACAAGATCGTACTATTACTTGGCACTCAGACAATCCAGAGGTTGCTTTGGTGAGTTCTACAGGATTAGTTAGTGCGTTACAACCAGGGAAAGCTACCATCACAGCAACAACAAGCAATGGGCTATCCAAAACTTGTGAAGTGAATGTGATTAGTGAAATTGTCTCTGTGACATTAAATAAAACAGCCTTGGTATTAGAAGAAGGGGTAAGCCAATCACTACGTGCAACGATTAATCCTTCCAATACAACTGATTCCAAAGTGGTAACTTGGAGAACGAGTAATGCGAGAGTTGCAACCGTTGACCAAAACGGTGAAATTAGTGCGGTTAGTGAAGGATATGCAACCATTACTGCAGTCAGTGCAAATGGGAAAAGAGCGGAATGTAAGATTACGGTCGTGAGACCAGTAGAATTGAATCCAATTACAAGTGTATCGTTAAATAAAGATAAGTTAGCGCTTGTTGCTGGAAGGGAAGAGACTTTAATTCCAGTGATTAACCCTACTAATACAACAGATGATAAAACATTAACTTGGACTTCAAGTAATAAAGAAGTCGCAACAGTTGATGAAAATGGTAAAGTGAAAGCATTAACTAGTGGTACAACGACAATTACCGTTACAACAACAAACAACAAGTCAGCAACTTGTGTGGTGAGTGTAAATGTGCCAATTGAAGGGGTAAGTTTAAATAAAGATAAATTGACACTTGAAGCAACAATGAGTGAAACGTTAATTGCTACGATTAATCCAGATAACACGAGCGATGATAAAACACTACGTTGGCATTCCAGTAACCCTGAAGTAGCAACCGTTGATGAAAATGGTAAGGTGAAAGCATTAACGAGTGGAACAACGATAATTAGTGTAACAACTAGCAACGACAAGAGTGCAACTTGTGAAGTAATCGTAACGATTCCAATTGAAGGGGTAACCTTAAATAAAGATAAGTTAACACTTGAAGCAACAATGTTTGAAACGTTAATTGCTACAATTAATCCAAATAACACGAGCGATGCTAAAACACTGCGTTGGCATTCAAGTAACCCTGAAGTAGCTAGTGTTACACAAGATGGAAAAGTGGTAGCCATAACGAAAGGAACAACAACAATTACTGTAACAACAAGCAATGATAAGAGTGCAACTTGTGAAGTAATCGTAACGATTCCTATTAAAAATGTTACATTAAACAAAACGAACTTGTCGTTAAAAGTATCGGCAAGTGAAACGTTAATTGCTACGATTAATCCATTGGATACAAGTGATGATAAAACGTTAACTTGGTCATCTTCCGATGATAATGTAGCGAAAGTAGATAGCAGTGGGAAAGTCATTGCTAGGGCGAGTGGATCAGCAATCATTACTGTAACAACGACAAACAATAAGAGTGCATCATGTGAAGTCAATGTTTATGCAATTCATAAAGATGAGTTAAAAACATTAATTGATAAAGCAGATGATGCTTCTGCGTTGGATTATACTAAGGATTCTTTCGATGTTATGACGAAAGCTTTAAACAAAGCAAAAGAAGTGTACCAATATGAAGATGCGACACAACGACAAGTGGATGAAGCAATAAGTAGTTTAAAAGCAGCTTACGATGCACTTGTAATTCGTGCATCAGAAGCAGACATTTATGCATTATCTGAGGTATACAAAGAAGCAATCAAGTTAGAAAGTGATTTCAGTGAAGAAGATTTTAGTCATATGAAAGAACTAATCGAAGCGACTCGAGAAATCTTGGAGTCTTCTTCTGAGAACTTGAGTGCAGAAGCAGTATCCTCAATCAAACAGTTATTGTTGGATGAACAAGATTATTTAATGGTATTAAAGGCACACTATCGTTTGCTAGCAACAGTAGAGGAAGCATACATTGTTTTAAATGGTGACTTAACGTATGTTGATCCAGTTGCTGTACAAGCTTTAAAAGATAGTGTAACAAAGGCAGAAAAACTATTAGTAAGAGAAGATGCAAGTGCACAAGAAATGAATGCAGCAAGTGATGAGCTACTTGTTGCGATTGAAAATGCACAGCCAAAAGTGAGCAGAACAGCATTGACTTTATTAGTAGAAGAAGTAAAAGAATACAAAGAAAGTGCATTTACATCAAGTACTTGGAAAGTATTTAAAGAAGCGTACGATGAGGCAGTAAGGGTTTTGGCGTCAGTAGAAGCGACACAAGCGAATGTAGATCAAGCTTATAACGCGTTATTAAAGGCGAAAGAACAATTAGTGAGTACGGTAAATAAGGACTTATTACGATACCAAATCGCTAAAATAGATGAGATTTTAGCAAATAAGAGTAAGTATATAACAAGTACAATACGTAACTTAAATACATTAGTCGTTGCTGCAAGAGCAGTGGATGAGAAAGCCGACGTGAAGCAAAGTGACGTGGATGCAATGAACCAAACATTAATGAATGCATTAATTCGTGTTCGATTAAAGCCAAATTAGATTAACAAAAAGTGGTAGGAGTGTAACCTTAGGTTTCACCTACCACTTTTTACGTTTATATGGCAAAATAGTGATAAATTTGGAAAAGGTTATATTTTTTTGAGGTGAAACAGTAAACGCTTACAAGATATCGTGAATACAAAGGGAAATGGTAGTGAGCAAGAGTGTTAGGATTGAGTATAAAAAAGATATAGATTTGACACTTTTTGTAGTATTTTGCTAAAAATTGCAAATTCAGTAATTAAAAAACCAAATCAATTTAAAAAATTTTATATTATAATTCGGGCGTAGTTATGAGAACGCTTACATGGCGTTCCAAAATGTATTTTGTTTTGAAAGGAGGAGAAAATAATAAAATAAAACCAACCGCAATAAGAGATTACAAAACACTATAATTTTAGAGAAAGGTTTATAGGGAAAGTACATGGGAAAGAATAAATTAAAGAAACTTGGAGTTATTTCTTTAGTAGCAATGATGTCATTTTCAATGTTACCAAACACATCAATGACACTATCGGCAAAAGATGGTGAAGCAAGAGCGAATGTTGATGCTGCTGGTTACAACGTTTTAGGTGCTGTTTCATCTGTTGATACAAGCAAAAACAAAGTGACTTTTAATATTTCTACTGGAGAAAGAGTACGTTTTACATTCTTAGAAGAAAACGTATTTAGAATGTATATGGCACCAGCGGGAGAAGATTTTAAAGACTACCCAACGCCAAATTCATCTACGCATACTGCAACAATCACAAATAAGAGTGATTCTGATTATGAAGTAGAATATGATGTTAATGTTAGTGTTACTGAAGATGATGAAAAATACTACATCACTACGAAAAAAGTAACAATCGAAGTAAAAAAAGCAGAAACATTAGTTAAGGTTAAAAAAGATAATGGTGAAGTTGTATTTGAAGAAACTGCGCCATTAAAATATAAAGAAGGAAGTACGATTCAAACATTAAGTACGGATGAAGATGAATACTTCTATGGTGGAGGAACACAAAATGGTCGTTTCTCACACAAAGGTGAAATCATTGAAATCGTAAATACAAATAACTGGGTTGACAGAGGTGTTGCAAGTCCAAACCCATTCTATTGGTCTACTGATGGATACGGTGTTGTTAGAAACACTTGGAAACCAGGAGCATACGATTTTGGTAAAGAAGAGAAAAATACAGTAACAACAAAACACAATGAAAGACGTTTTGATGCTTACTATTTTGTTGACGATACTGCTGAAACAGTATTGAACGACTACTATGAATTAACAGGATCTCCTGCAGAATTGCCTGAGTACGCATCATACTTAGGACATTTAAACTGCTACAACCGTGACTACTGGGTAGAAACATCTGAAGGTCAAGGTGTAAAATTAGGAGACAAATGGTACAAAGAGTCACAAAGTGATAATGGTGGAGTCAAAGAATCTTTATTAGGTGAAGGTGACATGACTGCACAACAAATCATTGAAGACCACAAAAACAACGACATGCCATTAGGTTGGTTCTTACCAAATGATGGATATGGATGTGGATATGGACAAACTGATTCACAAGCTGGAGATATTGCATACTTAGGTGATTTTGCTGATTACGCAATTCAAAACGGAGTTGAAACAGGATTATGGACACAATCTAACTTGTGGCCAGCAGATCCAGCGAACCCTCAAAAAGGGGAACGTGATATCTTTAAAGAAGTAGAAGCAGGGGTTCACTCTGTTAAAACCGACGTTGCTTGGGTAGGGCCAGGTTACTCAATGGCATTAAATGGTATTTCAGTAGCATATGATGCAATTTCTTCTGCTTCAGGATTAAAACCAAACATCGTTACATTAGATGGTTGGGCTGGAACACAACGTTATGGTGGTATCTGGACAGGTGACCAATATGGAGGACAATGGGAATACATTCGTTTCCACATTCCTACATACATTGGAACTGGTTTATCAGGACAACCTAATGTTGGTAGTGATATGGATGGAATCTTTGGAGGAAAGAACCCAAAAGTTTGGACTCGTGACTTCCAATGGAAAGCATTTACTACATACATGTTAGATATGGATGGTTGGGGTTCTAACCAAAAATCACCATGGGCTTTAGGTGAAAATGGAACATCAATTAACCGTGCTTACTTAAAATTAAAAGCAAAATTAATGCCTTACATTAATACGATTTCACACGAAGCTACGGCGCAAGGTGGATTACCAATGTTAAGAGCAATGTTCTTAGAAGAAGAAAACGCGTACACACTAGGAACAGCAACACAATACCAATACATGTGGGGAGACAACTTCTTAGTTGCACCAATTTACCAAGAAACAGCTGCTGATGCAGAAGGTAACGATATTAGAAATGATATTTACTTACCAGGAACAAGCGATATCTGGGTAGATTACTTCACAGGTAAACAATACAGAGGTGGACAAATTTTAAATAATTTTGATGCACCAATCTGGAAACTTCCTGTATTCGTGAAAAATGGATCAATTATTCCACAATATGCAGAAAACAACAACCCTGAAGCAAAATCAGAAACAAACGTTGATGGTCTTGATCGTTCACAAAGAATTGTTGAATTCTTCCCAAGTGGAAAAACTAACTTCACAGCTTACGAAGACGATGGAAAAACACTAGGAGGAGCTTCAACAAAAACGAACTTAACTTCTAATGTGGAAAAAGATGTAGCTACTTTAACTGCGGAAAAAGCAATTGGTAACTATGTTGGAATGGTAAAAGAAAGATCTAACGAATTTATCGTTAATGTTCAAAAAGCTCCTACAAAAGTAGAAGGAACAGTAAAAGGATCGAACGTTACTTTCAAAGAAGTTGACTCTAAAGAAGCATACGAAAAAGCAGAAGGAAATGTATATTTCTATGATGCTACACCTTCTATTTTTGTAAAAGAATTCGCTTCTGAAGGATCGAAATATGCATCTACTGAAGATACTACTGCACCTAAATTATATGTAAAATCTACAGAAAAAGTAGACATTACTGCATATGACTACAAAGTAGTAATTAGTGGATTTGACAACACGGAAGACTTAGGTGTTGATGAATTAAACGAATCTATGGCAGTACCAACTAACGTGGTAGAAACAGAAAAAACAAGTAAAGATATCACGATTTCTTGGGAAGAAACACAAGAAGCAGTAACATACGATGTGGAAGCAGATGGAATTGTTTACAGAAACATCAATGTTCCTTCATTCAAACAAACTGGATTAACTTACTTAACTGACCACACTTACCGTGTAAGAGCAGTTTCAAAAGCGGGATACTCTCACTGGACAGAACCAGTAACGTTAAAAACAGCAGATGACCCATACAGAAACGTAGCAAAAGACTTAACTATTTCTTTTGTTGGTGGAACAGTGCCAAAAGCATATGGTGGTAAATTTGAATACGTAGTTGATGGTGACAACAAATCAGAATATAGTTCTGCTGATTCTGGTGCTTGGAAAGACCAAGAATTCATTATTGACCAAAAAAGATCATTCACAATGGATAAATTTGAATACATTTGTCGTGAAAACATGGGGAATGGTGCGGTTACTACATTTGGATTAAAATACAGTAACGACGGTATCAACTGGACTGAATACGGAGACTTTACACACAAGAAAGACGAAGGAATCATCCACCCTGATAACGAAGATGGACGTACATTTGTTCATAAATTCAAAGAACCATTTAAAGCAAGATACCTTAAATTTAAAGTAAAAGTTTCTGCAGGAGGATTCTTCCAAGCATATGAAGTACGTCCTTACCATGTAGACAAAGATTTAGGTACAATCATTGGAGATACAAACAACTCTGGTGGAATTGAAGATAACGATTTAACATTCTATGAAAACTACATCGGATTAAAACCTGGAGATGGTGACTGGAATTACGCAGCTGGATTAGGTGATATTGACAACAATGGTGTTGTTGATGCATTTGACCTTGCATACGTAGCGACTAAATTAGGAGAACCAATCACAACACCAGCAAAAGGTGTAGAAGGTAGAATTACATTAATTCCTTCAAAAACATTCATTAAAGCTGGTGATGAAGTAACAATCGATATCTATGGTGTCGGATTGAAAAATGTAAATGCATTTAGTATTGAATTACCAGTGGATTCAGAATTATTTGAAGTAAGTAACTTTGGATCACCTGCATTGTCGTCTATGTTTATGAGAAACTTCTCTAAAACAAGAATTCACAGTGAATTGAGTGCTTTAGGTACAGAAAACTTCGTATGTTTCACTAACATTGGTAACCAAGAGTTAATCAATGGTAATGGAAGTATCGCAAGTATGCGTATTAAAGCAACTTCTGACTTCAAGTGGGATACATTAGAAACAGCTGCTGTTTTAGTTGGACAAGATTTATCAACTGTGGATGCTCGTATTGATGCAACACAAAAACCAACAGCTCCTGAAACGAAAAACACATTAACAGAAGCAGATGTGAAATCTGTTCAGTTCAACAACGAACATGGAACAAACATCAATCCTGACGTTTTATGGCAAGGTGCAGATTGGAAAAAAGCATTATTAGATAACGATAAAGCAACGGTTGCTGAATTCAAATGGTACTTTACTGAAAAAGATATCGCAAAAGAAGTAATGTTACCAACTGATATGGTATTTGAATTCAATAAAGTACAACCTTTAAAAACAGTTACAGTATACAACCGTACGTCAAGCAATGGTCGTGTTACTAGTGCGAAAGCGAAAGCTTACAAAGGGGATACAGAGTACGATTTAGGTACTATTTCAACTGCACAAGACGAATACGTATTTACGGTTCCTACAACTGCAGTGAATGGAATTGACAAAGTCGTGATTACTCCATTAACATCATTAGGAGCTGCAACTGGAACACAAACAGGTTCAGAAGCAAACCGTATGTTAACATTACGTGGAGTTGAATTTGTAACTGACTCTAAAGTAAGTGCAACAAGTGTTGCATTTGACAAAAACAACCCTACTTCAGTAAATGTTGGAGGAGTTGAAGGAGTGAGTGCAATTGTTTCACCTAACAACGCAAGTAACCCATTCTACAATGTAACAAGTAGCAATGAAGAAGTTGCGAAAGTTGTAAAAGTGCCAACTGCTACAAACTACTTATACGTAGTGCAAGGGGTATCTGCTGGAAAAGTAACATTAACAGCAACTTCTGAAGATGGTGCACACACTGATACAATGGAATTTG
This sequence comes from uncultured Erysipelotrichaceae bacterium, assembly GCA_964370395.1. Classification (GTDB taxonomy): domain Bacteria; phylum Bacillota_I; class Bacilli_A; order Erysipelotrichales; family Erysipelotrichaceae; genus JBGUVL01. Next base: position 62,546 of record CAYJIZ010000011.1, read on the forward strand.
AAGTTTACGAAGGAGCAAACAAAACTTCATTAGTAAAACAAATTCAAGCATTTGAAGCATTGTACGAAAACTTATTTACGCCAGAATCTTATGCAACATTAGCTGCTACAGTAGCAGAAGCAAGAGTATTAATTGCGAAAGATGACGTTGCACAAGACCAAATTGATACATTAACTGTAAAAATTGCTCAATTAATTAGAGAAATTGAATACAAAGGATCAAACGAAGACCAACCTTCAAGTGTTAACTTAATTGCACAATCTGAAATGGCTCGTTTTGATGAATCAAGTTATGCAAAAGCAGAAGGTCAAGATGCAAGTAATGTAATTGATGGTAAAGCAGATACAATTTGGCATTCTAATTACAGTGCTGGATACAAATTACCTCAATACGTAACAATCGATTTAGGAAAAGAATACAACCTTGAACAAATTGATATGTTAGCTCGCCAAGCTGGTTCAAATGGACACATTACTCGTTACCGCGTTGAAGTAAGTACTGACGAAGGTGAAAATAAAGTATTTAAACCTGTAGTAGAAGGTACATTCCAACACGATGGAACAGCATTAAAAGATCCTGGAACAGCAAAAGAAATTAAATTTGATGCTACACCAGCTCGTTTTGTAAGATTTATCGCTTTAGAATCTTTAGGTGGAACGAAAAATGCATACGCATCTATCGCTGAACTTAACTTCTATGGATTAAGAGCATTGGATGACTTAACTACATTGTTAGATAAAGCATACGATATTGTTGATAATGTAAATGATGGAAAAATTTCTTATACACCAAGTACATACGATCCATTCTATGCAGCGTTTGAAGCAGCAGCAGACTTAGAATTTGATACGGAAGCTACTCCAGAACAAAATTACACTGCAAGATTGAACTTAACGTTAGCAATGAGTAACTTAGTAGAAGAAGCTTCTATTGATGATCTTGATAACTTAATTGCGATGATCAACAACTTGAATGAAATTAAAGAAAAATATTCTGAAGAAACATTTGCAAAAGCACAAGAATTAATTGATGCAACAACAGCTATGTTTGACCAAGAAGAAATAACACATCAAGAAGCAGTTACTATGTACAAAGCATTAGTAAATGAATACGCTACATTAAGTAAAATTGATGACAAATTGGCACAAGCAAAAGAAGCATTAAGCTATGCAATCCGTTCAGGAGAAGCAGCGTTATCAAATGATGTTTCAACAATTCGTCCAGGGAAAGTAAAAGCATTAGAAGATGCTATTGCTGCTGGAAAAGAATTATTGACAACAGAAGGTACGCATTCAACAGTTTACTTTGCTGCAACAGACACAATTTTAAATGCAATTAATGAATTGTGGGTAATTGTTGACAACGCTAAATTAGTTGACTTAATTAAATTTGCGCAAGCAATCGTAGGAAACTACACAGAAGCAACAAAAGCAGAATTTGATAAAGCATTAGCAGAAGCAATTGATGTGGCTGCTGATAAAGATGCAACAACGGATGAAGTGGAAAATGCAATCAAACGTTTGAACACAGCAATTACTAACTTAAAAGTAGAATTGGCAAACAAAGAAGCATTACAACACCAAATCAACTTTGCACAAAGAATTTTAGACAACGCTGCTAGCTATGTAACTTCTTCAATTCGTGGATTAGGTGCGCTTGTAACAAGTGCTAATGAATTAATGAAGAACACAGAAGCAACACAAGCAGATGTTGATAAAATGGTACAAAGATTAATTAGCGAAAGTGCAAAAGCAAGATTAAAAGCTGATAAAACAGCATTAGTTGCAGCAGTTGCAATGGCTAATGACATTAACTACGCTGAGTACTCTACAGCAAGTGTAGTAGCATTAAGAAACGCTGTTTACAATGCAAACAGAGTATTGAATGATGAAGGTGCTACACAAGGTGAAATTGATGCTGTGATTAAAGGTATTGAACGTGCAAAAGCGAACTTAGTGAAGAAAGCAGAACCAAAACCTGGAACCCCACCACCGGGAACACCAGCACCTGGAAACCCTGATCGTCCTAATGTTACGCCAGTCGTACCAAACAGACCTGAAAGACCAGCTAGACCAAACGTTATTCCAAGAGTAAGACCTGCTCAAGGTAACGAAACAAATAACCCAACTGTAGAAGCAAAACCAGCTGAAAAAGTTGAGAAAAAAGAAACACCGAAAAACGAAGGCGTAAGTGAGAAAGAAACTCCACTTGCTAGTGTAACTAGTAACGATGGATGGCAAACTCCAGCTATGGTAGTATTAGGTGGATCATTATTACTTGGATTAGCTCTTTTAATCAAAAAAAGAAAAGCAGAAAAGAAATAACCAAGTGTAATACATAAAAGCAAAAGACTTCATTTTTGATGAAGTCTTTTCTTTTTTCTTTCGTAATTCTTCTGTATTGTATATAGTGGTTGAGCCGTGTAATATGGTATAATAAAGTCGATATGGAGGAATTATGAAAATTTTATTGTATTTTGAAGGCGAGAAAATGATTAAGACATCAGGTATCGGTAGAGCAATGAAACATCAGATGTGTGCATTAGAATCACAAGGGATTACGTATACTACGGATATTGAGTGTGATGATTATGATATTTTACACGTGAATACCTATGGACCAAATAGTAGTAAATTAATTCAAAAGGCAAAAAAAGCGGGGAAAAAAGTAGTTGTGCATGCGCATAGTACGGAAGAAGATTTTCGCAATTCTTTTGTTTTATCCAATCAGATTGCTCCATTTTTTAAGAAGATAATTATGGGGGTGTACTGTTTAGGAGATTATATCCTAACACCGACACCATATTCCAAACAAATTTTAGAAGGGTATGGATTAACACCACCGATTCAAGCGATATCGAATGGTGTTGATTTATCACGTTTTCAATACGATGAGGAAAAAGTAAAAGCTTTTCGTCGTTACTTTAGTTTAAAAGAAGAAGAAAAAGTTGTGATTTCTGTAGGTCTATATTTTGATCGAAAAGGAATTTTAGATTTTGTGGAAGTAGCACGTGCTTTACCGCAATATCGTTTTATTTGGTTTGGTTACACACCGCTGATTTCCATTCCTAAAAACATCCGAGAAGTGGTTACATTTGACCATCCTAAAAATGTTTATTTTCCAGGGTATGTAAAAGGACCAGTAATCGAAGGGGCGTTTAGTGGATGTGATGCTTTTTTCTTTGCGAGTAAAGAAGAAACAGAGGGGATTGTTGTATTAGAAGCATTGGCTTCCAAACAAAATGTTATTGTTCGAGATATACCAGTGTTTGATCCATGGTTACAAGATAAGGTGAATTGTTACAAAGGAAACGATGTGGAACAATTTGTTTCTTTGGTAGAAGGGGTAGTCGAAAGAAAGTTACCGTCAACCAAAGAAGAAGGTAGAAAAACAGCAGAACAACGTAGTATAGAAGCGATTGGGGAAGAGTTAAAGGAAGTTTATTGGAAAGTCCTTAACGATTAAGGTGGAACTATGAAAAAGAAGAATTACATTATCAATTTCGGATTGATATTGGGTCTAACAATACTAGGGCTATGGTTTGCATTGCGTGAAAACTTTAATGAAGTAATCGATCTTTTGAAAAACTTAAAGTGGTATTGGTTTATTGCGATTTTCGCGTATGGGGCAGCATATAATTTAGTTATCGGTTGGATTTATAAAATATTAGGTAGAAAAAACAAGGCAAATTATTCCTATAAAGAAGGAATGCAAGTTGCCTTTGTTGGTGCATTCTTTAGTGGGGTTACACCAAGTGCCACAGGTGGGCAATTTGGGCAAGCTTACATTATGAAAAACCAAGGGATTAAAATAAGTGATGGAGCGAGTATTCTGTGGATTGATTTTATTATTTACCAAAGTGTGATGGTCGCTTATACCACCGTTTTAATGTTGTTGCGATTTAATTACTATTATACAGAACAATCTTCCTTTTTTATTTTAGTGTTAATTGGATATGTTGTGAATAGTGCGGTTATCGTATTGTTGTTTACCATGGCAATTTTTCCTAAGATATACGAAAAAATTAGTAGTTATATCGTAAAATTAGGTGCAAAAATGAAGTTGATAAAGGATCCAAACAAAACCATAGTTGCTTGGAATACACAATTACAATCCTTTACGAAAGAAATTAAGAAAATTAAACACATGAAAAAAATGATTTTCAAATGTGTTATTTTAAATGTTGTCCGTTTGACGATATTGTATACATTACCTTTATTTATCGCCTTTACATTAGGTGTTCATACCGATTTAGGAATGTTGTTAGACGTGATTACGATGTCTGCGTTTGTTAGTGTTGCGAATGCATTCTTCCCTGTTCCTGGAGCAAGTGGGGGAACCGAAGCGGCTTTCATGCTTATTTTCTCAACGATGTTTACAACCGTAGCAACAAACTCGATTATGATTTTATGGCGTTTTGCGACGTACCATTTTATTATTCTAATCGGTGGATTAACATTCTTATATTTAAAGCATAAATATGATCGAATGAAACCAGCCAGTGATATTGCGATTGAAGATTACTTGGACGAAGGGGAGGATTCATTATGAGAATAGGAATATTTACGGATACTTACGAACCAGAAATTAATGGTGTTGTCTCTTCTATCTTAACCTTACAAAAAGGGTTAGAAGCGCAAGGGCATGATGTATATATTATTACCAGTCACAAAGGATTTATCCACTCTACTAGAGAAGGGAATATCTTTCGTATGCCTGGTTTGGAATTGAAGTGGTTATATGGCTATATTTTAAGTACGCCATATCATTTTACCGTGAAAGCGGAGATTGAAAAATTAAACTTAGATGTTGTGCATGTACATACCGAGTTTGGTGTAGGAATCTTTGGACGTATTGTCGCAAAAGCGTTAAATTTACCAGTTGTGTATACCTACCATACGATGTACGAAGACTATACTCATTATATTAATAAGTTTGATTTGGAAAGCGTTGAAAAGGTATCAAAGAAAGTGTTAACGACTTTTTCGAAATATTTGTGTGACTCAGTTGCAAGTATTATTGCTCCAAGTGAGAAAACAAAAGATAAGTTACAAAGTTATGGAGTAAAAAGACCAATCTGTATCATTCCAACTGGACTTGATTTAGAACGTTTTAAAGACGAAAGCGTGGATGAAAAGAAACGTGATGAAATTAGAGCGAAACATGGAATAGGGAAAGATCTTAAATTGATTACGTACATTGGACGTATTGCAGATGAAAAAAGTATTGATATTATCGTTAATGGGGCAACTCACTTAACAGATGAAAATGCTCGTATTATGATTGTAGGTGGTGGACCACAGTTAGAAGACTTAAAACAATTAGCGAAAAAATTAAGTGTGGATGAAAAAATTATTTTCACTGGGCCAGTTCCTCGTGAAGATGTACCCGCTTATTATTTAATCTCTGACTGTTTTGTTTCTGCTTCGACTTCTGAAACACAAGGAATGACATTTATTGAATCACTTGCAAGTGGACTTTGCGTTTTGGCACGTCCAGATGAAGTGTTAGACCATCTAGTAATGGAAGACAAAACAGGATACTTCTTCACAAATAGCGAAGAATTTGCGAATAAGGCTCAAAACTATTTGAATTTAAGTGAAGAAAGAAAGAAAGAAATCGCAAAAGAAGCAAGAAAAGTAACACTTCCTTATGAAGTAGATACGTTTGTTTCTAATGTTTTGGCAGTGTACCACAAAGCAGTAGAAGAATACAAAGACGCATATGTAATTAAATCGATTAAATCAAGCAATGATTTCATGCGTGTTTATTTGGAGTCCGCACATGATAACGTGGAAGAAGCATTATTAATTTCTCTTGAAGATTATATGTTGTATCACGTAAAAAAAGACGATGTGATGGAAAGCTATATCTATGAGATTTTGAAAAACAAAGAACGTTTATTGATTGCTTATCAAATGAGCATCAAGAAACTTCGTGCAAAAGACCGTACACGTAAAGAAATGTATGATTTCTTGATTAGCCAAGATAAAGTACAATTGTCGATTCGTGAAATCAATCGTTTAATTGAAGCCCTTGAAGAAAAAGGATACATCAATGATGAAGCGTTTATGATTTTAGAAATCAACAAGTTAGACTCTTTGTTTTTTGGGAAAAAGAAAATTCTTCATAAACTAGTTGAGAAAGGGATTCCTTATGATGCAGTGGAAGAAAAATTAAAAACGTTATCAGATGATGGAGAACGAGTAAAAGCAGAGAATCTTGCTTCGAAGTATTTAATGACTATTAAAAACAAATCATTAATGCGTAAAAAAGCAATGATGATTGATAAACTTCATGCAGATGGTTTTGCCTATGATTTAGCGAAAGAAGTCGTAAATAGTTTAAACTATGAAGAGGACTTAATGCGAGAAAGTGTTACACTAACAAAAACAATTGATAAAGCATTAAAGAACTATACGAAAAAATACCATGGGCATGAACTTCGCAATCGCGTGATTTCCTATGCGTTAAACAAAGGATTTATGTACGATGATATAAATCACGTATTAGAAGAAAGGAATTTAGAGGATGAGTAAATTAGTAAACGAATTTCAAGATGGTGAAAAATTATCCGCGAAATTATTGATTTCTCAAGTAAATAAAGGTGTGACAAACAAAGGAGCACCTTATTTAAGTTTTGTTTTACAGGATAAAAGTGGCGTGATTGACGCTAAGTATTGGAATGTAAAAGAAGAACAATTAGAGTTATACAAGGCGGGAATGGTTTGTTTGTTTGATTTTGATGTGCTATCGCATAATCGTCAATTACAAGTTCGTGTACAATCCATTGAAATTTTAGATCGTAAGGAAGAAGACTTATCAGAGTATGTTCGTTCAAGTTCTATTCCAAAAGCGCAACTACAAAAAGAAATTTATGATGTAATCGAAAATATGCAAAATGATACATATAAAAGAATTACATTCGCATTATTGAAGGAATGTGAGAAGGATTTCTTCACCTATCCTGCAGCAAGTCGTATTCATCATGATTTTGTCGGTGGGTTAGCTACACACGTAGTAGGTATGATCCATGTGGGAAAAGCATTAAGTGCTCTTTATCCGATGTTGGATGAAGATTTATTAATGGCAGGAATTATTTTACACGATGTAGGTAAGTTGAAAGAATTAAGTGGACCAGTTATTACAGAATATACGTTGGAAGGAAAACTATTGGGACATATTTCAATTATGCAAGCTCGAGTTAGTGAGATTGCAACACAAATGGGTATTGTGAATGATGATGTTACGATGATTCGTCATATGATCTTATCGCATCATGGAGAATACGAATATGGTTCACCAGTATTACCACTTTTACCGGAAGCAGAAATACTGCACTATATCGATAATATTGATGCAAGAATGAATATTTTAGAAAAGGCATTCGCTCAAACTGAAGAGGATGATTTCACACAGAAGATCTTCGCATTAGAGAATCGTATGTTCTACAAAAAGAAGAAATAAGCATATAAATCATTATTGAATTGTTATTAATTAAGATGGATTTTTACTTGAAATAGCTTCAAGATATTACCCATCTTTTTTCGTACCTTTTTGGTTTTAAATGTTTAAAATGAGTTTCAAAAACTGGAGTAAATAGTAGCGAAAATGAAAAAGGGATAACCCAAACGAGTTATCCAAAATTTGTAAATTTTTCGTAGAACTGTTTATTCTACGACTCAAATTATATCATATTCTAAGAAAAATATAAATATGTTAAATGAATTAGCGCAATTTTGTTAAATTTTACTAGTTGTAATTTAATAGATGAGCAACTAAATTAGAAAAGAATTGCTTGTTTTGTCTTAATGAATTGATATCGAGTTACTAATGAGGAGGAATAGAATGCAAAAAAAGTGCATTGATATGCAAACAATATCACAGGAATGGTTAAAAAGTAAAAAAATGAATATAAAGTATTCGACCTATATAAAATATAAACGGATTCTAGAAATACAATTATATCCACTGCTCACAGATAGGGGTAAAGAAGAAATAGATGAACAAGATATTATTAATTTTCTAACTGAAAATTACGAAGAAAGAAAGTACTCGATAAGTACAATACATACAATGAAGTATGTATTAAGTTCAATTTACGAATATGCCGAAGTAAAATATGGGGTAAATCATATTGATTTTAAGTATATAAAACTCCCAAAACAAAAAGTCGCTTTTCATATTCTGAGTACAGAGCAGGAAAAATATTTATGTAAAAAGTGTTTGTTAAAAAGAAATGCAGTGTCGCTAGCGATTCTATTAGGGTTATATGCCGGGTTAAGAATTGGTGAGATAGCAGCACTACAATGGGAAGATTTTGATGTTAAACAAGGAGTCATTAACGTTTCTAAAACTGCTCAAAGAATTGAGCATCCAAAGAAGAATAATTCAAAAACTTGTTTGATGATAACAGATCCAAAAACAACAACATCAAAAAGGCAGGTTCCTATTCCCAAGTTTATTAAAAAGTATATTATTGAATATTATGAATCGAATAAAGAGAATATAAACAAGAAAAATTTTATTTTGTCTAATAGTACTGTGCCTGTGGATCCTAGAACGATTCAATACGGCTTTAAGAAAATATGTAAAGTGAAGAATTTTGATATTAACTTTCATTCTTTACGACACACTTATGCAACTAGATGTGTTGAGTTTGGAATTGATATCAAATCATTGAGTGAAATTTTAGGTCATTCAAATGTGTCTATAACATTAGATAAATATGTGCATTCGTCATTGAAGTTTAAGCAGCAGCAAATTAGTAAAATCAAATCCCCTCATTTTTCGTAGAATAAACAGTTCTACGAAAAATGAGAGGAGCAAAATATTGTGTATTGGTATATTATTCATGTGAAGTATGAAAAATACAATGATTTACTTAATTACTTTAATTCCCAAGAGAATTGTTATGCGTTTAAACCAATGATCGAGAAATGGTTTTCAAATTCGCAAGTGAAAGAATATCAAAATATTTTGATGTACCCTGATTACATTTTTGTGAAATCGGACTTAGATAAAGATGCGTTTAGTAGAAAATACAACGAAGTCTTTATGTCGATAAGTAGATTTGCAGAATTATTAACATATGAAGATTTAATTTCAGTGGATACACAAGAGCAAATTCTCTTAGAAAAGATGTTTAATGGATGTGATATTGTGAAACACTCAAGTGGTACAATAGTAAATTCTGTCTTGAAAATCGAAAATGGACCATTAAAAGGTATGGAAAGTTTAGTGAAAAAGATCGATCGTCACAAAAGAATTGCTTTTTTAAATTGTGGTGTACTTGGGCAAGTTATGAAGATTCCATTAGAAGTAATCAGTAAATCATGAATTGGTACATTTTATTTAGCATCACAAAAAAGCCGGATAAATTACTAAGATGGTTTAACGCAAAAGAGGAAGTGAATGCATTTATACCGAAGATAGAATACTATCGCAGAGATATCTCAGGTTTGGCAACAAAACCACTTTTTCCGAATTACATTTTTGTTCAATCAACCTTGAATCAAAAAGATTTTGATTTAATATTAATTGAACTAATAAAAGAAAAAAATCAAATTATTAAGCAATTAAAGTACCAGGATGTGAGTGCTCTTAGAAAAGAAGAAATTCATATGCTAGAAAAACTACTTAATAAAGATTTTATTCTAGAAATGTCTTATGCAAATTTAGATAGTATGAATAAAGCAATTGTTTATGAAGGACCATTGCGATATTTTGAAAAGAATATTATCAAAGTGGATAAGCATAATCAAGTGGCTTACTTAAATATTAGGTTTTTAGATAAATTAATGCAAGCTGGTTTGGTAATAAAAGCAAAATATGAAATATAGAGACTGGTTTACCGCCTATATAAAATATTGGAATATAGTTGAACTTATCGTGGGGTAGGGGAAACTGTATTCTTTTTTTTGTTTAAAGGGGGGAAAATTATGAAAAAACTATTAATTGTAGGAGCAGGAGGACATGGAAGATGTTGTCTTGAAATTGCACGTAGTATGAATAAATATGATGAAATAAATTTTCTTGATGATAACCTTTTAGACCGAATGATAGATGATTGTAAAGTAATAGGGCTGATTGATGAGATGAGCTCTTATTATATTGAATATGAGGAAATATGCATTGCGATTGGAAACAATAAGACAAGAATGAAACTGTCGCAACAAGCAAAACAAATTGGATTTTGTTTAGCAGTATTAGTGAGTCCTTTTAGTAATGTTTCTTCATTTGCAAAGATTGAAAATGGAGTTGTTGTTTTTCCTCAGGCAGTGATTGAAAGTAATGCAGTGATTGAAGAAGGTAGTGTTATTTGTGCAAATGTTACAGTGAATCACGATGCATTAATAAATGCATATTGTTTAGTGTATTCAAGTACAGTAGTGAGAGCAAATGCAGTGATTGGTAACTTAAGTAGGATAGGTAGTTTGTGTACGATTTCTTCTGGTACAAAACTTCCGAAAGAATCTATTATCGAAGATGGGATTACAGTAGGTAAAGGGTAGGTGTTTAGATGTATCAAAATTACATTAAGAGATTTATTGATATTTTAGCTAGTTTGTGCGGGATGATAATACTATCACCCGTTTTTATTATTGTTTGTATTGTTATTAAAGTGACTTCTCCAGGACCAGTATTGTTTAAACAAGAACGAGTTGGAAAAAACAACAAGACATTTAAGATATTGAAATTTAGAAGTATGCGTATCGATACACCTAAAGATGTTCCAACACATATGTTAGAAAACCCTGATCAATATATCACAAAGATTGGGAAGTTTATGCGTAAAACTAGTTTAGATGAGTTACCCCAATTATGGAATATTTTGATAGGTGATATGGCTGTGATAGGACCACGTCCTTCTCTGCCTAACCAATATGATCTTAATAAGCTAAGAGATCAAAATGGGTCATCAAATATTCGACCTGGCTTAACAGGATTAGCACAAATAAGTGGAAGAGATGAACTAGAAATAGAAAAAAAAGCAAAGCTGGATGGAGAGTATGTTAAACATATCTCTTTTTTATTTGATATAAGTTGTTTCTTTAAGACAATAACCTCTGTTTTTAAATCAGAAGGAATTGTTGAAGGGGGAACAGGAACGTTAAATGAGGAGGATACACAGTGATGAAGAAAATATTGATTACTGGAAAAGGTAGCTATATTGGCACTAATTTCAAAGAATTTATGAATCAATATTCGGATCAATATTTGGTGGATGAATTAGATGTGACGAATTTCACTTGGAGAGAATTTGATTTTTCAAAATATGATGTTGTCTTTCATGTGGCTGGTTTAGCACATTCTACACCGAAGGAAGAGCAAAGAGATTTGTATTATCGTGTAAACACAGAATTAGCATATGAAGTTGCAAAGAAGTCAAAAGATTCTGGTGTTAAACAATTCATTTTCATGAGTTCAATTATCGTGTATGGAAGTGGTGAAGTTGGTAAAGAAAGAGTAATTACAAAAAATACACCATTAACTCCAGATAATTTCTATGGGGATAGCAAAAAACAAGCCGAAATAAAAATCAAACCACTAAGCGACGAAAAATTTAAAGTAGTTATTTTGAGACCACCAATGATTTATGGACCAAATGCGAAAGGTAATTATCAATTACTATCTAAATTTGCTAAGAAAACTTTAGTTTTTCCAAATTTGAACAATAAAAGAAGTATGTTGTTTTTAGGAAATTTACTTGAGTTTATCAAATTAATGATAAAAAACGAAGAAAATGGAGTTTTCTTTCCTCAAAACGAAGAATACGTTTCGAGTAAAGATTTAGTAAAAGAAGTAGCAAAAATACATAATCATAAAATATTCTTTTTCTCAATTTTTAACCCTATTATAAGACTGATGAAAAATAATAAATATGTTAATAAAGTTTTCGGAAGCTTCACTATTGATAAAGAGTTATCTAACTACTGCTCAAAGTACTGCAAGTTTAATTTAAAAGAGTCAATCAAAATTACGGAGGAGAATATATGAAAAGAGCACTAGTTTACGCTTCAGTAGCTTCAATGATTCAACAATTTAATATGAATAATATAAAATTATTACAAAAATTAGGGTACGAGGTTGATGTAGCTTGTAATTTTGATTTTGGAAATACTGTAACAGACGATAAAATCAAGAGCTTAAAAAAAGAGTTAAATCTAATAAATGTAAATTATTACAATATTTCAGTTCCTAGAAAAATAGGTAATTTAATTGACATGAAGAAAGCTTATAAAGCAACCAAAGATTTAATTAATCAAGGTAATTATTCGCTAATTCATTGTCATTCTCCAATTGGTGGAATTATTTGTCGATTTGCAAATAAAAATTCAAAAAACTACAATTTCACAAAGATGATTTATACCGCTCATGGGTTTCATTTTTTCAAAGGGAATAATGCTCTGAAAAATTTTGTCTTTAAAAGTGTAGAAAAATATGCATCGAATTTTACTGATGTTTTGGTAACGATAAATAAAGAAGATTATGAGGCAGCTAATAAATTTAAATTAAAAGAAAAGGGGCAAGTAAAATTTATTCCAGGAATTGGAATAGATATAAAAAGAATAGATTTAGTATGTGAATCAAGAAATAACTTATTGAATGAATTAGGGTTATCTGAAGATACAAAAATACTATTATCTGTGGGAGAACTAAGTAAAAGGAAGAATCATGAGACAGTTATAAAGGTGTTGAATGAACTACCTAGTAACGTTCATTATCTAATTTGTGGAAAAGGTGAGTTGTTAGATTATTTAATGAAAATATCTAGGGAAAATCAAGTTTTAGAACGAGTACATTTTTTAGGTTATTGTGATAATATCTATTCAATCATGAAGTCGTCTGATGTCTTTGTTTTTCCATCATTACAAGAGGGTTTACCTGTAGCATTGATGGAAGCTATTGCGTGTGGAATGCCTTGTGTAGCAAGTAGAATTAGGGGTAATGTTGATTTTCATGATCTTAATGTACAATATTTTGATTTGGTCGATAATAAAGCTTTAATTGACGCCATAAAAAAAGCATTTACTAATAAAAAAACAATAAGTATTCCAAAGATTTACAGTGTTGAAAACATTATGAAGGAGTGCGAAAGAATATATGATGATTTTAATTAATGGTTTTGGGAAATATTCGAGTGAATATTTAGAGGTTGTGGCATCAATAGAGGTTACACATAAAAGAATGAAATCAATGATGAATTTTATAGAAAGTTGCAAATTATCAGAAATAAACAATTTTCTTAGGGGAAAATTTTATGATTAAAAAGGTTAGTATAATCATCGCAGCATATAATGTTTCAGCTTATTTAGATACGACATTTAAATCTATTTTTAATCAAACTTATGAAAATTGGGAAGTAGTTATTTGTGATGACTGTTCTACTGATAATACTTTAGAATTATGTAACAAGTATTCAAAGATGGATAATCGAATACTTACTTACTATAATGAAAAGAATATTAAGCAAGCTGCAACAAGAAATAAGTGCATTAATTTTTGTACAGGAGATTACATTGTAATACTAGATGCTGATGATGAAATGACTCCTGATAGAATTGAGAAACAAGTATATTATTTAGAAAAAAACCATCATATTGGATTTGTTGGATCAAATGCATATACTTTTTCAGATTCAGAAAAGACAGGGTTTATTTCAAAACCGAAAACTCCATCGAAACTTGAAGTTATTTCTAACAGTGGATTCATATATGCAACGTTAATGATACGGGCAGATTTGCTGAAAAAAGTAAACGGATATACTGTATCTGCTATAACAGAAACAGGAGAAGATTTTGATTTAGTTTGTAAACTTTATATGCAAAATATTAATGGTGAAAATTTAAAAGAATATTTGTATGGATATAGAGTCAACGAATTAAACTACGATCGTAGAAAATATAAGTGTTACGTTGATGAATTTAAAGTTTCAATGAAATATGTCAAATTAGGTTGGTTTAAAAAGTTTAGGATCTTAAATTATAAAAAATGTGTGCTTTATATGCCGCTTGTAAAAGGTTTAGTACCAAAAAAAATGGTGAGATTTTATCATTCTATTAAGTTTAAAAAGTTTATTTAATAAAGGAGAACAAATTGAAAATATGTTAATTTCATTCATCATACCTATGTTCAATTGCGAAAAATATGTTACTGAATGTATAGAAAGTATTCTATCTGTAAATTATCAATCAATTGAAATTATTGTTATTAATGACGGTTCAACTGATAAGTCACTTGAAATTGTTACAAAAGAGTATAAAAATAATCAAAAAGTAAAAATAGTCAGTAAAAAAAATGAAGGTCTTTCTAAAACGAGAAATTTCGGAATTAATAAATCAAGAGGTGATTATATTTTTTTTGTTGATAGTGATGATTTGTTAGTACCAAAAGCAGTTGAAAACATCATATCTATTTGTTCTTCGAATAGATATGATGTGATTGTTGGAAATTTTAATTACTATATAAATGGTAAGTTATTAGATTCTCCATTTAATTTAAGTAACCGAACAGATGATTCACTAAATTATTTATTAGAGATTAAAAATTTAACTGCAGAAGCAGTGAAATTTATTGTAAGAAGAGATTTTTTGTTAGAAAATAACATTGTTTTTTTCCCGAAATTATTACATGAAGATGAGTTATATATGGTTGAATTATTAATGCCAGTAGAGTCATCGAGAATTTGTACTATAAATGAGGTTTTTTATTTATATAGGGAGAATGATGTCGGAATTACAAAAAATAAAACTATAAAAAACTATTTGGACATGCTACAAATTTCAGAAAAGCTATATAAATATTCTAATGATGTAGATGAGTTGAATTTAAAAAGATTTATTATTAAAAGAGCAAATTTACTTTTCGTTTCTTCTGCTGAAGCACTTCATAAACTAAAGAAAAAAGATAAAATCTTATTAAAAAAGCAATTAATTATGAGTTATAGAAATTTTTATGAGAACAAATTCACAAAAAAAGAAAAGATTGCATGCTTTATTATTAAAATTTTAGGATTAGGTTGTTTTAGTTTAGTCCAAGGAATAAGAAAAAAATGGGAGAGGTTTTAAAATGAATATTTGTAGTATTAATATGCTGTTTTTAGTGATTATTATTAGTTTTTTTTATATTTTCCAAAAGAAACGTTTAAAAACTATTGCTAATGTGAATTGTGAAAATCCAGATTTTTCAAATAATTTATTTTTTTTCATATTTGTTATTTTAATATTAACAATAGTTGCAACATTTAGGACACCATTCGGGTTGTCCCAGGACTACACAACATACCAGGAAATATTTGAAAATTCATATTTACCGCTAAATGACTTGTTTAAAATGTATCCGCAAAATGATCTAGGTTTCTTGTTGATTGGTAAGTTCATCTTTTTCTTTGTTGAGAATCATTTTGTGTTTTTTGGTATTCTTGCATTTTTAAACCTTTATTGTTTCGGAATTTTGTTTAGAAGGCATAGTTCTATTGTTTGGTTGTCTTTTTTGTTATTAATTACAATAGGTAGTTATTATGTTTCTTTTAATGCAATTAGACAATTTATAGTAGTTGACATTTTTATTTTATCTAGCCATTTTATAATGAATAGAAATTTAAAAAAATTTATAATAATAATATTATTTTCAACAATGATACATAAATCAGCTATTTTTTTGTTACCAGTTTATTTTATATTAAATTTTAATTTTATTGAAAAAATGAGTTTAAAAAATAAAGTCATATCAATAATACTATTTTTGTTTATAATTTTAAATTTTGACTTGATATATAATTTTTTGTCTAAATTTATATATGGAAATTATACTGTTGGTTCTTTTGGAATGAATGGGGCATCTATCACTATGGTTATCAGACCGATTTTGGTATTTGTTTTTTTATTGATTTTTCGTAAAAATATAGATTTCACAAATAAATTTGACTTCTTAGCATTTAATTCAACTATTATTTGGTTAGCTCTATCATTAGCATCTTTATCTATGTTCAATTTATCACGATTCACATATTATTTTATTCCTTTTAGTTTATGTTTAATACCAAATTGTATTTTCAAAGAACAATCATCTAAGAAGAGAACTTTGGCAATGTTTTGTACAGTTTTAGTTGTATTGTTGTATGGTTTCGCCACGCAATATAATAGTTTAGACACATTAGTCTTTTTTGAATAGGAGGAAAAATGAAAAAAATTTTATTTGTGACAGCATCAATGGGATGTGGAGGTGTTGAGAAAACACTAATTAATTTATTAGAAGCTTTAAGTCCTCAAAATTATAAAATAGATGTTTTGTTGATAAAAAAAACTGGAGAATTCTTAGATTTGATCCCAAGTGAAGTGAATATATTTGAATTGGAAATTTCTGAATTAATGAGAACGTTAATATATGATTTTGGAAATACAATATCAGAAGAATATAAGTTGTTGAGTAAAGACAAAAAGTATTTCACCTTCTTTGTTTTTTTTGTTACCAAAATTATCAATAAGATTATATCACTGATTTTTCATAAGAATTTTTTGTATTGGTTATGTTCTAGATTCATTAACTATAAAAAATTTGATTATGATATAGTTTGTGACTATCACGGATATGGTTATTTTTCAACATATTTTGTAAGTAAATTTGATGCGCACTCAAAAAAATATAGTTGGATTCATATGGAAAATATAACTAACTCATTTAGAGATATTTCAGATTCATATTCTAAATTTGATAAAATTTTTGGAGTTTCCAAAGAATGCATTGAAAACTTTTCAGAAAAATTTCCATTGTTTAATAAGAATAAGTTATTAGTTCTTCATAATATTGTATTTAAGGATTTAATATGTAATTTGGCGAATGTACCATTTCGATTACCATATCAAAGAGACAACAAATTTTTGATTGTTTCTGTAGGTCGTTTGGCAATACAAAAAGGAGTAGATTTTAGCATAAAGGTAGCTAATCTACTTAGACAAAGCAATTTAGATTTTATTTGGATTATAATTGGCGATGGTGAAGAAAAAGAAAACTTGAAAAATATGGTTAAAGAATATAATTTAAATAATTATTTTATTTTACATGGATACGAAGAGAATCCGTACCCGTATATTAAAAGTGCAGATCTATATGTTCAAACGTCTCGATTTGAAGGGTTTGTTACTACTATTACAGAAGCTATTATGTTAGGTAAACCAATTTTGTCAACAAAATTTTCAGGTGTAACTGAACAAGTCACACAAGGAATAAACGGCTATATTTCAGATTTTGATGTAACAAAATTTGCCAATAAACTTAAAGATTTAATAAATGATAAAAGAGAAATTGAGAAATTAGGAGAAGGAAGCAAACGGAAAGATTTATCTGAGAATGCTACTCTTAAAATCTTAAACAATCTATTTAAGGAGGATTAAAGTGATGATTAAAACAGGAGTTGTGATTGTAACATTTAATAGATTAGAATTACTTAAAGAATGTGTCGATAATGTATCGAAACAAACTACACCATTTGATGAAATAATTATTGTTGATAATAAAAGCACAGATGGAACTATTGAATATTTGAAAGGTCTATTACCATCAGATGTTTATAATATTGTTTTTTTAGAAGAAAACATTGGTGGATCTGGTGGATTTTATGAAGGTTTGAGGAAGACCTTAAATACAGACTTAGATTGGGTTCTACTTATTGACGATGATGCAATTATTAATTTGGATTTTAATGAAAAAATTCTTGATAATATCAAATCTAACAATGAGACTATGGCATATTCAGGGACTGTGATTGCTGATAATCGTATTGATTTAAATCATAGAAGAATTCAACGGTCAAAAAACAGTTATAAGGATGATAAAGTTGCTTTAAAAAAATATGAGGAGAATCACTTTGATTATGATTTTGCGACATTCTGTGGTTTATATGTGTCAATGAGGTTGATTAAAAAAATAGGATTACCTATTAAGGAGTTTTTCATTTGGTATGATGATACGGAGTATTCGTATAGAATTAAGGAATATTCAAAAATAAGAAATATAAATTCAGCTATTATTAATCACAAATGTAAGATAATTGATACAAGCAGTCAATTCTCTTGGAAGAATTACTACGGTAGAAGAAACCAAATGTATATAATTAAAAAATACCATGGAATAATGGAAATATTTAAGTATTCTAGCTGGTTGTTTTTTGCTATGCTAAAACATTATATAAATTATTTTTTGTCACATAATCAAAATATAAGATATAAAGCTGTTTTGACAAAAGATGCTTTGATTGATGGATTAACAAGCAAATTAGGAAAAAACAATAATTATATACCGAAAGCAGATTCAGCAAAAAAAGATAATGGATTATTTGATGGAAATAGTTGATTATGTAAAATCTTCAAATTATTTGATTTTTTGTTTATGAAACAAAGTTAATTTTTAGAAAATGCCTATTTGAATTGGCGAAAGGAGTAGGAGCATAATGAAATATAATTATATAATAGTTGGATCTGGATTGTTTGGGTCGATATTTGCGCATGAAGCAAATAAAAAAGGAAAAAAATGTTTAGTAATAGATAAAAGAAATCACATCGGTGGAAATATTTATACTGAAAATATCGAAGGTATAAATGTACATAAATATGGGGCACATATATTTCACACTTCAAATAAAGAGGTATGGGACTATATCCAACAGTTTGCGGAGTTTAATCGATACACAAATTCACCAATTGCTAAATATAAAGATGAAATTTATAATATGCCATTTAACATGAATACCTTTAATAAAATGTGGGGAGTAATCACACCAGAAGAAGCTCGGGATAAGATTAATGAACAAATCTGTGAGGCAGGGATTCAAAATCCTGAAAATCTTGAGGAGCAAGCAATTTCGCTAGTAGGAAAAGATATTTACGAGAAATTGATTAAAGGGTATACTCAAAAACAATGGGGAAGAAAATGTACAGAACTTCCATCATTTATTATTAAACGATTACCTGTTAGATTCACCTATGACAATAATTACTTTAATGATTTATATCAGGGGATTCCAATCGGTGGATATACAAAAATAATTGAAAAAATGTTAGAAGGAATTGAAATTAAATTAAATTGCGATTTCTTTGATGATAAAGAAAAGTATTTATCAATAGCTGAAAAAGTTGTATTCACAGGGATGATTGATCAGTATTATGAATATTGTTTTGGTGAATTGGAATATAGGAGTTTAAACTTTGAAAGCGAGATAGTTGAAGTAGAGAATTACCAAGGGAATGCAGTTGTAAATTACAATGAGTTTGAAATACCGTATACAAGAATTATTGAACATAAACATTTTGAATTTGGTGATCAACCCAGAACCATAATAACTAGGGAATATCCTTCAACTTGGAAAAAAGGTGATGAGCCATATTATCCAATGAATGATGAAAAAAACAATTCTCTTTTTGCGAAATATAAACAATTAGCCGAAAAGGAAAAAAACATTATTTTTGGTGGACGTTTGGGAATGTATAAATACTTTGATATGCATAATGTCATTAGTGAAGCGTTAGAATGTGTAAAATCGGAGTTTGAAAGATGAGAACGAAGATAAAAAACGATATTAAAACATTTTTAATGAATAGCAAGACTTTTCAAAAAAAGAGATATTTGAGGCACTCTAGTTTAGAGGAGAAACAAAAGTTAATCTATCACAAGAAAAACAAAGTGATTCAACTCACTGATATGATAAAAGAAATCAATATTAAAATTGATTCAGAAAAATTATTTCAACATTGGATAGATGAAAAAACAATTTTTGTGAACTGTAATTTGATAATTGGAAATATGCCACCAAATTATAAAAAAATTATAGAACATTCTTTAAATGATTTAATAAATAATGAAGTCGATGATAACGTAATTGATTTATTAAATGGAATTAAATTATATATTGATAGAATAATTATTGAATTACAGAATACTCAAAATAAGAATTCCAATATTGAAGGTGCAATTCAAACATTTAAAAACATGTTGTATAAAAAGGCAGTTACACTAGAAGAAGCTCTACAAAGAATTCTATTTTGGTCGTCACTATTTTGGCAAAGTGGACATAAATTAGTTGGATTAGGAAGATTAGATGTATTATTGAAAGAATATGAAAATCAATACGATAGTAATAAAACGGTACAACTATTAGAAGACTTTTTGTCTTGTCTTCATGATTATTATGAATTTAAAAGTGCACAATTGCTTGGGGATACCGGACAAAATATAATTATTGGTGGAGTAGATGAAGATGGAGCATATAATTGTAATAAAATAAGTTATTATTTGATAGAAGCTATAAAAAAATGTAATTATTCTGACCCTAAATTGTTGTTAAGGATTTCTTCAAAAACACCTGATAGTTTGATTGAAGCTGCAGTAAAATGTATTGCCACAGGAGTTGGATCTCCATTACTTTCTAATGATGATGTAATAATTCCAACATTAATCGATTTTGGATATGAAATTGAGGACGCCTATAACTATGTAACTTCCGCATGTTGGGAACCATTAAGCTATGGAAATTCATTAGAGCAAAATAACCTTTCAAATATAAATTTTGCAAATGTTTTCTCAAATACAATACAGAGTGGGGATATTCTTAACTGTGAGTCTTTTGAAGCTGTTTTAAGATTATACAAAAAAATGCTAAAAAATGAAATTGATTCATCACTCAGAAAAATATCCTCAATTATATGGGAAGAAGATCCTTTATATTCATTTTTTACAGATTTCTGCTATCAAAATCACAAAGATATTTCCAAAGGCGGATCGAAATATAACAATTATGGTATTCTTTCCGTGGGGATGTCTAATGTAGTTAATTCTTTGTTAAATGTAAAGAAGTATGTTTTTGAAGAAAAAGAAATTACTTTAAAGAGATTAAATATAATATGGAAAAAGAACCAGGTAAATGATTTGAAAAAAATAGATTTGAACAAAAGTTACTTTGGCCATGATGATGAGGCTGTAATTAACCTAACAAACAGTATTATTGATTTTGTTGTGGAAAATTTGAAAAACTATAGGAATAAGTATGGTGGTAAAGTGAAATTTGGTTTGAGTTCGCCAGGATATATTTCTAGTGCAAAATTAACTGGTATTACATTTGATTCAAGATTAAATGAACCAGTATTAGGAGTACATATTTCTGCTAATGATGATACTGCTTATACTGAACTTGTTTCTTTCGCTTCGCAGTTAAGTTATACTGGATTATCATCTAACGGTAATGTTATTGACTTTTTTGTTGCTCCAAAATTCATAGAAGATAACTTCGAAAAGTTTCTAATCTTTGTAAGATCTAGTATAAAGCAAGGTTTTTTTCAAATGCAAATGAATGTTGTAAGCAGTAGTACATTGATAGAAGCCAGAAAAAACCCTGAAAACTTTCCTAATCTAATTGTTAGGGTATGGGGATTCAGCGCTTATTTCAATGATCTTCCAGATGACTATAAAGAGGTATTAATTACTCGTGCAAAATTAAGTGAAGGATTTTCTAGAACATGAAAGATAAAATCTTAGTTACTAATATTCAAAGATTTAGTATACATGATGGACCAGGTATTCGTACAACTGTTTTTTTGAAGGGGTGTATGCTAAGTTGCCCCTGGTGTTCTAATCCAGAAAATTTAAGTATTTACCAATCTGAATTTATTAAAAATGATAAAACAGATTTTCATGGCAGATATTATGAAGTAGAAGAATTGTTTGAAAAAATAATAAAGGACAAGATTTATTATGAAGGTGGTGGAGTAACTTTCTCTGGAGGAGAACCACTTTTACAGATGACAGCACTAGAGCCACTATTGAAAAAGTTGAAGAAAGAAAAAATACATATTTGTGTTGAAACTTCACTTTTTGCTGAAAAAGAACAGCTTGAAATTGCATTGAAACATGTCGATTTATTCTATGTAGACATTAAAATATTAAATGAAGAAGAATGCAAAAAGCATTTAAATGGAAATATCGATAAATATTGGGATAATTTAAATGTTTTATATACTAATATTGAAAAATTAATTTATAGAATCCCTTTAATATCAAACTACACGGACACAGAGGAAAATATAGAAGATATTATAAAATTGATAAGAAAGTTCCCAGTTAAGCAAATTGAAATTTTAAAACAACACTGCTTAGGTAAGTCAAAATATGAAGCATTGGGACTTAAAGTTCCTGATTTAAATCCCTTGGATGAAAATAAAATAGACAAATTAAGAAATAAATTACTTGAAGTATATGATTGTAATATAGTAGTTTGTGAAGTTTAGGAGAAGCCTGTGATAAAAAAAAGTATAAGAAAA
>CAYJIZ010000012.1:0-66605 GCA_964370395.1 uncultured Erysipelotrichaceae bacterium
GCAAGGCTTCCAGTGTTCTTTTTAAAGTGTCTACTTTCCGTTGACAACTTCAAATTAAATCACTTCTTTTTTTTTGTGTTTATTTTATTTTTGTACGCATCTTTAATGTTACCACTGTTGCTAACACACTAAAGACAGCTAATATCGCTGTTAGAATGATGAACACCATTTTCATCGTATTCGCTTGATTTAGATCACCAACTAATTGCTCATATGATTCTTGTGTGATTGGTGCCGCCTTGCTATACAGTTGCAAAGTGTTCTGTGTTTTTTCATACTGGTAATATTGCATCTTACCATTTTCATCCATAACATAAATTAAGTTATAATTTTCGAATTGTTTATCGTTAAATTTCCAACCCATCATTTCTGTTTTATCAATCGTTACTTTTTTATAAGTTAATCCCTCTAATTTTTGTTTGTCTTTTTCTATGTCTACAATAAAGAAATTTCGACCTAGAATAGATGTCGGTTTAAAAATAGATGTAATTTTTTTGGTTTTTTCATCATAGATATAGAAATTCTTTTCATTGTTGCTTTCATCAACTAGGTAGACAAGCGTTTTATTCATAGCCTTACTGATCCACGCTGGAATTTCTTTTCCTCCTAGTGTTACATTACCTTTTTCAAAGGTTGCCGGAGGTTGAACACCATCAATATTACGTACCACTCCTAATTTGGTATTATTAAAAGTTGTATAAACAAATGGTTTTTCATCAACAATCGCTTTTATTGTGTATGCTTTTGTTGTTTGGTTTTCTGCTGTTACAGTAATTGTAATGATATTTTCTCCTGCTTTTACCGTATGTTCTCCTGTTCCACTTAATTTTGCTTTTGTATCTGCTAAGGTTGCATCTACTTTAATTGAAGTTGTTTTTGCTGATAAACTTACTGAATACTCACTTGTATTTGCATCAAAGGCAGGTGTTAACGTTCCTTGTGAAACAGTTAAGGAAGCCAAATTGGCATTTGTTGAACGATCGTCTTTAACCACCGGTGCAGCGTTCCCTGCATTACTTGGCGGTGTTCCGATTGTAACTGTCGACCCCGCAAGGTATGTACCTGCCGGAATTTCTTGTCCTGTATTTACATTAACTACATCAACGGAAGTGATTGAAATAGAAGCCGTACCAGAACTTCCCGCTGTTGCAGTTGCACTGACGCTTCCACCACGATCACACCAACCATTTCCACTAATTGAAGTGACACTTGCATTGGATCCACTAGCAGTAACATACCCTTCATAAAATCCACAAGCTAATGTTGCTGTAAACGTTCCTCCTGGAGAAACATATGCTGCTTTAATTGCGATTGGCGTAGTTGCTAAAACCATTCCAAATACAAATAAGCCTATTGCTATTTTTTTAATTACTTTCATTTTCTCCCCCTATTGGTTTATATTAGAAATACCTAATATCTGATTTTTCACCATTACATAATCAAGTGTTGAGACTCTTCCATCTCGATTAATGTCTGCTGCTGAAGCATAAATACCATTCAGTGTTGAAATTTTTAAAATGTGATTTTTAATAAACACATAATCAAGAGTTGAGACTCTTCCATCACCGTTCGAGTCTCCTCTTATAATGACAGTATAAGTCGTTGTTACTCCCTCTTCTTTAATTGTGATTGTCATTCCGGTCGCAACTGCTCCATTATTTATCATTGCTCCACTTTTATTTTTAATTGAAACTAGCGAACCAGCACTGGCTGAATTAATTGCGTTTGCAATCGTTGAAACATCACTTCCTACTTTAAATCCATATACGTTAGTACCATTATTATACAATCCAACTTTGCTCAAAATTTGACTTGTAGGATTCACTATTTGAAATTGTGAAGCCTCAACATATGCGTAATCTCGACTAGCATTATACGTATTTCTTACATCCAGCCCAGTTCGAGCAGAATTAAGAACGGGATCACTCATAATTTTATAGTACACTTTACCATCCGCACCAGATTCTGTACCTAAAATAGTAATAGGAAAGTTACTTAATGCCGTATTATAAGACCCTGTCCCTGTATAATACAATACTTTCTTTGAACTGCTTGTTGTATTGTAAACGGGAACACGGGCATTTGTAATTCCGATTTGGTATTTATTATAGTCATTTTTTTTAACTAACTCATTAATCTCATAACTAAAATATGCTTTTTTCTCTCCAGTATAAGGGTCAGATGCATACTTTGAACTTACTCCAGAATTCTTGTTTCCTAAATGAGGTCCGCGATAACGATAATCACCAGGATTCAAATATCCACTTGATATATAAGCATTTGCATGTGCTTCCAAACAAGCTTGGACGGATGCATATCGTGTTGCTGCATCTGGGTTTGAATCAACTGCATTATGACCAAATAGATTGTTTCGATCTAATGCATATTTACTTAGTCCCCAACCACTTTCCAAAATTGCCGTACCAAACATTAAAGAAGCATTCACTCCTCTTGCGTTTTGCGCATTAATAAATGCTGTTCCTTGATTATAAAGTTTAGATGAGGTATCACCTTTTTTCTTATTAAAGTACGTATTTAAATCAGTTGCACTAAAAGTTGAGGGTGCACGATGAGATAAAAATTCATAATAATTGTAATGTGGTGATTTTGGATTAACTGAATTTGCATATGTATTATTACGATAATCATCAATCATTTTAGTATAACTCGTATAAAAATAATGACCATCATAACTGAAATAATTAACATTCGCATTCAAATAAGTCAGTTGATACCCAACTTGTATACTAGCATTAGCAGTTGCATTATTATAGTAATAACGGTGGTACAATTTTCCATTACTCACATAGTAATGACTAACTTTTGAATTTCCGTTATATTCGCTAACTTGAACATTCGCTGCAGGAACATTGATTATTGTTTCTGCAACTTTTACTTTTACACTACCATCGCTATTTGTTTGAAGATAAGCAGCATCGGACGCAGAACTACCTGCAAAAATGTCCTCTCCTCCTGTATTGCTGTTTTTATAACGAAACGTTCCCTTTAACTGAGCCACTCCATAATTTGCAGCTCTTGGTGAATATACCGATTGAATGGAATAGTTTGCAGGACTACGAAGCTTTTTACTTCCTTCAACAATACTTTGCGCTTCTTCTTTATCTTCCACTACATCCACTACAGTTTTTTCCTCTCCAACAGTTTTAATAATTTCATACGCATCTGGTTCATATGGATTCGGATCTGCTTGATGAAAACTGACAGAACCATCCTCTTCTATTACCATGAACTCATTGCTCACTTCTGTTTCAGAAATTTCGTTAGTTTGTATGTCTTCATCCGCTCGCAGTAATTGTAATGATGTAACTGTAAGTAACAAACAGCTTACAATGGTTATATTTAGCTTAATTCTTTTCAATATAGCACCCTCTTTTCCTATCTTTTTAAAATATTTATTTAAATACATCCCTAAATATCAGTATAATTTATATGTTTTTTATATTTACTTAATTTTCCTTCAATAAATATTATAACTCAAATAATTAATTAAATAAAGTTTAGTTTGTAAAGTGAAGTACAAAAAACTGCATTATCCTTGCCTTTTTGTCATTTTTCGAACAAAAAAGGACGTAAAATAAACGTCCTTTTCACTTATCTTTGCATAAATGCATTTTCTGTTGAACCTGGGGCAGGTCCACCTTTTTCAACAAAAACAATTTGTATCGCTTCTAAACGATAGGAATATCCTGCAGTTCCAGCAGGAGTACCATTTTTCGCCCATCCTAACCAACCAAAGTTTTGTGAATGAACGCGATAATACACATCATATTTATTTGCTAGTTCTCCTGACAATTTAATTTCTATTGCCTCTAAACGCAACGATTGTCCACTAGTGCCTGACATTTCTCCATTTTTCACAAACGGTTGCCATCCTAGCTTTTGAACATGTGTACGATAGGATACGTCACCGAAGACATCATCAACTTTATTAATTTTGATACCTTCTAAACGAAGTCCTTTTCCATACGTTCCTGATACTTCACCATTTTTCTTGTAATCCTGCCAACCCACTGTTTGAATATGAGTTTGGTAATTCACTCTAGAACTAACATATGGTGTTTTAGTTGCTCCTGGAGGTAGCGATCCTTTTTTCACTAATTGAATTTGAATTCCTTCAAGTCGATACGCTAGTCCAGCAGTCCCAGCAGATTCGCCATTTTTTGCCCAATCTAACCAACCAACACTTTGTGCATGAACTCGATAATAAATATCATACTCGTTAGCAATTTCCCCATATAATCTAATTTTAATAGCTTCTAAACGGAGTGCTTGCCCACTAGTCCCAGACATATTATTATCTCTTTTAAAGTCCTGCCAGCCTATTTTTTGTATGTGAGTACTGTATTCAATACCGCCTCCATAATCATTATTACCAACATAGACATTGATACCTTCTAAGCGTAACGCTTTTCCTGAAGTTCCTGACATTTCGCCATTCTTTTTGTATTCTTGCCATCCTTCTTTTTGAATATGCGTACGATAATTCACATCAGGATTTCGGTATACTTTCACAAAACAAGTTACACTTTTTCCACTTGCACTTCTTGCCGTAATTGCTACATTCCCTGGCTGAATTGCTTTAATCAAACCATTTCGATCAACACTAGCAATGGATGGATTCGAACTTACCCATTCAACTGTTTGAGTTGTATTCGTTGGTAATACCGTTGCCTTTAATTGAAACTGAGAATTAGGCTTTAAACCAACATTATAGGTATTCAAAGTAATACTGATAATAGGTATTTCTGTATTTCTTGTTTTAACTTCAAGCGATGTCGTTAAGGGCATATAATTAGAACCGACTTTAATTCCTTGTGTAACATCAGCATATCCCGCATTTAATATTTGGAAAATATCTGATGTATTATTATAACTAGCAACTCTTGCATTTGTTATACTCACTTGTTTTGTAAAAGATGTTGTAGGTTGTGTTGTGATATTGATTTTAATAGTAGGTACATCTTCTAAATAAAAACTCTCTTTTTCATTTACCTTATATCCTGTAACTCCATTTAAATTTTTCTCATTTTGAGCATAGGTTTGTTTTGTTTTATTCATATCAAAAGCACAATTAATCGGAAGCGGATACGAAGCTCCACCTGGATTATACACACCACCAATTACTCCACCAATTGCAATTCGTTCATTAGCTACTAAACCATTTGCATAACTGTCTTTAAGAACCCCACCTTGATTAAGACCTACTAGCCCTCCAACATAATTACCACCTTGAACACTCGCACTAACAAAACTATTAATTATTGAAGACCCTTCATAAGCGGTACCTACAATTCCCCCAGTTCCTCTATACTGATTTGATAACATCGTACCAGTAATACTACCAGATAAAATTTGCACATTTTCAATTAACCCATTAGATGAGGACGCAATCGCTCCAACATGATCATCGCCTTTATAGTTAACATTTATATTTTCAAATTTCAAATTCTTAATAGATGCATTGGGGTAAACACTCCCAAAGAAACTAGGTGCATTTGTTATTGAAACATTTCTAAAAGTGAAACCTTGTCCATCCAAATGATTACGCATAGTATCAATAGGCACAAAATTTTCATTTTCAAAATTCATATCATTCATTATTTTGAAGTATTTACCTTCATGGGATTTAAGCATATCCAAATCTTGAACATTGTATAACAAGTATGGGTCAGTTTGTGTCCCTGTACCACTTACACTTGGTACAATCACATTAAAAGTTATAGAAGAAGATGTAGTTGATGTAATCTTTATCTTCACTCCGCTATTAGTACCGTCGCTATAATAAATACTACTATTATCCCAAATATCTTTTTGTGTTTCATCCAATTCCTTTCCATACGTATTTCCAACCGTAGGTAGAATTACAGCACTGTATAAATCTCCTTTTGCCTCTTTTAAAATTTCTTCATCAGGTCTAAAGATATACATGTAATCATCTTTACCTGCAACACCACTGTTGATATTACCTCTATCTTGTGTCTCGTTGATTCGATAGATGATTAAACCATCTCCTCTACCAACCCCTGAACTCTGATTCTCTTGACGCTTGTAGTAATCCACGATAAAATACTCATTTGCTCTTCTAGGAGACTTGATTTTTACAGCATTTTTTTCGTTTGGATCAGTATAATTCGGAATATTCAAAGTCACACTAGTTGAGTTTGAAACAGAATCAATTGCTTTTCCCCACTTTAACCAATCCCTTCTCATAATGGAAGTTGGTGCTTGTGGATTATCACCTATTTGCTGAGCCATTACATCATAATATCCAACCGGAGTCCCATTAGCATAACCACGGTATAAGTCAGGTAACCCTAATGTGTGCAAAAATTCATGTTGAATTACTCCGTAACTTGAACGATTCGCAAACACTTTATTCGTTCCATATTCTTTACTATAAGAAAAAACAGCCCCTGGATTTGCTGGGTTAGAAACATTAATTAAATTGTAAGCATTTACTGTTTTTCCCGCTATAGTAGTATTAAAACTCCCATTTGTTTTATGTGACCATAACAAGTCACTCCAATTGATATCATTTAGGCTTGGGTCAGATTCCACAAAAAAACTAATAGCATCAATTTGATTATCCAAACCTGAATCTAATTGTTGAGGTGTTAATGATTTTTCAATATCCGCTTTAACAGAAGCTAGAGCACCTTCCAATAATTCTTGTTCGCGAATTCTTTGTTCAGTTGCATTACCATAACCAGCTGGATTAGTTTCATTTATGTTTGATTTATAATAATTACTTGGATTAGGAGCTACATAAGATTTCACAACTCCATTTGTATCTTTTGGGAAAAAATGTGTTTGTAGGCTCATTTTTCCATAACTATATTTATTAATGTAATTCTTTAATGAAACAATGTCTTTTTGAACATTTCCAGGACCTATCAATTTCCCTCCATCGTTCATGATCATATTCGCGACAGAAACTGTTTCTGGATTATCTATTCTAACGTATGGTAAATCGCTAAATTCAATAAAAACTGCAATATATGCATTCGAACTCGTGGTACTTCTACCTTTGTTATTGATAGGAACCATTTTTTGTTCATCGGTAATAGGATCAAATCCATACATTTGCGAATAATCTTCTAAATGATTGTTATCTTCTTGTTGATTTTCTTGTATTTGATCACTACTTTGCGTTGCTACATCTTCCGTTTCCTGTGCCTTTATCGGTAAAGTTAAGAACGGAAAAACAAGACACAAACAAAGTGTGAATATTGTAATTGATTTTTTCATAATTTTTTTCTCCGTATAATTATCGACTTTATTATAGCAATGAGTTTATGAGAAGTAAAATAAATGGACCAGAAAATCAGCATGTAATTTTTAACAAAAAAGAACGCTAAAATAGCGCTCTTCCTTTTTATCTTTGTTTAAAGGCATTTTCAACAGATCCTGGAGCTGCCCCTCCTTTATCCACAAACATTATCTGTATTGCTTCCAAGCGATAGGAATAACCAGCCGTTCCTGCAGGTGTACCATTCTTTGCCCAACCTAGCCAACCAAAGCCTTGTGCATGAACACGATAATAAATATCATATTTATTTGCTAACTCTCCAGTTAACTTAATTTCAATTGCTTCCAGGCGTAATGCTTGTCCTGTTGTTCCTGATAATTCTCCATTTTTCACAAAAGGTAACCAACCTAATTTCTGAACATGTGTGCGATAAGTAATGTCACCGTCAATATCATCAACTTTATTTATCTTAATTGCTTCCAAACGTAGTTTTCTTCCAGTTGTTCCAGCAATTTCTCCATTTATACGAGGAGATTGTAAACCAACACTCTGTATGTGTGTTTGAAAATTTACCCTTGAGCTTACATATGGTCTAGCAGTGTTTTCAGGAGCTGAGCCACCCTTCTTCACTAACCTTACTTCAATCGCTTCTAAACGAAGACCCAAACCTGCTGTTCCAGACAGTTCTCCATTTTTCGCCCAATCAAGCCATCCTAGACTTTGTGCATGAACACGATAATACACATCATATTGATCAGCTACTTGCCCATATAGTCGAATTTTTATTGCTTCTAGACGTTTCGCACTTCCACTTGTTCCAGACAATTCGTTATCTCTTACAAAATTTTGCCATCCAATTCCTTGAACATGCGTTTTATACTCAATACCACCACCATAATCATTATTACTTAAGTTTATATTTATTGCTTCTAAGCGCAGAGCTTGCCCACTCGTTCCAGAAGTCTCACCATTTTTCTTATAATCTTGCCATCCGATACTTTGAACATGAGTTCGATAATTGATAGTTGGTGTATTATTTATTTTTACAATTCTTATTTGAATCGCTTCAATTCGTTTCGCTTCTCCTGTTGTTCCAGCTGTTTGACCATCACTTTTCCAGTCTTGCCATCCAATTCCTTGGATATGAGCGCGATATTGAATTGTATAATCAGGCATGTTATCTAATTTCAATTCAATTGCTTCTATTCTCTTGTCGCCACCAATACTTCCAGAGCTTTGTCCATTGCTTTTCCAACTTTCCCATCCCGTACTTTGCACATGGGATCTATAGTATACTCCAGTGTTTGCTCCATATCCATTAACCTTGACCTTAAAACCTTCCAGTCGTTTCCCCAATCCTTCACTTCCAGCAGTTCCACCATTGGCTACCCAATTTTGCCAGCAGTAATCTTCTACATTACCCTGGTATACAACACCTGTTGTTGTCGGAGCTGCATCTTCGACCATTTTGCAAACTACACTACCAGTACTTACTTTTGAAATTAGACTGGAATGAATGTATGCATAATCTCGACCAAAAACATAGAGACCACTTGTCCCAATTCCTTGTGTACGAGAAGCATTTAAAACAGCATCGCTTTGAACACGATACCAGACATCACTTCCATTTACGCTTGTCCCTGTTGTTTCAGCTAGGATAATAAAAGCGATATCTTCATTTGTTTTAGTAGAAAACAAATTTGAAGATGATGTGCTTGGTTGAGAACGAACATTAATTGACCCGCTATTCTTTTTCATACCTATCGTATAGTTACTACTTTCAGGGTTAGATGCTGCGATATTCCAAGCTATGGCACTTGCTTTTTCACCCCAATATGGATCAGACGCATAAGATACATTGATTCCGCTGTTTTTATTCCCTAAAAAAGCACCATTATGGTAATCATAACTAGGAAACAAATATCTTTTTGACATATAGGTTTCCATAAAATCTCTCACACTCGCTTGCGCATTTGGATAATAATTTGCACTTTGTGATGGTGATGAGTCAACTGCATTCAAACCAAATAAATTATTCTTGTCTAATGCTATCGAACTAGTTCCCCAAGCGCTCTCGTTTCCAGCAACAGAAATAGCCAATAAGGGATTCACACCATACATTGCTCCATAATCAACAAATGTATTTCCTAAATTACGCATTTTTGAATCCGGTTTGTTAACTGATCTACTAACGATAAAATTATTAAACTGACCAGCATTAATTGAAGTTTTACTGCGCATATTTAAATATTGATAATAATTATAATAAGGATTGTTTACATTTACAGAACCATTTCCATCAGTCGGATTTGTTTTGTAAGCTTGAATCATCCCTGCATACGTTTCATAGAAATAATTTCCATCATAGCTATAATATACTTTGTCTGCAAGTAGACCCAATGGTCCTGGACCAATGTAATTCTTTGATGCCCAGGAAGGTTGTTTTATATCTTTTGTAACATAATGAAATAGTTTTCCATTTTCTAATCGATAAAAACTTACAGAACTACCTGTTGGGTTTAAACTCGCATAATCAAGCACTTCAACTTGATTGGCTGCAACAATTCCTACTACTCCGGATAACATAAATTTAACTTCTCCAGTAGCTGTATATCCTAAAAAAGCTGCATCCGCTCCATATAGGCCATTTGTATACCCAGATTTTCCTGAGATGTCCTTGTAACTAGTTGTAGCATTTCCTTTTGTATTAAAATTCACAACACCAGTTGTGATAGTTGTACTTCTTCCTCGTTTAGGTTGATTTGCGAAAACATCTTGTGCATTTTCAACATTGATCGTTTCGCTCTCATATATAACATCACCATTTTCGTTAATAAACGTTGGTTCTTTTTGAATTATTTCGTTACTTTTTTCCTCTTCTTCAATCGCATTAACTCTAATTGGTTGTATTGCCATTGTAAAAAGAATGAAAAAAACCAAACTTATTATAGGCATTCTCTTTATTTTCATCATATCTGCCCTCCAAAATAATTATATCATACAACGATAGTAGATAAATATACATTCATTTCCATTTCATGAAAAAGGATTTCCACTTTGTGAAATCCTTAGTTTTCATTATTTTTGCCTAAAAGTATTAGTTGTAGGTCCAGGAGCAGGTCCTCCTTTTTCAACAAACACTATTTGGATTCCTTCTAGACGGAACCCATATCCTGCGGTTCCAGAAGCCTGTCCATTTTTAGCCCAGCCTAACCATCCAAACGTCTGAGAGTGAACTCGATAATAAACGTCATAGACGTTTGCCAAATCGCCTGTAAGACTTATTTCTATCGCTTCTAATCGCAACGCTCTTCCGCTAGTTCCAGACATCTGTCCATTTTTCACAAATGGCTGCCATCCGATTGTTTGTACATGTGTTCGATAATTAATATCACCTGCTATGTCATCTACTTTATTTATTTGAATTCCTTCTAATCGTAATTTTCGACCCGTTGTACCAGCGACATCTCCACTCTTTTTCACATCTTGCCATCCAACTGTTTGCACATGGGTACGATAATTAACTTTTCCATTCGCGAATGGATTTGCTGTATTACCCGGAGCAGGACCATCTTTTTTTACTAACCGAACTTCAATCGCTTCTAAACGATATCGCATTCCTGCAGTTCCAGCACTCTCTCCATTTTTTGCCCAATCTAACCAACCTAGACTTTGGGCATGTACTCGATAATATACGTCATATTGTTCTTTAATCCCACCATATAAATCAACTTTTATTGCTTCTAATCGCAATCCTCTGCCACTAGTACCAGATAGCTCATTGTCTCTCACGGGTTTTTGCCAACCTTCACTTTGTACATGAGTACTATATTCAATACCACCACCAAAGTCGTTCTTTGATATTTTCATTTTGATTGCTTCTAATCGTAACTTTCTTCCAGAAGTTCCAGAAGTGACTCCATCTTTCTTATATCCTTGCCATCCTAAGCTTTGAACGTGTGTTCTATAATTCACCGCAAACACTGTTTCATCAATGGCATCTAAAGCAGCTAAACGATCATATTCTTGTCTAACTAAATTTTTAAATGTACCCCAACCCATTGTACCTTTTGTACCTTCAATAATATTGTGTGCACAATTCTTTCCTGACCAATCCTTATGTAAACGTACAGCATCTGATGGTAAGTTGTTTTCATATAAAATTTGAGCTGTTAAATAAGCAGCATTTCTTTCTGCTTGAGCATAATTTCCATCTGCATTTTCACAAATTTCTATTCCAATCGTTGAGCTATTCCCAATATTTTGTCCATCTCCTGCATGATATCCTACTTCATTCATCGGCATACTTTGGTAAATTTCATTGTTATCTACTGAATAATGCCAAGAAATCCATTTTCTTGAATCATTAATTTGCAAATTTGCATGTGCCGCAGCATTCGCTCCATTTCCGAAGCTTGCAGTATTATGGATTGTTACATATTTTGGTTGCATAGCAATACCTGTTCGTTTGTCTTCTCGAATAGGCATCATTCTTTGTTTAATTGGCTTTCCATTAACTGAGTTAACACTTAACGTCCCTTTGGATTCTGTAAAATACCCTTGGTTACTAGCAATGAATCTTTCATCATTGTAGTATTGAGGTGCTACCCAAACTAATTGTCCATTTGATTTTTGTAATTGAACAAATTCCAATGCTTGTTTTACAACTGTATAAGTTCCAGCTGGTAGAACTTCTGAAGTTATAAAACGAGAATTAAAGATAGGAACCGTAAATGTATTACAGTTTCTTTTTAAAACAAACGATCCATTTGCTTCGATATATTCTCTATACGCATAATTATTGGCTTCATCAACCGTTTGGTTGATTGAAGGAATATAAAGACGTTTTCCAACCCCTCCAGTTTTCCAATAAACACTTAAATTGCTTGCTTCATATGTCTGATTGTTATTCATATTAACGACAATAAATTTACCATTTCTTGAATAACCGCCATACATTTCTCTACCTTTTGGAACATAATCTGGTATCCAATCCTCATACCCGTTAGGCCCTTCCTCAGTTGAGAAACCTGCATTTTCTTGTACTGTCTTGTTTTCTGTGTTTTCTTCTTCCGCTTTTAACTGTGTCATTCCCATTGTTGTAAATAAAAATGCAACAATTAAACCAATTTTTGTAATTTTCTTCCACATATTAAATCACCCCTCATGAATATAATTATACTACAAAAAAAAGAGACTACATAGAGTCCCTTTTATAAAATATTGGAATATTTTGTATAAAATTATTAATATTTCTAATATGCGGTTTTCTTTTGTAAAGTGAAAATTAGATATTCAAGCTATTCAACTCAAAAATCAAACTATAACCTTAGCAAATTACCTTATTATCAATTTCATTTCTCACAAACGAAATGAATTCTTCTTGCGACATTGTAGTTGTTTTTTGTTCCCCATGTCTTCTGAAGCTAATTGTCTTTTCATCTCTTTCATTGTCACCAATTACTAAAGTAAACGGTGCTTTTTTCATTTGTGACTCACGCATACGATAACCTAATTTTTCATCACGATCATCCATTTCGACACGAATTCCATTATCTTGAAGTAGTGCATATAACTCTTTGCAATATTCTAAATGGTATTCATTTTTTACCGGGATGATATTTGCTTGAACTGGTGCTAACCAAGTTGGGAATGCTCCACCAAAATGCTCAATTAAAATTCCGATGAAACGTTCAATCGACCCAAAGATTACTCGATGCAACATAACTGGACGAACTTTTTCTCCATTACTATCAACATAAGTAATATCAAAACGTTCAGGTAAGTTCATATCCAATTGGATTGTACCACATTGCCATACTCTTCCTAATGAATCTTTAATATGGAAGTCTAATTTAGGTCCATAGAATGCCCCATCTCCTGGGTTAAGTTTAAAGTCTTTTCCTGCTGCTTTACAAGCTTTCGCAAGTGCTTCTTCACTTTTATCCCAAGTTTCAATCTCTCCGATGTATTTGTCTTCTGGACGTGTGCTTAATTCCACTGTATAAGTTAATCCTAACATTGTATAAACACGATCGATAAATTTCATTAAACGAACTACTTCCGATTCAATTTGATCTGGACGCATATAAATATGTGCATCATCTTGATTAAATGTTCTTACTCTAAATAAACCATTTAAAGCTCCACTTGCTTCATTACGATGAACCTGTCCAATTTCACCCATACGGATTGGCAAGTCTTTGTAAGAGTGTAATCCTTGCTTATATACTAGCAAACTACCTGGACAGTTCATTGGCTTAATCGCAAATTCGCGATCGTCGACAATACTAGTGTACATATTTTCTTTGTAGTTACCCCAGTGACCGCTTACTTCCCATAACTCTTTACTCATCATAATTGGTGTTTTAATGAACTCATATCCTTCTTTAGCATGCTCTTCATACCAATAGTTCTCTAAAGTGTTACGAAGTAACATCCCTTTTGGTAACATGAATGGCATACCTGGAGCATATTCACTCATCATGAATAAATCTAATTCTTTTCCTAGTTTTTTATGATCACGTTTTTTCGCTTCTTCTAACAAGTTTAAGTGATCTTCTAATTCTTCAGCAGTAGGAAAACAACAACCATAAATTCTTTGCAGTACTTTATTGTTTTTGTCACCTTTCCAATATGCTCCTGAATGCTTCAAAAGCTTAAAGTTACGACATGCTTTTACTGTATCAACATGAGGTCCGCGACATAAATCAATGAAATCCCCTTGTTTATAACAAGTAATTGTTCCATCTTCTAAATTAGAAATCAAATCAATTTTATACTCATCATCTTTAAACATTTCTAATGCTTCTTCTTTTGAATTTTCTTCACGAGTGATTCGTTTTCCATCTTTACAAATTTTCTTCATTTCTTTCTCAATCTTAGGTAAATCTTCATCACGAATTACATCGTCACCTAAATCGATGTCGTAGTAAAATCCTTCACTAACAACAGGTCCTACCCAAAATTTAGCTTGTGGGTATAAGTGTTTTACCGCTTGCGCCATCACGTGTGCACAAGAATGGTTTAACATACTTAAATTTTCATCATTTTTAAAATCAACCATCTTATTTTCCTCCATATAATAGAAAAGTCTCAATCGCCAAAGGACGTTGAGACTTACGTGGTACCACCTTAATTTGTGTATCTATCAATACACCTCTTACATGTAACGTATGTTAATCGGCACATCCTTTCGGAGGCAGCTCCAAGGGAGTAGATACCATCTGTCGCATAGAGTTTTCACCAACCACTCTACTCTCTGTATTGAACCAATTGTATCCGTATCCTTTTCTTCGCTATTATTACTTATTTTATACAACGTTTCAATACAATTGTCAACTTAAAACACTTAAATCTTAGTAGTATTAAGTCAATTTTCTATTTTTCAAAAAATAGAAAATAATATCTTTATGAATAAATAAGATAACAAATATGAAAATCACATTTATAATAGACACAGCGATCGTATTATAAACAAACATATTTACCAAAGACGCCGAAAACATAACTATTGTTATAATGACAAAACGCCATATATCAAACTTATACCATAACTTTCTTGATAATATGGTTCTTAGCCAAAAGAAAACCAAATACGATATACCAGTTGCAATAGCGGCACCTTTTCCACCTAATGTTGGAACTAACAAAAAGTTTAACGCAAGATTAGTTATCATAGCACCAACAGCTATTACAATTGTTACATTTGCTTTCTTCTTTAAGAAGATACCACAAGAAGTCGTTTCACTCATTGTAAAAAATAAAGGGTAAAACAATAAGAAAGGTAAAATATAAACGGAATTCTCATATGTGTTTGAGATTAAAATCGGTATTAATCCTTTGAATAGCAGTATGCTCAAAAGCATAATTGACATCACACAAGATAAACCTTGCGAAACTTTATCAAACATATCTTGAGGAACTCCATCCTTGTTCCATTTGAAATAAGTTGGTGTCCAAAATGATGAAAACGAGGTCTGAATGACTAACAGCATATTACTCAATCTCATCGCTAAGGTATAAAACCCTAATTCTTCATAAGTACTAAAGTACCTTAGAAATATTTGATCCATTGAGTTCAATGCCCAACCAACTAAAACCGTAACAATAAAAGGAAGCCCATATTTAAGCAATTTGCTGAATAACGTTTTATCAAATAATTTGAAGCTAAACTTAATATATTTTCTATATACAACAATCAAAATTATGGAAGCTAAAATTTGTCCAATGATTGCGGAATATACAATGGCTAGAAAATCTCTTCTAATAAACAAAACAAAAATAAGAGTAATAATAAACGTTGCAAAATTCACTAAGATAGATGCTAATGAGTATTCAAGAGCTTTGTTTTCCATTCTTAATGACAACAGTACAAACTTTGAAATCACAATAAACGGGACCATTGAAAACAGTCCAATAATTACCGCATGATACTCACTCGAGTTAAATAACATAAAAGAAATATCACCGATAAATAGTGGTAAAACTAAAAAACTGATTACAATTACAATTAAAGGCAAAATAATCGAATTTGTATACAACTTAACCTTATTTGATTCATCATAATAATAAACAACAAAGGCTTGGTCTAAACCAAGGTATGAAACTGCAACTAATATTGACTGTACAGTTGAAAATAAACTTGATTTACCAAACTCAGAAGGTAGGATAAAATAAGTTGTTACTGGTATGATAATAATGCTTAATAGAGCTGCAAGGATTGGACCTATTGAAAACCCCATTAGTTTTCTTAAAAAATCATTCATTTTATACCTTCCTTTTTTACGGTAACTAAGTTCTCTATTGAGATTTATCGCTAATTCTTTCTAGCTCATTAATTAACAATTCTGTAGATTTTAGCTGATTTTCAATAGTAAATTTTGTTTTATCTCTATAATTCTTATAAGTATGGTTAGTTGATCCATCTTCATAATGTCGTATTAAAACATTTGGATTATACACATTTTTAAGATTATTCTTTTCCAATCGCAAATATAGAAACTCTTCTTCACGAAACATGAAAGTTCTATCATCAATGCCATCAAATAAGCTAACGTAAGTTGGCGAAAATATCCAACAACACCCATGTAAAATAATATTTTCATGATATTCATCCACATTTGACGCTTGCGACAATACTGGTTTCGAAATTTTGTCTTTTGCCCAATAAATTAATTTTAACAAATAAAAATCATTTAATAATTTCATCTTCTTCAAGTCATTATAATCGTTTTTTAATCTCTTGATTTCAGGTAAGTTTAAATACAAAGGGTTTATTGCATTATTGTTCAGTATTATCTTAGGCCCTAAAACAGCAAAATTAGATTTTTTATACTCTTCAACTATTAATGAGATAAAATCTTTTTGTAGTATTTCTGTATCATTGTTCATCATACAAATGAAATCACAATTGAGCTCACTTTTTGCAAATTTGAAGCCAATGTTATTTCCTTTCGCAAACCCTAAATTACTACCATTAATAATAACTGATATATGTTCCTCATTCTTATATAGGTTTACCAATTCCTCACCACTTTTATTTGGTGAAAAATTATCAACAATTACTATTTCAACATTAAAATCACTCAATTTTTTTTGAATAGAATCCACGCACTTTTTGGTATCTTCAACTGAATTGTAATGTAAGATAACAAAACCAAATTTATGATTATCTTCCAATGCTTTCATATTTTATACCTTTCATATCTGATAATTCAAATAAATTTCTTCCATCATAAACTACCGCTTCTCTCATCTCAGAGATAAAATCCATAGGTTTCAACTGCTTAATCTCTTCCCATTCAGTGAAAATAAAACATACATCAGTATCCTTTAAAGTTTCTAATGCCGTTTCACAGTATTCAATTCCATTAGGAAATCTTTTTTTGAAATTTGGAATTCCCACAGGATCAAATGCTTTAATAATTGCTCCTTCTTCTAATAGAATTGGAATGTTATCAAGCGAAGGTGCTTCCCTCAAGTCATCTGTTCCTGGCTTAAAAGTTAAACCTAGTACAGCTACCTTTACGCCATTAAAAGATTGAAATCTTTTTCTTGCTTTCTTCAACAATACTACTTTTTGTGCTTTATTTACTTCAATTGCTGCTTTCACTGTCTTTAACTCATATCCACCTTGATTAGCTAGAAAATGCAAAGCTTTTGTATCTTTAGGAAAACAAGAACCACCATATCCAATTCCTGCATTTAAGAATTTTTCCCCAATTCTATTATCATAAGACATTCCCTCTGCTACCTTAGTTACATCGGCTCCTACAATTTCACAAAGGTTAGCAATGTCATTCATATAACTAATTTTAAGAGCTAAAAAGTCATTTGAAGCATATTTAATCATTTCAGCACTTCTTCGATTCGTTTTTACAATAGGCAACTTAAAATTTTCGTATAGTTCTGACATTTTAATCTCAGTTTCTTTCGATTCTGTTCCAATCACTATTCTACTCGCATGAAGCGTGTCTTTTACTGCTGTTCCTTGCGCTAAAAACTCAGGGTTACTAGCAACTTCAACATTTACATCATGAGCTAAATTACTTCTAATGTATTCCTCAACTTCATCATTCGTACCAATTGGCACTGTTGATTTTACTACAACAATACAATCTTTTGTTACATTTTCAGCTATTTGTTTAGCAACTGTAAAAATATAACTTAAATTTGCAGAACCGTCTTCTCTTTCTGGAGTTCCTACACCAATAAAAATAAAATCAGCCTCTTTGTAAGCAGCTTTGTAGTCAGTAGTATAATCGATTCTTCCTGCTGCATAATTGCTTTGCATTAAGCTTTCCAAATCTTGTTCATATATCGGAGAAATACCTTGCTTCATTAATTCTACTTTTTTTTCATCAACATCAACACATAGGACACTATGTCCTTTTTCAGCAAAACAAACTCCAGCTACTAAACCAACATACCCTGTTCCTGCTACTGCAATTTTAAACATTATTTCACCCTCTTTTCGTTAATCACTAATTCATAAAGATTATTTATTTCATCTGCATTCTTTTCTGCTGTAAAACGTTGACTGGAAAATAGCAATGCATTATGACCCATTTCTGCAATCATTTCTCTATTATCAATCAAATATTTCATTTGTTTACTCAAATCTTCAAAGTCATTATTTGCGAATAATAAACCATTTTTCATATGTTGAATTAATTCTGGATTCGCACCTGAATTCGAACCAATCACAGGATTTGAACACATCATTGCTTCAATCGTGACACGACCAAACGCCTCTCTATTTGAACAAACGATTTCCACATCCATTTGTTGCCTAATTTCTTGTAAATTATTACAGAAATCTAAAAAGTTAATATATTCGCTTAGATTCAATTGATCTACCAAATTTTTAATCTCTTTCGCATAGTTTGTGATTGCTCTACCTGCAATATTAATTCTAAAATCCTTGTAACCTTTTTTTCTTAATTCGTTCGCTGCCAATATTGCAAGCTTTTGTCCCTTACCTTCTTGCAAGGCACCAGATATAAGAAAATTGACGACATTATCTTTGCAATACATCAAATTTTGTTTTTCAAATATAAAATTTGAAGATATTCCGTTATATATAACTACACTTTGCTCTTCTGGAACATAATTTGAATATGCTTTCCTTATATCATTGGATATAAATATAAACTTGTCTGTATTACTTCTAGCAAAATCCATCGATTTTGCTTTTCCTTTAATGTATCTAGTATTCAGATCGTCTTCACCAAATTCGCGAAAATGCCAAACATGTTTACACTTCTTATATTTTGCAATTTTAGCTCCAATATCAATTACACTTGAATTTGTATGAACCAAATCAAAACATTCATTCTTCAGTTCTTTTTTTATAAAATGAAAAAAAACAGAATTAAACCGATATCCAATTTTAAACATTAATTGAGTTACAAGTGATTCATTCTTAGGATATTGCCACCATAAAAAAAACTTTGAAAAAACATGAATTGAGTTTTTTTCGAATTCACTTTTAGCTTCACTTTGCTTATGTGGCAAAAGAACATGAACCTCATGCCCTTTTTTTATCATTAATTGGGTAAGTGCAATAACTGATTTCGTTGCACCCCCAAGTTTGCCCTCATGAACTACATAGAGAATCTTCATTCTTTTTATATTTCTCCTAAATATCTACTTAATGCGTCTTGCCAAGATGGAAGACGTGTAAATCCATTTTTATCTAACTCGTTCTGGTTCATACGTGAATTATTTGGTCTCTTTGCAGCAACTGGAAATGCACTACTGTCAACTGGTGTCACAGTTACTTCATTCATATTTGCTTGTTTGAAGATTTCGCATGCAAAATCATACCAACTAATGAAATCACCTGAATTGGTAGCATGGTATGTTCCATACTTATCGCTCTGAATCATATCAACCACTAATTTTGCTAAATCGAAAGTATATGTAGGTAATCCAATTTGATCATCTACAACACTCACTGCTCCACGTTCTTTACCAAGACGTAACATAGTTTTTATAAAATTGTTACCATTCACACCAAACACCCAAGCAATTCGAATGATAAAGTGTTTTGCCAATTTTTCAACTGCATACTCGCCTTCCAACTTTGTTTGTCCATATACGTTTAATGGAGTACGTTCATCGTATTCATTCCAAGGTGTATCTCCTTGACCATCAAAAACGTAATCTGTTGAAAAATACATCATTGGAATATCTAATTGTTGGCATACATTAGCTATGTTTTGCGTACCTTCTACATTAACCTTGTAGCATGCCTCTTTCATTTCTTCAGCTTTGTCTACTGCGGTCCATGCTGCACAATGTACAATTGCATCATAATTACCATTTTTAATTACCGCTTCTACTTTAGATGCATCAGTAATATCCATTTCTGCAATATCGACTCCAACCGCTTCTATACCTCTTGCTTTCGCTTCGTTGACAACATCAAACCCTAATTGTCCATTATATCCAGTAACTAATAATTTCATTACGTAATCCTCCAATATCTTTCTTTATTTTACCATAGTAGTTCGTTTTTATAAATAATAATTCGATTGAAATAATGTAATTATTTATGCGAAAAAGCGCTAAAATAAGAAATTATTTTA
Organism: uncultured Erysipelotrichaceae bacterium; assembly: GCA_964370395.1. GTDB lineage: Bacteria > Bacillota_I > Bacilli_A > Erysipelotrichales > Erysipelotrichaceae > JBGUVL01. The sequence continues at coordinate 20,365 of CAYJIZ010000012.1, forward strand.
ACGCTTCTTTCATTAAGCTCTTCCTTTTTCCTTGTACATTTTTTCAAAGTAGTTTTGGTAGTCTCCACTTAAAATGTTTTGCCACCAATCTTTGTTATCTAAGTACCACTGAATTGTTTGTTGGATTCCAGTATCGAAGTTATACTTAGGTTTCCATCCTAATTCATTCTCTAATTTTTCAGGATCGATTGCATAACGCATATCGTGTCCTTTACGATCTGTTACGTAGGTAATTAGACTTTCTGGTTTATCCAATGCATGTAAGATTGTTTTCACAACTTCTAAGTTAGTTCTTTCGTTGTGTCCACCAACGTTATAAACTTCTCCTACTCTACCTTTTCTAATAATTAAGTCAATTGCTACACAGTGATCATATACGTGTAACCAGTCACGTACGTTTTCCCCTTTACCATACACCGGTAAACTTTCATCCGCTAATGCTCTTGCGATCATTAATGGAATTAATTTTTCTGGGAAGTGGTAAGGACCATAGTTATTTGAACATCTAGAAATTGTAACAGGCATACCAAATGTTCTGTGGTAAGCTAATACAAATAAGTCTGCTGCTGCTTTTGCACTACTGTATGGACTAGATGTATGAAGTGGTGTTTCTTCCGTAAAGAATAAATCTGGACGGTCTAAAGGCAAGTCTCCATATACTTCATCTGTTGATACTTGGTGGTATCTTTGAATACCATATTTGTTACAAGCATCAAGTAATGTTGTTGTTCCCATTACATTTGTTCTAACAAAGATTTCAGGGTCTTCAATACTTCTGTCTACATGTGACTCTGCAGCAAAATTAACTACTACGTCAAATTTTTCTTTTTCAAATAAATCAAAAATGAAATCACGATCTGCAATGTCACCTTTTATGAATTTGTAGTTCGGTTTGTCTTCTACTGATTGACATGTTTCTAAGTTTCCAGCATACGTTAATGCATCTAAGTTCACGATCATATCTTCAGGATATTTCTCTACCATATAGTGGACAAAATTTCCACCGATGAATCCTGCTCCACCTGTTACTAAAATTTTCATTATTTTTGTTCTCCTTTGAATATAAAATTACAATCTGCTTCTTCTAAAGTTGGACCAAATTTATCTTTATCAGATAATACTGGTTCGATTCCATTTAATAACGTTCCCCAATCAACATTTGCGGTAGGGTCATCATAACGAATTCCACGGTCATGCTCTTTTGAGTAAAAGTTATCTACTTTATATCTAAACTCAACATTATCCGTTAATGTCAAGAAACCATGTGCAAATCCTTGTGGAATGAAAAATTGACGCTTATTTTCTTCACTCAATTCAACACTCACCCATTGTCCGTACGTTGGGCTGTCTTTTCTAATATCAACAGCAACGTCGATAACGACACCACGAGTGCAACTTACTAACTTTGATTGAGCCATTGGTGCATTTTGCCAATGCAATCCACGTAATGTTCCTTTTTGAGCTGAGAATGACATATTGTCTTGTACAAAATCAACACAAATTCCAATTTCTTCGTATTTTTTCTTACTATATGTTTCCATGAAGTAACCACGGTGATCCCCAAACACATCTGGTTCGATGATTACTACACCTGGTAATTTTGTTTCTATTACATTCATTTTTATTTAACCTCTTTGTCAATATACTTGCGGTCCATAATTTTTTTCAAATACGCACCATATTGATTCTTTTTATAAATCTCATAGATTTCTTCTAATTGTTTGCGATCAATCCATCCGTTGTCATATGCAATTTCTTCTAAACATGCGATTTTTCTATGTTGGTGCTCTTCAATTGTTTTCACAAAGTTTGTCGCATCAACAAGTGATTCATGTGTTCCTGTATCCAACCATGTGAATCCATCACCTAACAATGTTACAGATAAATCGTTGTTTTCTAAATAGATTCTATTTAAATCTGTGATTTCAAGTTCTCCACGAGGACTTGGTTTTAAGTTTTTTGCATACTCTACTACCTTGTTGTCATAGAAATACAGACCAGTTACCGCATAATTTGATTTTGGTTGCATTGGTTTCTCTTCAAGAGATACTGCTTTTCCATTATCATCAAACTCAACAACCCCAAAACGCTCTGGATCTTCAACATAATATCCAAACACAGTTGCTCCATTAGTTTTGTTTGCCGCTGCGCGAAGACGTTTGGTTAATCCATGTCCATGGAAAATATTATCTCCTAATACCATTGCACAACTGTCATCACCAATAAACTCTTCACCAAGAATAAAAGCTTGCGCTAATCCATCTGGAGATGGTTGTACTTTATAACTTAATGAAACTCCAAATTGACTTCCGTCTCCTAATAACTCTTTGAAACGTGGTGTATCATCTGGCGTAGAAATAATTAAGATTTCTTTAATTCCTGCACTCATTAAAATACTCATTGGGTAATAAATCATCGGTTTGTCATAAATCGGTAATAATTGTTTACTTGTTACTTTTGTTAATGGGTATAAGCGTGTTCCGCTTCCCCCTGCTAAAATGATTCCTTTCATGATTAGAATCCTCCTATTGTTACTATTATACAATAAACCCTTACGTAACGTAAGGGTCAAGTTTTTTTTGTTTATTTTTTACAAATGAATAATCCAGCATCTTTCGTTATTTCAATATACCCTTTTTCACTGATTTTATTTTCTAAAAACAACTTAAAAGTAGATAATTGTTTTGCAATAATCTCATTTTGATTCCCATGACAACTCAAAATATATTCAATCAAAGGTTCTACTTCATTAATGTGAAGTGAATCAGGATATTTCAACATTTTGATTTCACTAAAGTAATCCTCTAAGATCGTTTGTCCATCCTCTAATCCAAACTTATTAAATAAATTCGTTTCAGACAAAACAATGTTAGAGTCAAACTCTTGCACTAGTTCATTAATTTCTTTCATATGATTTTTACCATATGTAGTACAATAGAAGATTCCATTTGGTTTTAAGACGCGCACTATTTCAGCCAAACCAACATTTATATCTTTTAAATAAAATAACACATGATTAGCAACCAGTGCATCAAAAAAATTATTTTTAAACGGGATACTTTCGCATTCACACACAATACAGTTAAAGTCATTCCCAAGTTTCTTTTTGACATCATCAATCATTCCAGAAGATGCATCGGATAGAAACATCTCACGATTACGCAAGTTAATTTCTCTGTTATCCCAAAGTGCACCATTCCCACACCCAACTTCAAGCAAACGATATACACCGTTAAAATCAATATTTGAGAATAACCAATTGAACCATCCTGTTGAATTGGTGGAAAATGTATTGTGCAATTTTATTCTCGCATCTAAATTTTTTGCATTTTTGTATTGGTCAGCAATCATTGATTGTTTATTTGAAAGATGGATTAACTCTATTATCTTATTCCAATCTAATAATTCCTGTTCCAATAACGCCAAAGCTGATTTTAATGCTGTATTTAAAATTTGAAATTGAGAAATTCTTTGAGAAATCAAATCTCTTTGTAACACAAAAGATTCTTTAAGATTATTTTCATCATTTACAATCAACGGAAATACCTCATCTAATGAAAATCCTAGCTCTTTCAATATTAAAATTTTTTGTAATTTTAGAAAATCTTGATTATCGTACTGACGATACCCATTAGGTAGTATCGATGATGGTTTTAATAATCCAATTTTATCATAGTAACGAATCGTTCTTTCCGTGATTCCTGCCATTTTTGCAAATTCACTCGTTTTATATTTTTTATTATTCATAGTATATCCTTACTCAAGATTTAGAAAAAACTATTTTATCAGTAATCCATTTTGATAAACGATATAAAATAATCGAAGAAATTAAGATTATAATAAACAAGACAACGAAAAGAAGAAGGATAACTAAATCAGATAAATCATGTCCTTTAAAATAACTTAAAAATTGATACATTATCACGTGATGAGTTAAAAAAATTCCATACGAATACTTACTTAAAAAGGAAATGAATTTTTTTGTTTTAATATATTTGGAAACATTAACCAAGATTGCGAATAATCCCCAAGCTATCAATGAAGATAAAAATACTTTATTTTGAAACTGCGGAATGATCAACATAATCAACGAGACTGAGATTGTTGAAATAATGAGAGGTTTATCAAACCTTTCTCGATATTCAATGTAAAACATTCCAAGAACAAAGCTAAATAAGTTTACTGTTATACTTAAATGACTCGGTATTATTAAAATATTATAATATGTTAAAGCTACACTTAATAAAAATGTAGTAATAAATAAATGAACTGGATACTTTATAATTAATTTTCTTAATAATGGGAAAATTAAATAGAACACTATAATTACTCCTAAAAACCACTCTCCTAATAAATAGAAGGTAACAAATGCATTATTCAAATATCCATCAAGACCTAAAAATGTAAATATGAAAAACAAAGGAGATGCTTCAGGTAGAGGTAACTTTAATATAATAAAACGAAAGACAAATACTACAATATATGAAATCCAAAACATTGGATAAAGTGAAAAAAGTCTCTTCTTATAAAATTGTATTGTATTTATTTTTTCTTTATATTGATACATTAATGCCGCACCTGATATAACAAAGAAGAGTTTAACCCCGATTACTCCCCAACTCACTAAATTATTTTCATATAACAGCATAAAATTAAAGTTCAAATCAAAATCTACAAGTGTGCAATTAAAATGATAGATGACTATTATCAAAATAGATAAAGCTCGTATAAAATCCAAATAAAACAGTCTCTCTTTTTTCATGATGTCTCCTAACTTAACTTCTATTATTGTCTTCAGACTTTTGGTAAACTTTAGATAACATTCTAGCAATAAACTTTGGCCAAAATTTAGTAAACATTTCGAAATCTTCTCTACTTCGAATATTATCGTTAATAACAGAACTTGTCGTTGAGTCTTCGTGTACTCTATGCCCCATCAATGCCTCTGGTATATAAGAGAAAGACCCTGATTCTTTACTAATCCGTTCCCAAGCAACCCAATCAATATTACTCTTCATATCACTATCGAAATATTTCTTTTGTTTTAAATTATCAATCGCGAAAGTGACTGCTGGACAGCATAAACTATTACCAAAAGCGATTGGCAACCTCTTGATTAATTTAAGATTTGTTAACGCCCCTAACTTCAATGGACTTAGTAACAAACTTTTTATTTTTAAGTTAGTATTTGAAAAAATCTTTTTATCATCTCTTATTTCATAGTATTTAGAGACTATTATTAATGTTTTTTTCTTTTTTAAATACTGATCGACCATTCTTTTAGAGTAATTCTTTTCATATATATCATCTTGATGGGCTATCGTGACCAACTTTGTTTGTCCACAGTTTAATGCAAAATCAAAGTCAGGGCCAATTCCTTTTCCACTTTCATTTATAAAAACTTGCAAATCATAGCTAGTCGCTATACTGTCAATGAATTTATTTGGAGTTGAAGTGGCAATCACAACTTTACTTGGATAATTTTGATCTAAAACTGATTCAATGCACTTTTCCAGAAACGGTGATTCCTTGTACGCAAGTACAACGAATGTATGTAAATTCTCCATTACTATTCTCCCTTGCAATAAAACTTTGCAAATACTCCAACTAAATGAAGTTTTAATAAAATCGTTACAAAACCAACACTCACTCGATTAACCAATGTTTCACCATTTAATCGATTAGATAAAACAGAGATGTTTTTTCGAATACCGTGTGAATCAAGCCAATTAAAATAACGTTTGCTTTCTAGGATAAATTCTTTTGAAGAACTTTTTCTTCCAGAAAACAACAAATACCAAATCACATAACGATAAAAAAAGTATTGGATGTAATCATTTTTATTCACAACCACCTCATCAATTAAATCAAGCAAGTGCAAAATATCCACCTCTTTATTAAACCCTCTTTGTGAAGTGTTTGAAATAGAATTATCATTGAAGTACCAATTATACCCAATATAGTTAGTAGTATAAATCTGCTTTGTTTTATCAAAAACCTGCAAGTTAAAATATACATCTTCCCCGATTGGATAATCAAGAAATTTCAACTTATGTTGTAATAAGAAATCGCGACGATAAATTTTCGCCCACGGTGCTGTAACTGTGTATTTAAACCAATCTGATACTTTGCAAGATGATTCAAACAGTACTCGTTCGTCTGTAACTCTACGATACCCGCCACAAACAACATCACAGTTCTTACTTGTGATTAATTCATAATACGTTTTCAAATAATCTTTATCAACGAAATCATCATTATCAACAAACATAATATAAGTTCCTTTTGCAATACTAATTCCTAGATTTCTTGTTATTGCAACTCCTTCGTTTTTCTTATCAACATAAGAGATAAATTCATACTTTGTAGCATATGACTCGATTATGCTTAAGGAGTCGTCAGTTGAGCCATCGTTGATCAGTAATATTTCAAAATCATTAAAATCTTGTAAAATTAATGATTCCAAACACCCACTTAAATGATTACCTGCATTATAAACAGGAATTATGATTGATATTTCCACTGAACTCACCTCCTTAAACTAAAATTGGAATACACTTAATACACAAAAATAAACCATAAAAAATAAGCAAATATAAATACAAGTAAATAATATACAATTAATTTGAAGCTTACTAAACTTTACTTTTAATTCACCAATATCTAAACAACACAATAATGGCAATAATATTGGTAAGAAATACCTTGCCTGAACACCGCGAATGCGCAATGTCGCTACTTCAGTGAAATCGACGTATAGTGCCGTCCAAATCAAGCCAATAATGACAAATAATAATGCAAAAATGAAAATTTTATTATTAAATGTAAGTTTCTTTTTTTCATCTGAATCGCGCAAAACAGAAAATGTTATGATGGCAATTAAGAAAAAGTAATAAATGTTTTCAGGAATTTGATTTAAATAACCAACTGAAGTTAAAGCATCTGGACCGAAGAACTTCATAAAGAATTGATCACCTGCATTATTTATGAAAACTTGTATATATCCAGGAATATTACTCAAAATAGAAGTGATTTGTCCAATTTGACTTGTTTGTCCAGCTGCCCTAACATCTCCTTGAACACTAGGTGATAAAAGAGTTGGCAACACAAATGTAGAAATTAAAACAATAAAAATTAATACAAGACCAATTTTAAAGTACTTCATTTGTTTTTTGTTATCAAATTTATCTTTTGAAAGCAATAATGGCATTAGTACCAATGGAGCATAAATTGGTTTTGGAAGGATTCCAAAAATCGTTGTTGCTAGATATAACAATGTATATTTGAAATCTATCTTTTCTTTTGAGAACAATTCTCTTAAAAACAAAGAAAAACCTAGTGTTAAGCAGCTAGTAATAATCGGATCTAACGAATAATTACATGCCATAAATATATTAGTTGGAATTAAGGCGAATAAGACAAATATTCTTTTCTTAATTGGTGCAATTTTAATTGCGAAAAACATGATTAACGAATAGAAAAGTAAATTAGTTAGTCGTCCTAGTGCAAAAGAAATAGTAAAAGGTACATTTAAAATAGATGCAGCTTTCAGTGTTATAGCACTTGGTATGTAACCAAATCGGCTATAAGGTATGAATCCTTTTCCAAATCCTCCTAAATTCTTTTCAACGTGATTTTCATTTAAGTATATATTTAAATCATTCAATTCTTCTTTTGAATTAATCATATCTTTATGAAACACTTGAAAACTTGTAAGCTCATTTTCTGTCTTACTTATATTATTACTAAAAGGAATTAATGTAGCTGAATTTTTATAATGAACTATATCATCCATCGATAGATAAGTAATACTCGGTGTTAACAATATAATAGAAGATCCAATGACTAATACAATTACTAAAAACGAACGTTCAATCTTTTCGAAGAAGAACTTTTTAAAGAAAAAGAAAATCAAAATACCAAAGAATAGAATAAACATTGTTATTAATCTTGCAAAATTAATGCTGAAAGAGTTGATTAAGGTAATAGATTTAATCACTATTGATTCATTAGCTGAAAGAGTCATTTTTATTTCACTAGTATCAACAGTCGCATTTATATTTTCAACTAATAAATGTAGTCTAGAAGAAGTATTGATTACTTCTTGATCTCTATAAACAGACTCTACTTCTTTACCAAATGTATTTTTTTCTTTTGTATAAATTTTTGTTACAAAATCATCAACAGCATCATATTCAATTTTAATCTTTCCAACAAATTCATTATTTAAATCCATGATGATTTTGGCTTTGTTTTTATCATTTACCAAAGTATTATCAACAAGTTGAAACCCCTTAGTCTCAACCTCAGACAAATTAATCTCTTTATTCATAGTAGGATGAAAAAAAGAATTGCTATTAAACACTACTGTCTCGAATAAAAACGCAAATAAAACTGATACTATAAAACTAAGTAATATTTTTTTATATTTTGTATTGACTAAATTACTTATTTTCATTTTTTGTCTCCTCTATTCGCAAAACTAGAAAGCGTAAAAATAACAACTAATAAAAGTGCTGGATACCATGCAAAAAAGTAATCCTCTCTTTTCCCAAAAGTGTTTATAGTTAAGTTTTCTTTGATTTTAGTATCTCCACTTATGATATACCTATCATCTGCAGCAGATTTTGAAATATTCATTGGAAATGCCAGATTTGAATCTTCATTATGATATGTTAAATTAAGTTTCATTTCTTTCTTATATGTTCCATTGTAAGGTTGAAATGCTATATTCCAATTTGAATCATCAAAAATTTTAGAAGCTTCAATACTACTTTCCACAATTAACGTGTTGTTATCATATAGTTGAGCTGTAAAAGAACCCTTTTTGAGTTGTTTTAGTTGCTCTTCTGAGTAATCACTTAAATCCAAATCTTTAAGTTCGAAAGAAAGTGTAATATTATTCATATCCTCAACATTACCTACAAAAAACTGGCTAATTTTCTCACCACTTTTTATTGGCAAAATGTCGTATTCAATAGATGTATTTACTCTTGAAGAAGTACTTGGAGACAATGGGAAAACAAATAGAAAAATAATAAGAAAAACTAGTACAACATAACTACCATTGATTAAATACTTTAATTGTTTCTTATTCATTAGCTTTCATTTCTCCTCACATCTAACTTGAATGATATTTTTTTGCTGAAGTTTGAGTTATAGAAAGGGTCTCTTTTAATAATTGATTCCCATTTGTGATTCATATAATACTGTTCCTTCAAATATCTTTGATACTTTTCCTTCGTTGTATCTAATCCTCTTGATTTTGATTCATGATGGTATAACTCTACTTGTGGAACGAAAACATTATAATAACCTTTTTCCAGCAAACGCAAGTTAAAATCAATGTCGTTGTAAGCTACCATCAAATTTTCATCTAAGCAACCTACCTCAAAGAATTTTTCTTTTGAAACCATTAAACATGCAGCTGTGACAGCAGCGTAATTGTGCGCCACCGACAATCTTGCATATAGACCTGGATTAAAACGGTCCGCTTCTAAAAAGGCATGATTAGCAATACCACCAACTCCCATGACAACTCCACCATGTTGTACTGTTCCATCAGGATACAATAACTTAGGACCGACTGCACCAATATGATCTTGCATAGCATAACCTACCATTTGTGACAACCAATCTTCACTTATAACAGTAGTGTCATTATTTAATAAAACTAAATAATCTCCTTTTGCTTCGTTTGCAGCAAGATTATTCAATTTAGAATAATTAAACTCAAAATTCGCATCAATAACTCTAAAGTTCTTGTGCATTTTTTTATATTTTTCAAATAATTCAAAAGTTTCGTTATTCACACTATCATTATTAACAACAATAATTTCATAATTACTATACTTTGTATGTTTGTAAATTGAAACCAGACAATCCTCTAAAACATCAGCATAATCCTTTGTTGGAATAATAATTGTGATGCTTGGTTCTTCTGAATACAAATACTCTACTTTATAACATGGCACATCTTTATGAACGCTAACTTTTGCAGAGATTCCTCTTCTTTTCATTGCATTTTCTATTGATTTTACTCCTTTTTCAAGAGCATAGCTTTTACTATCAATTGTTGCTGCAGTTGATCCAGGAATCATTCTCCAATGGTATAAAATTTTATCAATATGGTGAATTTTATTCGTCTTTTCAGTAAATTTCAAAAACAAATCAAAATCTTGTGCGCCTTCAAGACCAACTTCTTCTCCACCAATTTCAATCATAATACTTTTTCTTAACACTGCAAAGTGGCAAATATAGTTATGGCTAAGCAACGTATCTGGAGAAAAATCGGCTTTGAAGTGAGGATCTCTTCTCACTCCATTAATGTCAATTTTATCTTCATCACTGTAAATTAAATCTAATTCTTTATTGTTGTTTAGAACTTTAACATTTTCGTATAATGCATTATTTGTTAACAAATCATCGTTGTCCATTAGAGCAACAAATTCACCTTTTGCCATCTCTAGGGCATCGTTAGTTGCTTGCGAAATATGACCATTCTCACTTCTAAACTTAACCTTGATTCTGTCATCTTTCGCTGCATAGTATTCCAATGTTTCCTTTGTCTCCTGTAATGTTGAACAATCATCAACCAAACATACTTCAAAATTCTTATACGTTTGTGAAAGGATTGATTCAATGCACTCAGATAAATATTTTCTTTTAATATTATAGACTGGAATTAAAATAGAAATTAAAGGGTTATAGGCAAATTCTTCAACAACTTCAACGCTTTTGTTTTCATCTAACCATTTTATATACTCTTGTTGCGTTCCTGGATCGTAATAATCTGCATCTAAAGTATTTAATTTGTATTTCAAATCTGCATAATATTTCTTCATTACTGTAGGTGAAACGATAAAGTGATGCTCACGCCATAAAAGTCGAATAGCTTTGTATCCTAAATATACTAACTTTCGAATCTTTTTTAATATTCCAAAAATAAAATTAGTAATCTTTTCGAAGTACTTTCTAACTTTCGAAAAAATTCTAGTATATACTGAATTTTTGTTTGTACAAAGTAATTCCCTTTTATCATCTATAATTAAATAGGTTTCAATTACCTTACTAGTCTTCTCAATTTTACATTCAAAATGGATTCCGTTAATTGTTAAACTTGGTAGTGTTTCAAACTCTCTTTTCACACCATCTACAAAAATTTCTACTTCATAATCATTTGTTTCTAATATCGCACGTAAAACAAAAACAGGGTTTCCTATACCATAGATACGATGTTCAATCATATGAATTCTATCTTTTTTCATATTCTTAAACCTCCTCTGCGAATCCTTTTTCTAATTTTCTAAAAATTGCAAACCCACCAATTAAAACAACAACACTTAATACAAACACATAAATAATTGGCCCTAATTCTGGAATTTGTCCATTTAAAAACACATTTCGGTAAGAATCAATTATCACTCCCATAGGATTCATGTTTAATACCCAACGTATACTCGAAGGAAATAATGAAGCGTTGTACAAAACTGGAGTAGCATAAAAAAGCATGTTTAAAATAAATGTAACAATGTATTCTGTATCCTTAATATAAATATTAATTGCACTTAGTGCAAATACTAGTCCCAAAGCTAACATCGCTTGAATTACAGCAATAAATGGAACAAAAATAAGTACCCAACTTAAAGAGATTCCACTTGTAACAACAAAAATTAATATGATAATACAAGAAATAAAGAAATTGATCAATCCACTTGCCGCTACCGAAATCGGTAATATTTCACGAGGAAAATAGACTTTCTTAATAATTCCAGCATTGCTTCTTATGACAATAACTCCTTGATTGATGATTGTAACAAAAAATGTCCAAGGTATAATTCCTACAACTAAAAAAACAACATAATTGTCAGTACCAGTATCCCCCATAATGATTGGGAAAATGATTGCATAAATCAAAACCTGTAGTAATGGATTAATAAATGACCACATGATCCCCAAAAACGATCCCTTGTACTTTCCTCTAATTTCTTTTTTTATGCTAGATTTAAGCAATTCACGATAATTGTATAATTCGTTAAAAAATTTCATATATTCACCTTTTCCTATTTAAGAAAAATTTCGCAACTTTTTTTCGTCACGATATTCCCCTTATGATCTTGTAATAATACTTTAATAGAGTGAACACCGTCTTCAAATTTTTCTGGTGAAAAACTAGTTACCCACCCTGGTTTTTTATTTGTTGCCATACCACCGTATTCTTCTCCAAATACTTGGAAAACATCTACTCGATCTACTCTAGAAATATTTGTTAACTCTTCATCATCAATGAAGATTTTTAATATTGCTTGTGCATCTTCACACATAACCCATCCATTAATTGAAACAGGTCCACTACTTTTACTAATGATTTGCGACATACTTGGCTCATCAATAAAGATATTACCATGATAAGCATAGTCTTCACTTTGTTGTTTCATTTCAATCGCTTTTTGATGATCCATTGTCACTCTTTCTAAATACTTGGAAATTACTTCATTTGGCTTTCCATCTAGCATTACATTCCCATCATAAATCCAAACAGCTCTATTACACAAAGTTTTTAATGTTTCTAAACTATGCGAAACAATTACAATTGTTTTACTGCTATCTCTAAGTTCTTCAAGTTTATTAAAACATTTATCTTGAAAATGTTGATCACCTACTGCTAATATTTCATCAATTAGCAAAATTTCTGCATCAACATTAATTGCTATAGAAAAAGCCAATCGCATATACATTCCTGATGAATACGTTCTAATTGGATTGTCAATGAAATCTCCTAGTTCAGAAAACTCAATGATTTGATCCACTCTTTTATCAATTTCTTTCTTTGTTAAGCCAAACACAGAAGCATTAAAGTATATATTTTCTTTTCCCGTGAAATCAGGATGAAAACCTGCTCCAAGTTCCAACAATGACGTTAATTTACCTCTCGTTTCTAAAGTTCCTGATGTCGGGTATAAAATTTTTGTCATTAATTTCAACAAAGTAGATTTACCACTACCATTCGTCCCTATTAAAGCAACCGTTTCCCCTTTTTTTATATCTAAGTTAATATCTTTTAAAACATGATGATACTCAACTTTGTTTCTCTTCCAAAAAACCAAGTATTCTTTAAATGATTGAGGCTTGTCGAATACTCGTTTAAATTTTTTATTCATATTTGTAACTTCAATAGCGTTATTGTTGTTTCTCATAAAATCTCCTTAATAATTCATTTATCTTATATTATACCAAAAAAGACTGTCATTACATAGCTTTATTAAAAATAAGAAAGAAACTAAAACAAACTAGTATCTTTCTTATTAATAGTATATTAAATTATCTAATCTTCATCTTTTTTTCTATCTTTATATTGCATAATACTTAATTTTTGTATTAACTCTTTTTGCTTTTCTTTTAACGAAGAAATCTTAATTGTTTGAACAAATAAAATTATATATAGAAAGAACGTAAAAAGGGAAAATATAAAATTACTTGTTGAAACAAAACCTAGTTTTTTTGAAACAAAAATCGATAGTTCCGGAAAAACACTAAGTATTAATAAAACAATAGCCCAAATTAACCAAATAATCGCATCATCAATATTTAATCCGTGTTTTTTTATTTTACGAATTACAAAAATCATTGTTAAAATACTTGCTAATATAAATACTAACTGTAACTTTAAGTCCATTGTATTACCTATTTAACCTTTCTAAACGGTTGAATTAGCAAAATTGAAACAACCATTCTGCTCATATATTTAATTGTGTTTGCTAAATTAAGATAAGATTCCCCAAACTCTCTTTCACTCATTTGAACTTGAATCTCTTTAATTTTTCTCTTTTTTCTAAGCATATGTACTAGCGTATCTGGTTCTGGTGGATTATTCATATCCATCGCATAGTCCAAGATACATTTTTTATCATAAGCTCTTAGTCCACTTGTGGGATCTTTAATTTTCTTTCCAGTTACTAAAAAAATTGCCATTGAAATTACTCTACTACCTAACATTCTAGCAGTAAAAGGTTTCTTTTCGCTTACAAATCTAGATCCGATAGCAATATCATTTCCTTCCTCAATAGCTGCTATTAATTTATGGATATATTCAGCAGAATGTTGTCCATCACCATCAAATTGAATCACTATATCATAATTATCAATCATAGCTAATTTAAATCCCGTTTGAACAGCACCAAATAATCCTAAGTTGATAATACTATCAATGTGATTGTAGTCATTTTCTGCAATCACTTCAAGTGTTTTATCTTTTGAACCATCATTAATAATAACATAGTCAACTTCATTTGCATTCGTTTCAATATCAGAAATAACATTCTTTATGTTTAATTCTTCATTATATGCAGGGATTACAACTAATGTTCTCAATTTGCTCATAATAAAACCTCCTCGTGTTCATTTATACAACCTCTTTATTTTAATATACTTAAAATAAAATAACTAGTTTTTTCTGTTATTTTTAATAAAAATCTACTTATTAATCCAGCTTTATTATAAACTGTTTGAAAATAATATTGGCTTTTTTTCAATTCTTTATATTTATTCATTTTGTTTATATTTTTATCAATCGTTATCGAGTGATTATGAAACACGGATACATCCGTATTGATGGATATTCTTTTTTTAATCGATTGCATTTTCTTTGATATGATATTTTCCTCGTAATACAAGAACGTATTTTCATCAAAGTAATTTACGTCCTCTAACGCTTTAGAATCAATTAGAAAAAAACAACCAGAAACGACTTCGACATCTACAAGCGTTTGATCATAATGACTCTCTTTATAAAATAGCAATTTTGGACGCAAATATTGATGAATATAAACAACATTTAATAATGCATCTTGAAAAGGTGTTGGTATTTTCCAACCTCTATTTAACCCTTCATGTTCTTTAATGAGAGGTGCTATTATTCCGTGATTTTTTGACTTACTGGAAATTAACTCTGATAACGTTTCTTCATTTTCAATAACGATATCTGAATTGCTCACAAAAATATTGCAGTCTCCTAATTCGTCAATTAAAAACCGGCATCCAAAATTTATCCCAGAAGCGTACCCACCGTTATTGTTATTTTGGATAATTGCAACTTTATCACTTTCAAAAGTCTCATTCAATCTTGCAAATGAGTCATCCGTTGAGCAATTATCAACAACAACAATTTTATCTAAAACCTTATAGTATTTAATATTCTTCAATAATTTAGAAGTTGTTTCAAAATCATTATAATTAATAATTAAAAATCCAGTTTTCATTATTATCCTCTCATTCATTTATTAAATCATTTATTAATTGGCAAAATTTACTGTTATTGCTTTCATGCATTCTTACTTTAAAAGCGTCTAACATTAAAATTTTCTCTTTCAATTCATGAACATCGCGACAACCTAAAATTAAATCTCTATCAACAAACTCAGATATAATTTGAAGTTGATGATCATTTTCGTGCTCTTTATATTTAGCTCGTCTCGCCACTGCGATTACTTTTTTTTCATGATTGATTCCGCTTAAAATTGATCCTACTCCACCATGAGTTATTAAAATATCGCATTCGCTAATATATTTTTCGAATTGCTCCATATTGATAAAATCAAATACTTTCATGCTTTCAGATTCATATTTGGTATGTCCCGCTTGCACTATTACCTCATCTTGAATGATTTTATTTCTTATTAGCAAATCAATTTCGATTAGAAGTCTTTCAAATGTTTTATCTTGTGTTCCTAAAGTTATAAATATCATATATTCTCCTAAAAAATCCATCCGCCATAAATCGCATCTGGGTAAAGTTCAAGCATTGTTTTCCATTGTACAACAAAACAATCAGCAATAGGATATACCATTTTACCTGCCACTGTTTTTGTTGTTATATTGGCAAATGTCTCAATATAAATTATTTTTTTCTTAAAAAAATGTGCGATAAAACACATCGGTACAGCTGTATGAGACCCTGTTGAAATGATTACATCTGGTTGGAACTTTAAAAAAAGGTATAAACTCTTCAAACAGTTAAAAGGAAAGATAAACCAGTAGGACCACATCTTATGTTTTGTACCATAAACTAAATAACTTATCTTTTTTTTATATTCATTTTTAAGATTAGCATTTGACTTCGTTTTTTCTGTTACAATACGATAATCATAATTTTTAAAAATTGGTTTTAACTGAAGTAATTCGGTAAGGTGTCCGCCTGTACTTGAAATAAAAAGAACTTTTTTCATCTTATACTTCCTTCCTTGGCTTTAATTATAACATAAAAAAACATTCTATTTGATAGAATGTTTCTTAATATTCTTCATAAATGTTAACCATTGCTTTTTGGTATTATCATAACTGAAATCTACCAAACATTTCTTGGCATTAGCACTCATCTCTCGTATCTCTTTTTTATTATTGAATAGCTCAACTGTTTTGTTTATAAAATTTTCTGAATTGCGATTTTCAATCAAAAATCCATTCACACCATTATTAATAATTTCATTTGCTCCTTGAGCACTATTGAAGGCAATGCAAGGAAGTCCACATGCCATTGCTTCTAAAAGAACAAAACCAAGTGATTCTGTGAACGAAGTCATCAAAAAAACAGAGGACTTAACGTATAACTTATCAATTTCCTTTTGTGTAATAAAACCATGGATAATCACACTATCTTTAAGTCCATAATACTCAACTTTTTCAATAATTTGATCCATTAAAATCCCATCCCCGACTAAATGTAAAACTGCATCATTTTGTCTTTCGTGAATACCATTAAAAATATCAATTAATTCTAAAACACCCTTTTCGGGAGAAAGTCTTCCTACACTGATATACACTGGTTTTTCAAAAGTAGGTAGTTCATTTGTAAATGGTTGATCAATACAAAAAGGAATATATTTCACATCCACTTCCGGTAATAACTCCCTATAAAAATTACATAACTCATTTGAAATTGGTAAAAAATAATCAAATCCTTCGCATGAGCGTACGATTTTGTTAATGTAATTTTGATTACCATTATGATGGTTATGCTCACTAGAAACCCAAATAATGTTTTTGTTTGCATATTTTTGAATCATTCTATTATGAAAATCTCTAGTTGAAATAATCACATCACTAGTACAGGCACTAATTGCTTTTTTATTAACCCTGTTTTTTTGATGTAAAATTCGAAGAGCTTTTAGCCCCTCCCAAATCATTTTAAATATATTGCACTCTTCTCTTGCCACCTTAAAAGCTTTCGCATTAGGTTTTATGTTTGTAGTAAGATATTTAATCTTAACCTTTTTATCAATAAAGAATGCTGGTATTTCCTCGATTTTGTAAGTCACCAAAATTTCAACATCATGTTGTTCCGACAACATATTTGCAATCGTGGAAATATATTTTTCGACACCTCCAAAACCAAGGTGTAATGCTAAAATTGAAATTTTCATTATCAAAGTTCCTTTATTTAAATTTTATTAATTCAAATAGTCTTTAGTATCAGATTCGACCTTTTTAACTGTATCACTAGCTTTATAATCTTTTCCATAAATATTCTTGTGAAGTAGTTCAACTTCTCCACTAAAATCTTTTAATATATATAATGGTCCATAACCATACAAACTAATAGAAGATTGAATCGAATTGTATCCTTCAGATGGGAATTGAAATTGTTCAATATCACTAAAATCGAAAGAAACCAAACGCGTTACATAACTTTTTATTTGACCGTTTGAAATATTTGTTTCGACATATGGCATAACACTTGTCACAATATCTAACAATTCAAAAGCCGATTTTCCGCTCATTGAAGCCAAGATAGAGTTAATCACATTATTTTGTCTTTGCATACGACCATAATCACTATCAATATTTCTAATTCTTGAATAAGCTAAAGCTTCTTCTCCATTTAGTATTTGCACTCCTAATGGCAATCCTAGTGATGCTGCTTCAGCACCATTTAAATTGATACTAACACCACCAATCATATTAACAATTTGCACAACTGAGTCAAAAGAAAATTTTACATACTGCGTTACATTTAAATCAAAATTATAGTTAATTGCAGATAATGCCCCTTTTGCTCCATCATCACGATATCCATGGTTTAGTTTATCATACTTTTCTTGCATAGGAATGTACACTAAATTATCACGCTGTAATGATGTGATTTTTATTTTCTTTTGTTTAAAATTTAAAGAAACTAATTTCATTACATCACTTCTCTGAATATCTGTTCCGCTATCATTATCAATACCAAGCAATGCAATATTTGTAACATTTTTGTCTAGCTTATTTGCTCCAACATCCGAATCCGAAAATGAATCTGTTTGATCCATCTTATTTAATATAGAGTCAATATATAAGTTAACTCCCAGTGCCCCACCACCAATTAATATTAATAAAGTTGCCAAAACAACAATCAATCTTTTCTTTGCTTTTACACTCATACTCTACCTCCTATGACATGTAACCTATATATTATACCTGTATCTTACTAAAAAATCATTAAAATTAAGAAAAAAAGTCCATAAAAATGAACTAATTTTTTCCATTTAAAACTTGGACATAGTGCCAAGAATCTTTCATCATATCTTCCAAAGTTTTTTCTGCTTTAAATCCTAATTGATCAAATGCTTTCTTTGTGTCAGCATAACATGTTGCAATATCACCAGGACGGCGAGGGTCAATTTGGTAAGGCACTTTGATACCATTCTCTTTTTCAAAAGCTTTAACAATATCCAAAACACTATACCCATTCCCTGTTCCTAAATTAAAATCATCTACTCCAATGTGCTCTTTTTCAAGTTTATTTAAGGCACATAAGTGTCCTTTTGCTAAATCTACTACATGAATATAATCACGAACACCACTTCCATCTGGAGTATCATAATCATCTCCAAACACATGTAACACTGGTAACTCTTTGTTAGCCACTTTCACGACATAAGGCATTAAATTGTTAGGAATTCCATTTGGCTCTTCTCCAATTAACCCACTCTTGTGTGCTCCAATTGGATTAAAGTATCGTAATAATGCGATGTTCCATGAGTTATCTGAAAAGTGTAAATCTTTTAGAATCTGTTCAATAAACAATTTAGTTGTCCCATATGGATTCGTTGTTGGTCCTAAGCGACACTCCTCATCAATTGGAATTCGTTCTGGATCACCATAAACTGTTGCACTGCTACTAAACACTAAATTTTTACAGTTGTATTTATTCATTACATCGCATAAAACTAAAGTGCTTACCAAGTTATTGTCATAATATTTTAAAGGTTTTTGCACAGATTCTCCTACTGCTTTATATCCAGCAAAATGAATGACTGCATCAATTTTATTTTCACTAAATACTTTATCCATTGCTGCTTTATCACATACATCGCAATTAATAAATGTAATTTTTTTATTTGTAATTTCTTCAATGTAACCTTTAACAACTTCTTTACTATTGTATAAGTTATCTACTACAACTACATCATTCCCGTTCTCTATCAACTCCACACAAGTATGGCTTCCTATGAAACCAAGACCACCAGTTACTAATACTCTCATTGTTAAACCCTCCAAATTGAGTAAATTATATCATAGTTTGATTTTTTTTTATACCTCTATTCTATTTCTTGGGTTTTTATTAATTAAAATATTTTTTTGCTTATTTTGGCTTATATGTGTATAAATCTGAGTCGTTAAAATCGAAGAATGACCTAGGATTTGCTGAATGTATCGAATATCTACGTCTTCCTCTAATAACAGAGTAGCAAATGTATGACGAAACATATGTGGTGTTATATTTTCATGAATCCCTGCTTGTAATGTATAATTTTTAATTAAATTTCTTACGCTTTGATCGCTTATGCTGCTACCAAAACGATTAATAAAAAAACTTTCCTCTTCACTTGCTCCAAAACGATAATATTTCTTATAATCCTTTAATACATGTAAAACTTGATCATTTCCTAAATAAATACTTCTTTCCTTTCGACCTTTACCAAAAATAGTCAAAACACAATCGTTAAGGTTAACATCTCCAATTTTTAATAAGCAAAGTTCGCTGACTCTTATTCCAGTAGAAAACAACAGCTCAATAACTGCACGATCTCGTATGCGTAATTTACGATGATTGTCGCTGCTATACAATACTTTATAAATATCTTTAATGTTACAACTCCCTATAATCCGAGGGAGTTTTTTATCTTCCCTTACTCTAATTTTTTGAAAAAAGGACAAATCATTTTTATTTTCCTCTTCCTCATTAACATATTGTAAAAATGCGTGTATAGAAGCCATTTTACGCTTTACAGACTTGGGCTTATATCGTTTATTCAAATCACTAATATAGTTTAAAACATTCTCTTTTAAAGACTCACCCGTATCTATCTTAAGAAACATAATAAATTGTTTTAAATCAATCCGATACGCTTTTAATGTGTGTTTACTCAATTTCTTTATCGTTTCGCATTCTGTCAAATACTGATTTGCTATTTCCATATAATCATTCATATTCTCTCCTCTTTCGTTTTAGTCTTTCAAATTTGCAAATGAAATAATGGAAATCTAAATTTTCCAAACCTTATTGTAAAGGATAATTAGTAATTATCCAAACAAAAAGAAAAAAATGTAAATATTTAAATCGTCGCTTTGTCGCGTTTGCCTATTTACAGGATCATCACATAAACAAGTTCAAGTAAGTTGAATAGGCGAAGCCTATCCTTTTGGGAGGGATTGAATGAGTAATTGCTATGTTATCCAAGTAAGAAGCGGCTTAGAAGAAAAAATTATCAAATCTTGTCAGCTTCTGATATCAGATACAGTATTAATAGAATGTTTTGTACCTAAATACAAGCGAGTAAAAAAGATTAGAGGATTTTGGGATGAAGTAGAAGAAAAGCTGTTCCCTGGCTATATCTTTATGATAAGTGATGATGCAAATAAACTGTTTCAGGAATTAAAGAAAGTCCCTGAAATAACAAAATTATTAGGAAAGTATGGACAAGATATTTTTCCTTTAAATGAAGATGAAATAGTATTTTTGAAATCATTTGGTAAAGATGATCATATTGTGAATATGTCAATAGGATATATTGAAGGTGATAAGATTTTTGTAAGTGGGGGACCACTGAAGAATAAAGAAGGAATTATTAAAAAAGTAGATCGACATAAGCGATTAGCATTTATTGAAGTTGAGTTTTTAGGACAGATAACAAATGCAAAAGTGGGATTAGAAATTATTAAAAAAAATGATTAATAAACATATAGGCGACTATATGTTTTTTCATGTGAAGGGAGAGATAAGATGTACCAAAAATATGTAAAAAGATTAATAGATACTGTATTAAGTTTATTAGGCTTAATCGTATTGTCTCCAGTTTTACTAATTGTTTCTTTAATTATTAAAATAACTTCTCCTGGACCTATTCTTTTCAAGCAAGAACGTGTTGGAAAAGATAATAAAGTTTTCAAGATATTAAAGTTTAGAAGTATGAGAATAGATACACCTAAAGATGTGCCAACGCATCAATTAGATAATCCAGATCAATATATAACAAGAATTGGTAAGTTTATGAGAAAAACAAGTTTAGATGAATTGCCACAATTATGGAACATCCTTGTTGGTGAAATGGCAATAATTGGACCAAGACCATCTTTACCGAATCAATACGATTTAAATAAATTAAGAAATGAAAATGGAGCTTCTTCTGTTAAACCTGGATTAACAGGATTAGCACAGATTAGTGGAAGAGACGAACTAGAGATAAAAATAAAAGCAGAATTAGATGGTGAATATGTAAAGAAAATAACTTTTATGCGCGATGCGAAGTTATTTCTAGGAACATTCATTAGTGTGCTTAGAAGTGATGGTGTGAAAGAAGGCAAAAGAGAATAAAAAGAATAAAACGAAACCAAACATACCCCCAACAACCGCACTTTCCACAAATACATTATGTGTATGTACTACTTGCTTTTGTTTCACAACTCGATCGTTAGGACTAACCACCATCCCCATACGTTGAAAGTTATTTACTCCCGCTCCCTGTAAAGGATTCACCATAAACACTTTCCGTGAGGTATTCAACAATTCCACTCGACCACTTGAAACCTCATCCAGCAAATTATAAATAATAGGAATGTTTGAGCTTTTCGCCTCTTTCACCAACTGCACAATTTCAATAATCTTATCAAACTGGAAACGACTTCCACTTTCACTTGTCGCACCTTGTAACTGTGGTATTACATACAATGTTTGTTGCACAATGTTACTTCCAAATAAAACCATAATACAAACAAGCAAAGATACACCAATTTGTTTTATTCTTGAAAACCCATGTTCGCGAAACAATTTAAAATACAAAATTGCTAATGCGATACACATCACAACAAGCAATGCCGTTCTACAACCGGATAAAATAATATACAGCAACTGCACCGCAAAGTTAGCATAATACAGCAATCGATATTGGTATTTGTTCTTAATCGCAATCATAGAGAATACCATCATGATACACGCTAGAAACGCCGCAGGGTTACAATTAAAATACACCCCAAATAGCCGTCCACCAACTAATCCTAAATAATAACCATCTTTTTCTAATGCAATGTTCAAAAAGAACATCAACAACGAAAGACCACTCGCAACAATTGTTAGTATTGTAGTGAAAGGGATAATCGCACGTATCTCCTCTTTCATTGTCGCCAATGTCATATTTTTCTTCTTACCAAAAACAAGTAAGAATATCAACATCTGCATCCCCCATATAATATAGGAGTCGATATTACTGTATTCTTTATTTAAAAACGTTGCGATAAACAATATCACCCCATACAAGCCAATAATACCCAAATGTGAATTTTTATAAAACAATTGTTTCCTTATTAGATCATTTCCTAAAATCAGCAATCCCCAAGCAAACACTACTACATAAAGTGGATTACGCGTAATTCCAAAATAACCTAAACTCAATGTATTCATAAATACATAAAAGATAAAAAACAATAAAAAATATTTTCTATTTGTTAATAAACGCATATTCCCTTTCCTTTCAATCCTCTAAAATACAAAGTCTCCGTTTTCAAACACTTGTACTTCTTCTCCTTTTTGTGTGATTCCCACAATGTTCATACTTTCGCTACCAAACATAAAGTCAACATGTGTCATAGAATCATTGGAACCTGCTTTATTAAGCTCTTCTTGACTCATATCTACACCATCTTTAACATTTATTGGATACGCTCTTCCTAACGCTAAATGGCAACTTGCATTTTCATCGTATAACGTGTTGTAGAATAATACATTACTTTGCGAAATAGGAGAATGGAATGGTACCAATGCTACTTCACCAATGTAATCACTACCGTCATCAAATTCAATTAATTGCCCAAGTGTATCTTGGTTGTCATCTGCACGGTATGCAATAACTTTACCTTCTTCAAACGTTAATTCAAAACGTGAAATTAATACTCCGTTATAGTTCAATGGTTTTGTACTTACCACTTTCCCCTTTACACCATACTTATATGGCATCGTGAAAATTTCTTCTGTTGGCATATTCGCATTAAAATATACTCCGTCTGCTGCTTCTTCACTTCCTCCACACCAAATATGGTTTTTCACTAACTCAATTGTTAAATCGGTACCTTCGTCATTTTTAAAATGTAACGATTTAAAATTATAGTCATTTAATTTCGTCATGCGATCAAATAGTTCTTTATTGTGTTTTTCCCATGCTTCCATCGCTTTTCCATCACCATTAATGTGTGTTGTATAAAAAACCAAATCCCACAATTTTTCCATTGCTTCTTGTTCTTCTAATTGTGGAAATACTTTTTTCGCCCAAGCGGCATTAGGTACACCAACAATAGACCAACGAACTTTATTTGCCATTGTTAATTCACTTGCTTCTTTCAGTTTTGTTTGTCTTGCAATCATTGTTTGACTAATTTTTTCTGAATCAATACCAGCCAAGATTCCTGGCACATCACTTACTAAATGTAAAATAGCTGCCCCATTTCTTAATGGCTCTACTTTTTGCGCTACGATATAATCAGGCACTTCACAAAGTGTTTCCACTGCTTGATTTTCATAATGCATACGACTAATTAAGTCATCATTCCAATTCACAATGACTTCTTTCGCACCCACTTTGTATGCTTCTTCTACTACCAAACGAGCCAATTCTTTTCCTTCTACAGAAGTATTCACAATTAGTGTTTGTCCTTTTTGTAAGTTCACTCCCATCACAACTGCAATGTTTGCATACTCTCTTAATTTATTTTCATTTATATTCATAGCTTTTTTCTCCTTTGTATCTCTTGTTTTTCATTTTACTTATCCCTTCTATTATAGCGCTTAACAATTTAAAAACCTACTAAAAAAATGAAACTAAGACGATTCATTTGCATTTTTTTCATGTTTTCAAAATTTTACATACCATTCAGTTATATTTGTACTTATCAGGTTAAGTAAATCACAAAATTTTAATGCCTTTCTATTAAAATAACCAGCCAACAAAAAAAGGACCAAAGGTCCCTTTATATTATTTGTATTATTAATCTTTAATTTGTTGTTGCTTCATTAATTGCTTACGATCAAAAGGAGTTAATCCTTTTTTACGTACACGAATATGATTTGGAGTAATTTCCACTAACTCATCATCATTAATAAATTCCAACGCTTCTTCTAATGATAAAATCTTCGGTGGAATTAACTTCATCGCTTCGTCATTTCCACTTGAACGGATAGATGTTAACTTCTTATTTTTAAGTGGGTTTACATCCATATCCATATTACGAGAAGCCATACCGATAATCATACCTTCGTATACTTCTGTTTGTGGTCCAATAAACAACGATCCACGCTCTTGAATATTCCATAAAGCATATGTCATAGACTTTCCTGTTTCCGTTGAAATCAAAGCTCCATTGGCACGTTGTAAGATTTCACCCATGTATGGTTCATATCCTTCAACACGACGTACTAATGTCCCTTCACCATGTGTATCATTAATGAATTCACTACGGTATCCCAATAACCCACGAGTAGGTGCATGGTATACAATACGACAGTATCCATTTTCTTCATCCATATTCACAAGTTGCCCTTTTCTTTGGTTCAACTTATTAATAATCGTTCCACTGTACTCACTTGGTGCAAGTGCAACCACTTCTTCTACTGGTTCTAATAAAGCATCATTTTCATCACGGTGTAAAATAACTTCTGGTTTACTAACCGCAATTTCATATCCTTCTCTACGCATATTTTCAAGTAAGATTGAAATGTGTAATTCCCCACGTCCACTTACTTTAAACATATCCGCACTATCAGTAGGTTCTACTTTTAACCCTACATTTACTTCTAACTCTTTTTCTAAACGTTCTTTAATGTTTCTACTAGTAACAAATTTTCCATCTTGTCCAGCAAAAGGACTCTTATTTACAATAAAATTCATCGACAACGTCGGTTCTTCAATATGGATCATTTCCATTGGGCACAAATGGTCTTTATCCAAACAAATCGTTTCTCCAATTGAAATATCACTAATACCAGAAATTACGACAATTTCACCACTACCTGCTTCTTTCACACGTGTTTTCACTAAACCACGGTAAATAAACAACTGTCCAATGTTCGCATTTCTAACATTCCCATCGCTATCACAAACAGCAATGTTGCTTCCTTCTTTTAACACTCCATTGTATACACGTCCAATTCCTAAACGTCCAATGTATTCATCATACGCAAGTGCACTTACTTGCATTTGTAAATCATTTGCATCATTATCAGGGTATACTTCACAGTGTTCTAAGATTGTTTCAAACAATGGAGCAATCGAATCACTTGCTGTTTCTAAATCTTTTTGTACGATTCCTTGTTTAGCAATTCCATATAATATTGGGAAATCCAGTTGTTCATCATTCGCATTTAAGTCCAAGAACAATTCATATACCATATCAACAACTTCTTCTGCTCTCGCATCTTTTTTATCAATCTTATTAATTAATAAAATTGGACGAAGTCCCATCTCTAACGATTTTTGTAGTACGAAACGTGTTTGAGGCATTGGCCCTTCACTTGAATCGACTAATAGAATAACCGTATCGACTGTTTTAATAATACGTTCAACTTCACTTGAGAAGTCCGCATGTCCTGGTGTATCCACAATATTAATCTTCACATCACCATGCATAACACTACAGTTTTTTGAATATATCGTAATTCCACGTTCTCTTTCAAGATCGTTGCTATCCATTACACAATCGACAACTTCTTCATTGCTACGAAATACCCCAGACTGGTTTAAGAACGCATCTACTAGCGTACTTTTCCCAGCATCAACATGGGCTATTACTGCTATATTTATAATTTTTTGTTTACTCATTTGTTACCACCTTTTATAATTACTTATTAATAGTATACTTTTTTAAACTGAATTACTAGAAATAATTATAGTATTTCAAAATGGTAGCGTATACAATCTCTTTTTTCTTTCAAATATCCCCTGTTTACAAATAATGTCAGTTGATTTGTAATCAATACACTTGTGCGTTATAATTATCGTAGGATGGGTATGTTATGAATAAAAAAAGAAGAAAATTAAAATCTCAAGCAAAGATAACCGGAATATTCGTTTTATTATGCATTGTTTTTATTGCGGTTACCGTTGTTTTTGCCACTCATAACAACACAACTCAAAACCAGAGTATGGCAAGCAATGAGAACAATCGTAATATGATTCAATCACATATGATTGTGAATGTGGATGTAAAGATGAAAAAACGCGAACGCCCAAACATACCAGCAGGCAGCAAAGTAGTTGCCTTAACTTTTGATGATGGACCTGGTTATGAGAGTACACAACGCATCTTGGATATTTTAGCCAAACACAATGCCAAGGCTACGTTCTTTTGTTTAGGATCAAGAGCCGACTCCAATCCAGATATGTTGAAAAAAATAAGTAATGCAGGACATGAAGTAGCAAACCATAGTTACAGCCACCCTAATTTAGTGCAATTATCATTGAATGATGCCTTAGCAAACATCAATAGTGCAACAAATGCAATCAAAAATGTAACAGGGAAATCACCAGGTTATTTACGACCTCCTTATGGAAGTTACAACGATGCAATTGCCAATAGTACCAATATGAAAATCGCACTATGGAATGTGGATAGTTGGGATTGGAAACTTCGTGATGGAAAAGCCACTTATGAGCATGTTTTACAAACCATGCGTACAAATCCAGTTATTTTGTTCCATGATATTTACAACTCTAGTGCAGATGCGATAGAATTGTTAGTGCCTCAATTAATAAAAGAAGGGTATACCTTTGTTACCTATTCCGAAATGATGGCACTCACAGGAGGACAATAATGCAACACCTTTTAGAAGGGAAAATATCAGTCAAAGCGGCGTTATTAAGCCCATATCGAAGTGTAGATAAGATTATCATCGATGCCAATAAAAAAGATCGTGATACTAACTTTATACAAAAAAAAGCGCAAGAGTTAAAAGTAGCGCTAGAATTAAAAAGCAGAGAAGAAATCGACGCACTATGTAGCGGCAAAACCCATGGTGGGATTGTTGCTTATGTACAAGATCGTTTATTTCAAAGTTTGGATCAACTGCTACAAAAGCCTGTTTTCTTGGCTTGGGTAGAAGGTGTGGAAGATCCCTTTAATTATGGATTCGTATTACGTTCCTTATATGCCGCTGGTGTACAAGGTGTAATCGTGAGCCAACGTAACTGGACAACTGCTGCCAGTACACTTGCCAAAGCAAGCGCAGGAGCAAGTGAATTCATCGCCATGTACGTTAGTGAAGATGACCAAGATACGATTGCCCAATTAAAGGCAAAACAAGTCCAAATCATATGCGCAAACCGTAGCGATCAAGCAATAGAGATGTACGATTGCGATTTCACACAAAACATTTGTTTGTGTATTGGTGGTGAAAAACGCGGTTTATCCAAAGCCATCTTACAAGCAAGTGACAAGGATGTCTTCATTCCCTACCAAAACGATTTTAGAAATGCACTTAGCGCAGCGAGTGCAGCAACGATTTTAGGTTATGAAGTATTGCGACAAAGAAGATAAAGGAGTGCCAAAGCACTCCTTTTTTTTATTGCTGATTAAATTCGTCTTTTACTTTTTGCAATGCTTCCTTATCACTTAACAAACGATACCCCATCATCGCCAATGCAATCGCCCCATCATAAAGAGCACTTTCTCCTAGTGAAGAGATGGTTGCATCCGCAAACTGTGTACTATGACAATTGATCTCTTCTCCACAAATTTTAATATATCCATGCAAAGTTGGACATTGGTAAGACACACTACCAATATCACTGCTTCCCCCTGGTGTCTCTTCCACTGGATAAACGTTTTCTCTTCCTAATGCGATGTATTCCTCTTTCAACATGTCACATAAAGAATAGTTAATGCGACAATCATCATAAGGGTATTCATAAATACTCATCTTATATTCGCAACCACTTGCCAAGCAAGCCCCTTTCACACATTCCTCAGCCTTTTTAGTCAGTTGTTGAACATACGACATCTCATTGGCACGAAAATAATAATCCAAACAAGCATACTCAGGAATTACATTTGCTGCTGTTCCCCCATGCGTTATCACGCCATGAAGAAAAGCATCCGGTTTTGCGAATTGACGCATTAAATTAATATTCAAATATGACATGACAGCTGCATCCAATGCACTCTTTCCTTCATAAGGCACACAACCATGTGCACTTTTTCCATAAAACTCAAAACGAACAGGATTCAAGGCAAGCGTACGTGCTCCCAAACAATCCTTATTTTCCGGATGCAACATCATCGCTGCATCATATTGTTTAAACAAACCTAATTTCGCAATATCAACCTTTGCTCCCGCACTTTCTTCAGCTGGTGTACCAATGACACTAACACTTCCCCCAAACATACTTATGTATTGTTTTAGCGCACATCCAGCAGCCAAAGAAATTGCCGCAATTAAGTTATGTCCACAACCATGCCCTATTTCAGGTAACGCATCGTATTCGCATAAATAAGCAATGTTTGCTCCTGGCTTGTCTGATTTGTACGTTGCAAGAAAACCTGTTTCTTTCACATAGTGTTCTTCTACACAAAATCCTTGCTTTTCTAAATAACCACATAATAATTTTGCACTCTGTACTTCTTCATCTCCCAATTCAGGATTGTCATACATTTCCTTCACAATTTCTTTGTATTGTTTCAAATGCGATGTTATGTATTGTTTGATCTCATCTCTCATATAACGTCCCCTTTTTCTTTTCATTTATTATACATGACTCACAAAAGAAAAAGAAAGCTTTTTTGCTTTCTAAAGCTTTCTTAATCCTTCCTCTAATCCTGTCTTACTTGACGTTTTCGCATCCACTGTTTTTATTATTTTAGCTGGACATCCTGCTACGACTACATTCGCTGGTACATCTTCAATGACCACAGCTCCTGCCGCGACAACGCTGCCTTTTTGAATTCGACAACCTTCGATGACCACTGCGTTGGCACCAATTAAGACATCATCCTCCACTACAACAGGTGTCGCACTTGCTGGTTCAATTACCCCAGCTAATACTGCTCCTGCACCAATGTGACAGTTTTTCCCAACGATAGCACGTCCTCCAAGAATGGCTCCCATATCAATCATCGTATTATCACCAATGACAGCTCCAATATTAATCGTAGCCCCCATCATAATAACCGCATTATCACCAATCTCAACCTGCTCACGAATAATTGCCCCCGGTTCAATTCTCGCGTTTATCGCTTTGGTATCAAGTAATGGGATTGCTGAGTTACGGCAATCACTTTCCACATAATAATCAACAATGCATTCCTTATGTGTTTCTAGTGCTGCTTTGATTTCATCCCATTCACCAATTAAAATCGGACTTTTTTGGCAACCGAATTGACGAATCGGTGCAAAGTCTAATTTTGTTCCATCACTTTTTACGTATACCTTCACTGGTGTACGTTTCTTTGCTTCTTTAATATAATTAATAATTTGTGCTGCTTCCACAATTGCTCCCCGCTTTCTATTTTATTTTTTACTTAGAAAATAATACATCATTCATATTGTAAAGGCCAGCATCTTTACCAACAATAAATGAAGCGGCTTTGATCGCCCCATTTACAAAAATATTTTTTGAGTGCGCTTCGTGCTTGATTTCAAACACTTCGTCTTCACCTGCAAAGATTACACTATGCTCCCCTACGATGGTTCCCCCTCGTACAGCATGAATCCCAATCTCTTTGCCGCGCTTACTCATTCCCACACGTCCATTGACTTCTTCGTATCGCTTATCTTGATTGATCGCATTCACTAACATTTTCGCTGTTCCACTTGGTGCATCAACTTTTTTGTTGTGATGTTTCTCAATCACTTCAATGTCAAAACTTTCTTCTAATATCGGTGTAATTTGTTTTAACACTTCTTCAAACACCGTAATACCTAATGAGAAGTTAGCTGTATACACAACAGGATGATGTTTTGCACAATCCAAAATCGCTTCGATTTGTTCTTGTGTATATCCTGTAGTCGCAACAACCAATGGCGTGTTATGTTGTTTTACATAAGTTAGAATCATATCCAAATAACTTGGGTGTGAAAAATCAATAATCACATCAAATGGTGATGTAATTTGATTCAAATCATCTAACATACCTAGGCTTACCACACCAGCCACAACATGACCTGCATCCACTAATTTCTTTTCTACTAACTGCCCCATTGCACCATATCCTACTAACGCCACTCGCATCTTACATACCCAACGCTTTCATTGTTGCCAAAAGCTTAGTTTTGTTTGCTTCTGCCATAGCACATAGTGGCAAACGATATCCGCCGACATTCATTCCAACTTGGTTCATCGCTTCTTTGATAGGAATTGGATTCGCTTCAATAAACAATGCATTAATGAAGTCCAAGTAGTGCAACTGAATTGCCAATGCTTCTTTCGTTTTTCCTTGCAAATACAAGTGCACCATATCATGCATCTGTTGCGGAATGATATTCGCCGATACCGAAATAACACCACTTCCTCCTAGTGATAAACATGGAACTACCATATCATCATTTCCAGAATAAATTAGGAAGTCATCACTCGCCAAACGTGATACTTGCGCTAAATAAGAAATGTTTCCACTTGCTTCTTTGATGGCTGCAACGTTTTTATGCGTACTTAATTTTCTTACGACATCATAAGAAATGCTACATCCAGTACGTCCTGGTACATTGTATAAAATACATGGTGTATGCAATTGATCCACTACTGTTTTAAAATGCAAATACATTCCTTCTTCGTTTGCCTTATTGTAGTAAGGCGCAATAATCAACAATGCATCCGCACCCATTTCTTCGTA
Organism: uncultured Erysipelotrichaceae bacterium; assembly: GCA_964370395.1. Taxonomy (GTDB): domain Bacteria; phylum Bacillota_I; class Bacilli_A; order Erysipelotrichales; family Erysipelotrichaceae; genus JBGUVL01. Next base: position 51,712 of record CAYJIZ010000012.1, read on the forward strand.
TTTCTTACAATACTTCACCATTGTATGTGTTGCATTTGAACCCGCTCCTACATACACTGGAATACGTTTGTTTACTTGTTTCAATGTAAACTGTACAACACTATCATCCTCTTCGTGTGTCAATGTAGGTGTTTCTCCTGTTGTCCCTAACACCAATAAAGCATCGGTTTGATTTTCAATATGAAATTCAATCAATTTCTCTAAGGTTTCAAAGTTAACACTTCCATCTTCATTAAATGGTGTCACTAATGCGACAATACTTCCTTTCACTAACATTATGCTACCTCCTGGTATGAATACATACCCTCTGCAATAAATTTTGCAGGTCCTTCCATGATTACGTTAGTTGTATCATAACTAATATGTAATACGCCAAGCGGCAAATGTACATTCACCTTAGCGTTTACTTTATTTTGATTATGGGCAATCACAACGGCAGCACAACAACCTGTTCCACAAGCTTTTGTGATTCCCACACCACGCTCATATGTCATTACTTTGATGTTGTCTTTGTCCACCACTTCCACAAAGTTTAGATTTGTTTTTTCTGCGTAGAGTGGATGGTTACACAAATAACTTCCCACTTGCTCCACATCGATGTTCTCTAATTGATCAACAAATAACACAGTATGGATGGTTCCCATAAACACACTACTGACATCATATTCATCAATGGTATAGTGTGCTACATCTTTCACTTCTTCACTTAGTTTTAATAACGAAGCATCAAACACTGGTTCGCCCATTGAAACACTTGCTTGAAATGGATCAAGTGTAACATTGATTGATAATGTTCCTGCTCCCGTTATGACATCAAAACAATCTTGCTTCACAATGTGCTTATCACATACATACTTAGCAAAACAACGAATGCCATTACCACACATTGGTGCCATGCTTCCATCTTGATTATAGAAAAGCATTGCAAGCGGATCTTGCTTCACAATAATGCAACCATCTGCACCAATTCCAACATGTTGATCACACACTTGAATTACCAACTGGCACAAATCGTATTGTTTCACTGCTTCATAATCAAAAATAATAAAATTATTTCCACATCCATGGTATTTTCGAAAAGCAATCATACTATTCACTCGCTACATCAAGTGCCATTTGGTCTTTGTAAGTTTCCGCTCGAATTACCAAACGTGCCTTTCCATCTTTGGCAAAAACAACTGGCAAACGATTTAATCGATTGTAGTTACTCGCCATTGAATGCCCATATGCTCCTGTTGAATACACCACAATAATATCGCCGCTTTCTACTTCACATAAAGGTGCATCGTGGATGATGATATCTCCACTTTCACAACACTTCCCTGCAATCTCATATGTTTTTGTTTTCGCTTCACCCAATTTATTCGCTACATCACAAGCGTATTTTGCTTCGTATAACGCAGGACGAATGTTATCAGCCATTCCCCCGTTAATAAACACAAATTGTTTTGTCGCCGTTTGTTTTGTGAACCCTGCTTCATATAACGTGTAACCTGCCTCCGCAACAATACTGCGTCCTGGTTCCATGCAAACTTTTTGTAAACTTACCTTTTGGTTTTCGCAAGCTTGTTCAATGGCTTGGATTAACGTATGACACATTTCAGCCGTTGGTGTTGGTGTATCTTCACTTGTATACATTACCCCAAAACCACCACCAATATTTAATACATCTGATGTAATATCGTATTCTTTTTCTAGTAGTGCAATGAAACTCACCATTTTTTCAATCGCTGCCACAAATGCTTGTTTCTCAAATATTTGTGAACCGATGTGAGAGTGAATCCCATCAAACACAACATACTCACTCGCTTTGATTTGTCGAATCATCCCAACGATATCCGCTACTGCTTCAATGCTAATTCCAAATTTAGAATCACCATTCGCTGTCATAATGAACTCATGGGTATGTGCTTCAACTTTTGGATTAATACGAATTAACACATGCACTTGTTTTTGGTGGCGCACACTCGCTTCGATTACTTTTTCTACTTCATACGTATTGTCGATTACAATTGTTTTTACACCATAATCAAACGCCATCTCGATTTCTTCAAATGTTTTGTTGTTTCCATGAAAGTAAATTTTATCAGCTGGAAAGTTAGCACATTTTGCGACATACAATTCCCCACCACTTACGACATCCAAACAACAGTTGTAGTCCATTAATTTTTTCAACATTTGTGTACAAGTAAACGCTTTTGATGCATAAATGACATCACTCGCAAATTGTTCACTCACAAAGTTTTTTGTATATTCTTCTAATTGATTCTCAATCGCTTTTTCATCGTACACATAAAGTGGACTACCAAACGATTGGATTAATTCATCTGCTCTCACATCACCAATTTTCAACATTGTCATATCTGATTTCCTCCTAAAAAAACAAAAAGCCAATAAGGGTATCTTATTGACTTTATTTCATCATCAAGATAGCACCCCTACAAGTGTAGACAGTAAGATGGATATTCACCAAATTACCATGAAAAATGCATACCTGCATTTGACATTCGGCGAACTCCCCTCTAAGAACACTGTCTAGCGAATGTCTTCTCGTAAGATCTTTTCTTGAACGTTCGCGCCTCTATCGTTATTCATTTGTTTGTATTAGTTTACCATAGTTTACTTTAAATTACTATTACTTTCTTTACAACTTGGTAAACATAACGTGATTTGTGAAGGCAATAAGCGAATCGTTGGATTAATCATCTCCATCACTTCTCCATCAATATTCACGCTTACTTTATCATCACATAGTACTTGTAACTGTTTTCCAAGATGCATACTCGCAAGAGTTGGATACTTTGTATGCTCTCCTTTTTTGTATTTTCCTGAAAGCTGAATAATTTGTTTGCGTGTTACTTTATTGATCAAGCATATGTCCATCCACCCATCATTAATACTCGCATTCGGTGCCGGACAAAATCCCCCACCATAATATTTTCCATTTCCAGCCACAACAAACGTATAGTCTTTCTTCGCAATCAACTGTCCATCTAACAACAAAGTATACGTATGTGACAAAGAAGTATTCATACTATACAACAAAGACAAGTAGTAAGGAACCACTCCTCGAAGTAGTGGCAATGTTTTAAAGTGGGCAACATTTTTTGCGATTGCCACATCCAAACCAAACGACACCGTATTGATTCCAACATAGTTATCCACCTGTAGCAAATCACAAGGTACAAACCTTGGATTTTGGTAAAGATGCATCGTTAAAAAATCCTCTTTTTTGTATTCTAAAAAGGATTTGATAAAATCATTCCCTGTCCCAATTGGAAAAATAGCCAATTTCGCATTCGCATACTCGTACATCCCATTTACGACTTCATGCACCGTACCATCTCCACCACAAGCATATAAACACAAGTCTAGTCCACTTTGCGCATACGCTCTTGCAATACGTGTTGCATCCTTCGCTTTTTTTGTGACTTCTATGACATAATCGTATTCACGAAAAACTTCATTTATTTTACTCTTCAATTGTTCCACATTATATTTCCCTGCTTTGGGATTTAAAATAAATACATGCTTCATATTTTCTCCTAGTTAAGTTAAGTATAGCGACATATGTGTTTTGTTTCAATCAATTTCGTTGAATTGCCTTTATGGTAATGGTAGTATAAATACAGACGAGGTAGAATTATGAAATATTGTATTGAATGTGGTAATGAATTAACAATTAAACAATGTGATCATGATGGTATGATTCCTTATTGTCCAAAATGCAAAGAGTTTCGCTTTGAAATGTTCAATAGTGCGATTAGTTGTGTTTTGTTTAATCCCAATAAAGATCATGTTTTAATGATTCAACAATATGGTAAGACGAGTAATATTTTAGTTGCGGGATACATCAACAAGGGTGAAAATGCGAATGAAGCATTGGTTCGCGAAGTAAAAGAAGAAGTGGATTTGGACATCGTTGATTATTTATACAATGACAATGTTTACTTTGAAAAAAGCAATACACTAATTCACAACTTTATTGGTTATGTTGATAGTGATGCTTTTCATTTAACAGATGAAGTGGACAAAGCCCAATGGTTTGCTTTACAAGATGCCTACAAACAAGTAAAAGAAAAAAGCTTGGCAAAACAATTCATGTTGAAGGCATTCTTAAAACTTAACTTAGCCTATGCGATGTTCACGATAGAAAATGAAATTGTGTATTTCAACGATGCTTTCGATAAGCGTTTAGCGGAAGTTACCTTCCCTTTCCATGATGGTGTCTACAACATTAACCATACGTTTGTGAATCCTCACTTACGAGGTTTAGGAATTGCTTCTCAACTCATTGAAAGTGCCTATGAAACCATTTTAAAAAACAATGGCAAAGCCATTGCTACTTGTCCTTATGCAATCAAATGGTTTGCAAAGAATCCTGATAAACAAGAAATCTTAAAAAGATAGTGAAACCCCTTCATTGATGGGTTACACTATCTTTTTTTATCGAATAAAATTAGTACGTTGTGGCTCTTCTGCTTCGTAAGGTTTGATATCAGCTTTGTTTCCTGCTTCCATACAATGCAATAAATACGCCATATTATCCGCCAAACGACGCATCGTTTGCATTCCTTCTAAGTCTTGTTTCACTTCTTCTGGGGTACTACCATGAATCATATTCCAATATTGTGAAGAAATAACAGGCATTTCAGAAATCATAAAATACTTATTTAACTGATCAAAACTTGCGCTTGCTCCACCTCTTCGACAACTTACTATCGCTGCTGCTGGTTTGTGTTTAAAATAACGCTTACCAGAATAAAAAGCACGATCCATAAAGGATGTCAGTGCACCACTCGCGGCGGCAAAATGCACAGGTGAACCAAAAACAAACGCATCTGCTTTTGCAGCTAACTCTTGAAATTGATTTACGATATCCTTTCGAAAACACTCTCCACTTTTACGACATACATTACAACCGATGCATCCAGCAATCGCTTCATTACGAATCCAAAATAGTTCAGAATCAATACCTCGCTTCTTTAACTGTGTGGCGATTTCTTGTAACCCTGTCGCTGTGCATCCATGCTCATGTGGACTTCCGTTTACTAATACTACTTTCATTTTTTACTCCTCCATTTCCATTTAAAGATTTCGTTTTCTTCTTTTGCGAAAAGAGATATCTTCTCCTCTTCTTAGCTTTTCCCGTTTCATTGCCATATCCATGTTACAAAACCAAATAATGACTATCCCTACTACGATGAATAACAACATGAAATCCCTTCTTTCTACTTGCTACTTTTATTGTATCACAACTCTTTTAGAAACAAAGAAAAACAAATGCCTTTGCATTTGTTTACTTAACATAATTCAAATCTTTCAAAAACAAATAAATTCCTTCTTCATGCGAAGCAAGACATCGTGTCGTAAAATGATTTAGTAAGTTTGGATGAGAGTCTGCCATGATGACTGGTAAGCCCACTGCATTTAAAATCGCAAAATCATTCATACTATCCCCAAAAGCAACACATTGTTCTTTCGTTATGTTTTCTCTTTCTAAAACAGTATACAACCCTTTTACTTTATTCGCTTGCCTAGAATAGATTTCATAGTAATCAAAACCACCATGCGCAAATTCTAAATTAGGAAACTGCTCGCTTAATGCACTGACCTCTTCCTTGCTTAAATCCATCGCAATCGATAAAATCGTTTCTTTTTTATGCGCATCCAAACAAGTAAAGCACGGATAGGTTTCATTAAAACGATCCATGTACTCAGGTAAGCAATTTTCATAGTTATAGTAATAGAACTGATTTGTGCTTTTTAAACCGACATTGCGAACATTCTTCTCGCAATATTTTATTATCGCATCCACATCTTCTTGCAACATACCAATTTCATACACCACTTCATTATTCGCATCAATTAATGCACTTCCATTGCAGACGGCATAATAATCAAATAAACCTTTTAGTTTTTGCGGAACATCATTCATCGTTCTTCCTGAATTCAATACCAAACAATATCCTTGTTGGCGCAATTGTTGTAAGGCACTTACACTTTGTTCACTCACTCCCCAATTATCACTGTCATAAGAAAACAAAGTGCCATCCACATCAAAAGAAAATAATCGGTACTTCATTAGTATAATTTCCCTAGTAAACCCATCATACAACGTACGATCACATTAATTTCTGTAATGTCATTACGACTTTTCGCAAGTTTGAATTCTTTTTCTAGTAGGACACAAAAAGCGACCAAAAACAACGCTATTAAAGTAGCTATGTATTGTGCTTGTAGCAGTGATATGACAACCAAATACGCATTCACTGCTAGTATGATAAAGAAGGTAATTTGAAACACACTTGTCATCAATCGCCATTTCTCATCCATTTTTGTTTTCATTTTCATATGTTTTCTCCTGTTTTTTTATTGTACGCTATGAACGCATACCAATCCTATTGTGCTTTCACATCGTAAAGCAAACGATGCCTAAAGTACAAGAAATGATCAGAGTGCATATATATACGTAATAATTGTGTGTGAGGATGCTCTACGCTATCAAATGAAGGAAACTTAGCACCAATCGTTAATGCATTTCCCCCTAAATACACACAAGAATAGTTTAAAAATAATTCATCCATTAATTTCTCTTGAATAAAAATATGCATCAATGTTGGTGATTCAACAAGCAATTTCTCAATTTGCATTTTCTTTAATAAACGCATTGCGATCGCATGATCCATCACTTCTTCACCACTGACAATAAGATAAATCGTATTCACATCTAATGGTAAAACAATGTCTTCTTCTTTCTTCACTACAACATATTGTTTCTTTATATTTCGAATACAATATTCCATCCCTTTTGTTGTTGTATAAAACATAATCGGCACTTCATTACAAGCAAAGATAAAATGATCATAAGGAACATCTTTTCCATCAAGTGTAGGAATGATATTCCAAGGTACATCGTGTTTATTGTTTTGTATTCTTGTTTCCTCTAAGCTTTGTTCGTATACATGACCCGTCCCTTTTGGCTCTGCTTTTAATGTGTTTGCACCGAATATAATTCCATCCGCACTCGCACGAAGCACATTTAATGTATACCAATCCACAATGCTACCTTCTTTTGCTAAATAGTTTTTACTCGCAATAAAAGGTCCTTCTGGGGCATCGTTAAAAGCGATACGCCCATCAATAGAAGTCACAAGTGAACTGTATAAGTAAGGCTTGTCTACTGGCAAGCTAGGAAACATTAACGCTTCCCCATAGACACTTAGTAAAGAAGCATTGTTGACACCCTCTTCACATAAGTCTACACTTTCGTTTTTATACAAGCACTGTAACTTCATCTTTTCAAAAGGATATTGCATTTTTGTTAGGGTACTCATCTTACAATGGTCCTCCACAAATTGGTAATGCAATTCCACTAATCCAGCTTGAATCATCACAACTTAAGAAGACAACACCATTCACAATGTCATCCACATTCCCAATGCGACCTAATGGGTACAAACTCTTGTAGAAATCCATTAACGCTTGTGGATCATCACAGTGGTCCAAACGGTTTTGAATCATCGGTGTATGAATCACCCCTGGCAGTACACTATTACAGCGAACCATTGGTGCGTATTCAAGCGCGATACATTGTGTCAGCATACTCACCGCTGCTTTGCTTGGGTTGTATGCGATTCGCTCTTGTAGTGGTTTTACACTCATATCACTGGAGATATTCACTATTGTCGAAGGTTGTAGCTTTAAATAAGGAATGGCTGCCTTATTGATGGCAAATGTTCCAATTGTGTTTACTTCAAACACTTTACGGAAGTTTTCCATCGATGTTTCTTCTAAATTTCCTTCATGCACAATTCCTGCACTATTCACAAGACAATCTAATTTATGAAACGTTGTAATCGCAACATTTACTGCTCTTTCGCAATCTTCAAATTTACTAATGTCTCCACTTACATAAACAAAATTCTCATGTTCAATCGTAATTGAATCTTCCAATGAAAAACCAACTACTTTTGCACCTTCATTCAAAAAACGTTGAACGATTGCTTTTCCCATACCACTTGCTGCTCCACTTACCAAAGCAACTCTATTTTCCATTTTATTTTGCATATTACTCCCTTTTCTTTCTGTTTCTATTTGTTTTATTTGTCGCTTCCGTCCAAATAGTTAGATGAACTGTATCCATAGTGATAATAGTTACCACTTTGTTTATCCTTATACCAAGCGTTTGCTAGTTTTGCGGCGTATTCACATTTCTGCGTTACGTATTCATTGTCTTTTGCACTTAGTGCATCCGTTTTATTCGCATACACGCAATCCAACAATAATGCATCTATCGCTTTTGTATAAAATTCAATCGTCGCTTCTACCGATTTGGCCATACTGTTCCATTTTGCCCCTGTACTCATTAATAAAAACGCACATTTATCCCAACGATGTTGTCTGTCTTTACGTACACGATACCCATTGTCCAATACCTGCAAACGACTCAAGAACGACATTAGTGTTCCTGAAACATTTCCAAACCACATCGGGCTTGCTAGCACGATACAATCCGCTTTTTCTATTTTGTCTAATATCGCAACAAAGTAATCCTTTTGTGCACAATAATCTTTGCTTTCGCATTGCTTGCAATCCATACAAGGATGAACTGGCTTTTGATCAAACACACGAATGATTTCCACTTCGCCATCTAAGTGTTTCACAAAGTGATCCACCATTTGTTGTGTTTGTCCTTGTTTTTTAGGAGATCCTTGAATAACTAATGTTTTCATTACTCCACCCCATAGTGACAATACTCACACAATCCATGTTCATTCTCTTTGTGTAAACGACGCACAATTTTGTATGGATAAGGATACTGTTTATCAAAATAAGCAGTAATTTGTTTTAGCTTTTCAATGGGAATGGACTTCCACCCATCTAATGTTTTCCAAACAATAATCGAATGTACTTCTCCAGGTGTCGTATCATTAACCCAAACTTCTTTGGAAACAAAGTCTGGGTATTCTTTTAAAAACATCGTCCATATTTCATGATCCAATTGTACAAACGACTGTATTGTTTCCACATTTTCTAATTGAAAAACCAAGTATTCCACTGGATAATCCAAATTCATTTCTGTTTCGTACATACTAATCCATTCCTTTCTGCTTAAATAAACGCACATAATTCTCAGATGCATACCCATATTGAAAGTATCTACCAGCTTGTTTGTCTTCGTACCACGCATTTAATTTCGCGGCTGCTCTTTTGCATTTTTCAATATCGTATTGTGATTGAAGTGCTGGCACTTGATCTGTTGCGCTCACAACAACCTCATCCAAAATAAGTGCTTCAAAATGATTAAAAATAAACTCTGCTGTTGTTTCCATCGTTTTCATCATACTGTGCCATTTGTCTTTGCTTGTTGCGATTAAGACACCAGCTTTATCAAAGTTGTGTGACAAATCCTTGCGAAAGATATGACCTGATGTAATGGTTTGTAAACGAGAGAAGAAATTCATCATCGGTCCACTTACATTACCAAACCACATTGGGCTAGCAACAATAAAACAATCTACATCGAAACTTCTTTCTAAGATATCGTTAAACTCATCTTTGTATACACATCCATAATTTTTATGGCAATAGCCACAATCAATACATGGACTAATATGCAAATAATCAAATACATTAATTATTTCCACTTCTCCATTTAGATGGGATACCATTTCATTTACTAATTTCATCGTATTCCCATCACGATTAGGGGAACCTACAAATACCATCGTTTTCATATTATCTTCGCACCTCATAGTGTCTTACTTTATGCAATCCAAAATTCGTTTCATTATGAATACGACGACCATTTTCATAAGGTAGTCCAAACGCTTCGTCAAATAATGCACTAATACGCATTAACTCTTCTTTTGGTATGCTTAACCAATCTTCTAACGTTTCCCAAATAATAATCACATGTACTTCCCCAGGATTATGATGATTAATAAACGAAGAGGAGGAAACAAACCCTTTGAATTTTGCTAACTCTTTTGTCCAAATATCATTTTTACTTAAATACAATTTTGCTTCTTCATCATTTCGGCATTGAAACATTAAATATTCAACGGGATAATGAATATCCTTCATTTCCACAACATTCATTATTTTGCCTCCAATCTCGCTACTTTCTCATGCAAGCGAATAAAAGAAGTTACCACATCTTTTAGTACCATTGCATTCATTAAGTGATCTTGCGCATGAACCATCAACAAGGATACTTCAGTTCCATTTCCGCGCGTTTCCTCTTGCAACAATTGTGTTTGTTTTTGATGTGCATTCACAAGTGATTCATTCCCTTGTTTCATTAACTCATTTGCTTTATCAAAAGCATAATTTTCAGCATCTTGCATCGCTGCAATAAACTTTGAAGATGCCTCTCCTGCATCTGAAATTAAAGAGAAGGCTTGTAACATAACTTGTTCATTCATAAATTGTTTCCTTTCTGCATGTATAGCACTAAGCAAATTTGCCTAGTGCTATTATGTTTTACGCTTTTTTATGTGCTTTCATCGCGTCGAACGCGCTTAATAATACAGGTACTGCTTCCATTCCTGCATAGTGCTCTTTATCAATTACGATAACTGGCACATCGTATCCTTTGTCTAAGGCTACTTTTCTTACTTCGTCTTGAATCATCGAAACTTGTGGCCCTAATAAAATAACTTTTGTATCATCTAACTTGTTGTAATATTCTTCTTTACCCCAAGCTTCAATGACAATTCCACGATCCTTTAAGTTATCTGATTCTGCTACTGCTTGAACCATTTTGTTCACTAATACAGAAGTCGATAACCCTCCATAACATACTAATAATATTTTCATATGAATACCTCTCTAGAAATCAAAGACAACGTCTTCTAATGTACGTGTATCTTGTTTTGCTTTTTCTTCTGACAACAATGCTTGTTTCTCACAAATTTTAAAGAATGGATAATACAATAAACAAATCACACCGATAATTGCGGCGAACACAAGTAAGTATTTCCAGTCCATACAAGCAACAAGTGCTCCAAACGGCAATGGTATATAAGGACTAACCATCACAAATGGATTCATGAATCCTGATTCCAATGCATACCAACCAATTACGGCAGCAATTGGTGAAGACAATATCCAAGGAATGAACATAATTGGATTCAACATAACAGGAACCCCAAAGATTACGGATTCCCCAATTCCAAAGAATTCAGGAATGACTGACAAACGACCAATCGCTTTGAATCGTTTTGATTTTGAGAACACCATTAAGATACAAATACAACCCGTTAACCCTGAACCTGTTAAGCAGGCTAAGTTCCAAAAGAAGTCTGGCGTTACAATCATAAATGTTTCTGATGTCCCTGCCGCATAAGCTGCGTTAATTTCCGCATTCGCAAATGCTACCCCTAAGAAAACAGGTGACATAACAGCATACCCATGAATTCCAAACCACCATAATAACTGAATCATAAATAAGATAAATAAGATTCCTGGTAATGTATTCACTGAAGCAGTTAGTGGTGACAATGCTGTTTCCACTAATTTTACGACAGCAACCCCACTCACTGACTCGATACCAAATTTTAATACCGCAATAATAACTAACGAGAATAAAATTGGCCATAAGTTTTCAAAACTACGTAAGATAGGAGTAGGTACCCCTTGTCCTAAGTTAATTGTGAAATTTAACTTATTTCTAAAAATATGTAAAATTTCAACTGACAATAACCCAACAATAATTGCTACAAAGATCCCTGTACCTCCATAGTAACTAGTAATGGTAGCTCCTGTATCTGGATCTGTTAATGTAGCTACGGTTAAGAAAGCTGCTAAAGAAGATACAATCGCTCCAATATTCCAAACTTTTCTTTGTTCCCCATAGTAATATCCGATAAAGGCAGCAACATACAAAGCCAAACATCCCATTGTTGGAAATGCCATCGGTGCAGTGATTTGCCCCATGTATGAAATTGCTTCACGTACTGCATCTGGAAACACTTCAATTCCACCCAATTGGATAAACAACGTAGGGATTGCTCCAACTAGTGTAACAGGAACTAGTGTCATCATCGCTCTTCTAATTGCTGCCATTTGTGGATTTTGTTCCAGCTTAGCGGCAATCGGAAGAAGCCATTTAGATAAAAAATCTTCTAATTTTTTCATTTAATTATTCCTCCCATTTTTATCTTTACCTAAACTTTACCTTTCAAAGCCATACAAAACAAATCTTCTTTTACACAAGTAGGATGTGCAATAAGCAAATAAAAAGATTGCACATCCTACTTGTGTAATCCTTTTATTGCATCTTACAAATTTTGCATATATTATAATGTTATAAACAGTATACAAATCACAGCTTTATCTTTATACTGAAATAGGTGATTTCTATGAATCTTATACAACGACAAAAAGACATCTTACAACACTTATACGATTTCAATGAGTGGCAAACAGGGAAGGAACTATCTTCCCTATTTCAAGTTAGTCTTAGAACGATTCGTAATGATATCGCAAACATCAATAAAGAATACCAAAAAGAAATCATTACTTCCAGCAAGTACTATGGATACAAACTTAACACTTCTTTATTTTCATTGGATTCCAAACAAATCAAAGCCATCATGAGTAGCGAAGAAAGAGTCACAAGAATCATGATTGAACTTTTAAGCAATCCCCTGCATTCCTATCATTTCTACGATTTAGCGGATCAATACCATATTTCTGAATATACGCTAATGCACGATATTAACACGATTAAAAACGAGATGATGCAATACCCTTACTACAATGTTTTTATCGAAAAGAAACAAGAATTTATTATCGTAAGTGGAAGCGAATTACAATGCGGTAAAATGCTGCATGCGTATTTGAAAGTAAAAGGACATTATAAGAATTTTGAAAAATTTGATGAATGCTTTGCGAATACTGAGTTAAATGAAATCGCATCCTTAATTCGTCGCTATTTCAGCGTGAGACAATACACACGATACCTTTCTTTTGAGGACATATTAATCTTCACTAGTATCTTTCTTGAACAGTCATACCATAACCAACAGGTATTATGCGTAAGTGAGGAAGTAAGCATTCCAGCTAACTTTAAAGACTACATTGAAACAGTCACGGAAGAGTTAACACCAAATAAAAAGCAATACTTCATTCATCAAATGATGGATGCGATATTGCCTTTAATTGCGATGGAGAAACAAGAACGAGTAATCAAAGAATCAACCGATGAAAACGATCCACTTTACCCGATCTTATCAGATATTTTAATGGATGTGAAAGACATCTTCTCACTGGACATCAGTGCACACGAAAGATTGATATTGGACTTTTTAATTCATATCAAAATTGCTTTATTACGTATGGAAAACGGTGTTACTTCCAATAACCCTTTATTAGAATATATCCGTTTAAACTACACTTTCCTATTTGATGTCGCATATTATATCGCGAAGCAACTATCAAAACATCTTGGACAACAATTTAGCAAGGAAGAAATCAGCTTCTTTGTTGTGTATTTAATCAATCCATTAAAAAACATCAAAGAGACATTATTACATGAATATAGTGTGGAAGTATTGCTTTACACAATTGAAGGATACTCCATCGCAAAAAACATCAAAGAACTTATTCTTAAAAACGTAGACCAAAGAAAAGTAACAATTACTAGTATTGATAATTATGGTGACTTTAATAAACTATCATTAAAGCATTATGATTTTTTAATCACAACAAGCCAACACATTCATTTGGATGAAATCAAGTGTTGCATTATTAATCCATTTGTCACACCGATTGATTTGAAAAACATTAATTCTAATATTCAAAGCATTTATTTAGAAAAGAAACAATTGCATTTTAATCAATTATTCCATTATTTCTTTAGTGACAAAACAACGATTTTTGATGGAACGGCTTTGACACAACAAGAAAGCATTGGGTACATCTGTGATCAATTGCATTCTTTTGGAATCACACCAGATGATTACTTTGAACAAGTAATGGAGCGTGAAGCATTAATATCAACAGCCTTTGATAGTGGTGTCGCACTCCCTCACGCAACAAAAAATTCAACATTCAAATCAAACATCTATTTTATGAACCTAAACAATCCAATCGATTGGGAAGGTAAAAAAATAAAATCTATCTTCTTGTTTGCGATTGCAAAAGAAGATGTCGACATATTAAATTTGATTTATCAAATCATAATTAATATTTGTTCGTCAGATGCTTATTCTGCACAGTTGGCTAAGATTAAAAGTTTTGATGATTTTAGGATATTGATGAATAAGATTTATTTGGAGTTGAAATAATTAAAATAGAAAATCAATTAAAAAGGTTAAAAAAACTCAAGTTCTATTATTGACACATCGATAGAATTTGAGTTTTTATTTATTATGATGAAATATCTTTAGGCTCAAGTAAAAAATAATTACTAAGCGGTATCCTTCTCTGTCTCAATGAACAATTGAAAGAAATGGTACGCACCGACAGGTATGAAATAGTAGAAATTAAACTATGTTATTAAACCTCCCCTTTTGCATGCTTGTAACCGTGATCTACAATAGTAGAAATTAAACTATGTTATTAAACGCTAGCTGTTGTATCGATATTTTTCGCATCTACAATAGTAGAAATTAAACTATGTTATTAAACTTATGTTTCAATTTACGGTGTCAATAACATCTACAATAGTAGAAATTAAACTATGTTATTAAACATCTGTACAAAGAGTTAGCAACAAACATCTACAATAGTAGAAATTAAACTATGTTATTAAACGAAAAAAGCAGTTTATAATAGAGTATAATCTACAATAGTAGAAATTAAACTATGTTATTAAACGACATGATTTGGGAGTACGCTTACAACCTATCTACAATAGTAGAAATTAAACTATGTTATTAAAC
>CAYJIZ010000012.1:66705-78643 GCA_964370395.1 uncultured Erysipelotrichaceae bacterium
TATCTACAATAGTAGAAATTAAACTATGTTATTAAACACCCTATTCCAGTTCCACAAATTCCAATCTACAATAGTAGAAATTAAACTATGTTATTAAACTGAAATTTGGTATGCGTAAGCCCAGTCTATCTACAATAGTAGAAATTAAACTATGTTATTAAACTATTTGGGGATTGTTTGAGGGTGCTATATCTACAATAGTAGAAATTAAACTATGTTATTAAACAAAGTGAAATTAAAATTATGTATGAAATCTACAATAGTAGAAATTAAACTATGTTATTAAACTCATTATACACATACTCGGATGACGACATCTACAATAGTAGAAATTAAACTATGTTATTAAACACGCCGACTTCTTGCGTTATGCAATCGGATCTACAATAGTAGAAATTAAACTATGTTATTAAACGTACAAGGTCAAGTATGTAGTCCTAGATGATCTACAATAGTAGAAATTAAACTATGTTATTAAACATATAGTCAAGCAATAAAATGAAATCTTATCTACAATAGTAGAAATTAAACTATGTTATTAAACATATTCAATTTAATCAATCAGAGTTAATTATCTACAATAGTAGAAATTAAACTATGTTATTAAACGTATTCTTCATATTGAAAACTTTTTGCATGTATCTACAATAGTAGAAATTAAACTATGTTATTAAACGAAGCAATGTACAACTCTGCAGGCGCAAATCTACAATAGTAGAAATTAAACAATGTTATTAAACCCACCATTTTGCATTGCACGCTTAAACATCTACAATAGTAGAAATTAAACTATGTTATTAAACTGCGCTAATCGGAATTGAGGGACGTATCATCTACAATAGTAGAAATTAAACTATGTTATTAAACACACGTACAAAGTGTATGTGACCTATGATCTACAATAGTAGAAATTAAACTATGTTATTAAACCTACAAGCAATGCTTATAAGACGTATTATCTACAATAGTAGAAATTAAACTATGTTATTAAACTAGAGAGAGTTATCGCTCTCTCTATTTATCTACAATAGTAGAAATTAAACTATGTTATTAAACATGACTTTCACAGGAATTATTGATTTCATATCTACAATAGTAGAAATTAAACTATGTTATTAAACGTGAAAAGAGCGCAAACTCTTAGTGGAATCTACAATAGTAGAAATTAAACTATGTTATTAAACTTCATAAAACTAACGTGAAAGGTAGCTATCTACAATAGTAGAAATTAAACTATGTTATTAAACCTGCGCTTATCCAATATTTGTTTCTGTCATCTACAATAGTAGAAATTAAACTATGTTATTAAACGATACTTGACTTGTCTTATACAATGTGATCTACAATAGTAGAAATTAAACTATGTTATTAAACGTATTCTTCATATTGAAAACTTTTTGCATGTATCTACAATAGTAGAAATTAAACTATGTTATTAAACGAAGCAATGTACAACTCTGCAGGCGCAAATCTACAATAGTAGAAATTAAACAATGTTATTAAACCCACCATTTTGCATTGCACGCTTAAACATCTACAATAGTAGAAATTAAACTATGTTATTAAACTTGTTTTGCATAGATACTCCTTTATGAAATCTACAATAGTAGAAATTAAACTATGTTATTAAACATATAGTCAAGCAATAAAATGAAATCTTATCTACAATAGTAGAAATTAAACTATGTTATTAAACATATTCAATTTAATCAATCAGAGTTAATTATCTACAATAGTAGAAATTAAACTATGTTATTAAACAAATTTGGTATGCGTAAGCCTAGCATATCTACAATAGTAGAAATTAAACTATGTTATTAAACGTATTCAAACGCGAATACGTGGACGTATCTACAATAGTAGAAATTAAACTATGTTATTAAACAATAAAATTCGTTATATGTTTCAACATTATCTACAATAGTAGAAATTAAACTATGTTATTAAACAGTTTGTTAAGTACTATAACAATGCAGAATCTACAATAGTAGAAATTAAACTATGTTATTAAACACTTGAAGAACTAGGCTTATTCAAATAATCTACAATAGTAGAAATTAAACTATGTTATTAAACGTGTGTGAGGGTGTCGTTTTGAATTTATCTACAATAGTAGAAATTAAACTATGTTATTAAACGTAGCAACAATGTTACCGTTGACATCAATCTACAATAGTAGAAATTAAACTATGTTATTAAACGAATATGTTACGTTGTCATTTCTCCTTCATCTACAATAGTAGAAATTAAACTATGTTATTAAACTCAGTGATCACATCCTTTTTGGTAAATCATCTACAATAGTAGAAATTAAACTATGTTATTAAACCTATATTAATTTCAGGAGGTATTCTATATCTACAATAGTAGAAATTAAACTATGTTATTAAACTGTAAAAATGGAAATTAAGTTATTAGCAATCTACAATAGTAGAAATTAAACTATGTTATTAAACTAATAATTTAGCGTCCCAAACGGCAGGGAATCTACAATAGTAGAAATTAAACTATGTTATTAAACCACAAAGTGGTAAAAAACACAGTATTTTTGGGATTTTAAGTTAATTTTGTTCAATAACATAGTTTTTAAAGAGATAGATTAAGCAAATATAGGTCCAACACTTAAAAAAATTTTCTTTTTTTATGTTAAGACTAAGGTTTGCGTTTAATCTATGATTATAATATCATTTTCTTCATTTTTTGCATATCCATATCTAATAATTTTCTCTGTAGGGATATTAAAAATAATAACACTATCTGCATTCGAAAACAATGGCTCAAACTTATTTTCGATCTCACATAATACTAAATTTAGTATTCTAGTTGAATTGGTGATTTTATATACTGAGAACTGCATTCTATACCCATATTTTTTAATAAATTTATTGAACTTGGTACGTAATTTATCGCTTTTTATATCATAACTAATAATTACCATTTGCGTCTCCATTCATAATGTGGGAATAGTGAATTGTCTTGTGACTTCATAAACCATCGGTAATAGGATTGAATATACTTAAATATCTCATTTTTATTATCAATAATAGCTTCTAGATAAACATTAGCATACTTTGATGCTAGTTTAATTTTTAAAACAGACTGATCATTATAGATTGCAAAATCTTCATATTTGAATTGCTTTAAATTAAATGCCTTAATAGTCGCATCATCTATAATTACCCGAAAGGGTTCAATCAAATCACAAACTAAAGATTTTCGTTTATAAAATTGTTTATGAAATACACCTATATAGGCATCAAAATCATATAAATCTATTAGTGACTCTATAAAATTAAATAATAATGTATAACCTATATCTAATACAGTGTTAATTGGATCAATCTTTGTTCGTGGTTTTCTACCTATCCAATCATAGTCCTTAAATAAACTTTTAAAATATTTCTTTGCTGCCAATCCCTCTATTGACATTATTGAGTAAAATTCATTTTGCGCACCTAATTCAATAAGTAACTCATCCATTTCATTTACTAATTTTGCTAAAGAATGATCTCTGCGATTTTTGAGTTGCACTATTTGATTTTTTATTTTATTCATTATAATTAATTTTCCAATTTCCTCATTCTGATTAAAATATTGTTTTTGATGCAGTAAGTAATTTCCTTGTAAACCACAGTTTATAGTTTCTACTAACCGAAATGAATAACTCATTAAAACAATAGAAAATCCAAATTTTTTTGCTTTTTCAATTAATTTTAACGTGATTACGAAATGCCCAATAATATATAGTGAAAATAATTGATAACACGTAGATTGATGTATAATCTCGCCTTCTTCATCCTTTATAACTAGATTATCATTAGAAAAGGCGAACTTTTCACCTTTTCTACCATTTACAAAGACAATTTGTTTATTGTTAAAGTCTTTCACACTCATCATAATTGATACCTCGATCACAACTATTGAAATAAATGCAATTAGCACATTTGCTAGAATTATTCTGTATGAAATCATTCAGATTAAACTCGTTCATTTTTTTCAATGTTAATCTGAACTCATTCGACATTTTTAAATCCTCATTAGGAAGTTCAACTTTATATTTTTTATTATCTTTGTAGCTATATAAACTTAGTTTTTTTACTTGATAACCCATTTCAATTAAGCAAAAGTATTGCGCATACAGTTGAAAAATATATCCGTCATAAATCGTTTTTATTTCTTTTTTTCTTTCAATTAACTCACCTGTTTGTTTGTTATAGATATCTATTTTTCCAAACAGATTTAATTCTTCACTAAAAACCTCTTTTGCTTCTAAAATATCTTTTCTATTCGAATACTTTTGTGAATCAATCGTCTTGTGAACAAATGTCCCCTCGGCTTGGCTTGTATTTTGATAAGTATTCTTTTCCAGATTATCATAAAGATTGTGGAAATAAATTGATATAGGGCAGAATATAAAATCATTAATATTTGATATTCTAATGTAACTTTCCATTATTATTTCCAATGTTTTTCTTGAACATAAGTCAAATAATCTAAGTTGCTTAATCTCCACTTCATTTTCTCGTTTGAATCATTTGTTTTTATTTGTTCAACTAACATCAATCCTTTTCGAGCAATATTGTATGCTCCATTAGCATCCGCATCAATTGGATATTTAACATCTTCTTTTCTACTATCAAAAACTTTACCAAACTTATCTTTTACAGGTGATATTAGGTAATCAATTTCTGAATGAGGAACACTATTTCTCATCTGTAATAATAATTTCACTAATTTAATAAATTCCATATAAAACTGTGGTTCATCAATTTCCAAAATCGAGCTTTTTAAATTATTCTTATCAACATTATATGTTTCGAAAAGCAAATCAAATTGTTTTGTCAAATCAATTTCTTTAGTATTCCAATTATTATTACTTTCCTTATCCCTAAATGTTTCAATTCTATTTCCATAACTACATAACACCCAATCTTTCTTTATTCCAAAAGAACGGTTTGTGAACTTAGAATAATCATCAATTAGAAATTCATAATAGCCATCTTTTTCATTGAAGATAATATCAACAAAAGTGTCAATAAAATTTTGTGCTTTCTCTTTATTTTCGTATTTTGGTCGAATCTCATCAACAAACCCCGTAATTGGATCAATTTTGCTTGTCTTCCAAGCAGGAATATAAAACAATACCCCAGTTTGCTTCCCAAGTTTCTTAAAGCTTTCAAACTGATTTGCTAATTGAAGAGGATTTAAATAATGTCCACCTTCGCCAAACTCTTTGTTTTTTATAACTAAATAGTTTAATTTTGAAATCAATTGTTTTTCAAATTTTTGGTACACTTGACGGTCGACTTTTATTCTCGAATTCTTAAATCCTAAGTTTAAATCTTCTAAAACAACAATGGCATTATAATCAAACATCAGTTCAACAATTCTATTCACTACTTGGCTAATATAACCTTCTTTTAATTCTTTGATATTTTCAATTGTTTTCCATGATTTCTTAGCCAAATCTCTCTTCTTTTCACGATCAGACAATAATTGTTGGTAATCTGTTACAAACGTTTCCTCTTTAGATGCATTTTTACCTCTTACTGAAGATATGATCGTATTTAAAGATTCCTGCTTTACAATATCTCCATTTTTATCAATAACGGAGACATAAATTAAATTTCTTTCTCCTCTATCTACACCAATTACGTGAAAATCATCAGAATTTTTTAAACTACTGTTCACATACTCGTTAATGTTATATTGGTTTTTCGCTTTAAAATTCATTGTGATTGGGACATGAAAGAAAAACTTGTCCGTTCTGTATCGCTTGTCTTTTATTAAATCAAAGTCAAAAATACTGTTTTCTTTATTGTTTAATTTATTTTTATTTTTGATATTCTCATTTGCAGGGTGAGTAGCAACAATCGTAGGCAAACTTGCTTTTCTATAAAATATTTCAGAACTACCATTTAATTTATAAATGACATCTTTTAAATTATTTTCATCAAACAAAGCTTTCCAATAAATAGTGTGCAAATTTGGAGAACCTTTACTGAATTCAGAAAAATCCTTGTTATAAATTTGAAATAAATACATTTTATCTTCATCTACCAAATTCATCAGATACTTCTTGGAAATATTTCTAAACTCAATTTTATAACCTTGTTTTTCAACTTCTTTATAAAACTCACTAATATCCTTATATGTTGATGTATCACTAAAAATGAAATTGAATTTTTTCCAATCCTCATGTTGATTAATTGCCTTCTTATAAAAATCAATTAATTCATGACAAAAATGCAAATCAAAGTCTTCATTACTCTTGATGTGTTTTTTTTCTTTATATTTTCGATACAAAGTGTCGTCTACGCCAAACTCATCTCTACGAGAATTTGAGAAAAATACTTTCGGTAACATTTTATTTGGCCCTGGTAATAACTTATAATCCATTTTTCTGAAGTAATCTTCATCCTCAGGAAGATCTTTATTAAATAAGTTGCGATTCCCTTTTTTGTATAAACCTAAATAATACAAACCGTCTTTCTCAAAGATAATTCCCGAATTATCATTTTCTTTATTTACATCCCAACCATCTAGCAATGTTGGGTTGTCAAAATTCAATTTCATTTTACTTGTTGAGAACGGTTTTTGCGTTAAGTAATTTCTCGATTTATCATAGATAATACTAACAATTTCTAATATCTGTCCAATTGTTAATATTTCAGAATAGAAATTCATATCCATTTCAAAAGATTTATTAATAGGTATTAAACTAAAAACAAATTGTTGATAAGCTTTTAACTCATCTAAATATTGTTTTATAATTTCAATGTTATCCTCTTGTAACAACAGTTTCTTTTCCAATGGATTTATCGTAACAAATAATTGATCAATTTTTTCGAATTTATCTGATAACTCTTTAAAATAATCATGATTTTCATTTATCTTTCTAAAATAATCTAGAAATGATTCAACTAATTCAAAATTGAAATCCTTTAGACCATTCAATAGCTCAAAAAACGAATACATCTCTATTTTTTTCAAAGAAGCCGCTCTTTTTTCAAGATAAGAAACGGAAATTTTTTGCTTGTCTTTCAAGTTATTTTCATCATACAGTAGTTCACAAACTTTTGGTAAAATAGACCAGTCTTTAAATATCAAATTAGAAAATGATGACAAAGATTTACTATTAATATAAATCTTATTTAGATCAAATTCTTCAACTCTGCGATATAGTTCACCAACAATTTCTTTTTCTTCATGAAAACAAAATTGCATAATTTTATGATGATATGCAATAATTGATTCCATCAATTCTCCATCATTATTAAAGCTATCTAAAGAAAAAGAAAAAGATTGATGACTAGCTAGGACTTGATTATACAAAACATTTAACTTAGGAATACGTTTTGATCTATCAACTTGCTGGTTGTATTTATTGATGTAATTATTCAGACCTTCTATCTGTTTTTCTTCCTCTTTATAACCTGTGATCAGCAAGTTATATTGCTCAATTCCTTTTTGTGTTAAAACATGATTAAAATTTGTAACTTCAAAGATGCTTTCTAATGACCTGTTATTAGTTAATAAATTTATTTCACCTTCATTTAAATTCAATTCTGTAATGGATTTTTGAATTAATTTAAATATCTTCATATTATTAATAAAAAATGGTAGATTTTCGTTTATTAATCGATATGATAAAGTTCCACTTTTCTCTTCATTCGAATAAATATGACTTCTATTTTTAAAGAAACCTGTAAAATAAGTTGTAAAATTTTTGAACATCTTTAACATATCTAATTCTTCAAATCTTTTTTGCTCTTCTAAATAATTGACTAAAAATTCATCAATAAGTTTAGCTTTACTCAAGTCTTTATACTTCTCTGAACTTGTTAATTGATTTGCTATTTGTTTTCTAAAACTATCTTCTAACCTCTCCTTATTTTTTTCTTCTTTATCATCTCTATTACTCTTAATAAATAGTTCATAATAATCTTCTAATCCAATAAGTTCAAAATTTGATAACTGCTCACTAATATACAGTTTATGATACTCGTCTATTAATCCCTTCACTTTAATATACTCGGATGCTCTTTTGTCATCTGTCTCAAGTAATTGACTTAATTCAATATGTTCAAGTGTTTTCCCCATAGGTTTTAACTCGAAACGAAGGGTTTTTGAAACTGGATAAAAATTCTTTAAATCTTTAAATAAATTATCTCTCATAGATACTCTCCTTTTCATTATTTAATGATCTTCACTGTTAATATTATCTCACTTTTTATGAGATTTTGTTATGTTATAATTATGTGTTTTTTTCTAAAATTTCTGCAATTATTGAATTACCAATTATAAACAGTACTTGAGCAGTTTTTGAAGTAGTAAGCAAATGTGCAATCCATCCAGCACTGTGTGTGCCTTTCGCAACAGTTCTTACACTATTTGCTACGTGTCCTAACTTCATTCCACTTTCACTATAAACAATAATTGCTTCTGCATCAAATTCGTTTTTTTCATCTTTTTCTAAATATACTTTTTGTCCAATATTGAAAGCTTCTGCTCCAAATTGATATTGCACTCCAGTTATCGTAAAATATGCCATACTTATACTCTCCTTTAAAATTTTTTCACTCTATAATTAGGATCTCTTTTCATTCTTGCTCTTTTCATTCTAATTTCAATTTCACAAATACCCAAAATTGCTAAAATAAATAAGATAGCTAAAATCATTGTGTAACCTCCTTTTTCTATTTTTCTACGTTATCATCATAATACAATTGGTATACAAAATTTTGTATACCAAATAACAAAGTGATACAATAAAGAAAAGGAGTTGATGATATATGGCAGACAATCGTATTTATTCACTAGCGATTTATCATATCTTGAAAACCTATTCTGATGAAAACAATATTTTATCATGTCCAAAAATTTCGCAACTTTTAGCGAGTATTTATAATATTGATGTGGATAGAAGAACCATCATAAGTAATATTGATTCATTAATTAACTTTGGTATCGATATTGAAACATATAGCGAAAATAGAAAAGGATATTATTTACGAGATCGCATTTTTGAAGATAGTGAAATACATTTACTTTGCAATTGTATCCATTCTTCGCATTTTATTCCTGAGAAAGCTTCTATGGATTTGATAAAGAAATTAACTTCGCAACAAAGTAAGTATAAGAGCAACTTTTTTTCAAACTCAGTTTATATTAGTAATTCCAGAAAAACCAAAAATAAGGAGTTACTTTTAAATGTGGATATACTATTAGATGCAATTCAAAAAAAGAAAATAATCCAGACAGACTATTTAACTTATGATTACAACAAAAACCTAATTACGAAACGCAATAAAAAATACGCTCTGCACCCCTATCATATAATTCAAGAAAATGATAATCTTTATCTTCTATGTAGAAGTGGTAATTACTTAGACTTAAGTTATTATCGTATAGATAAAATGAAGAATATTATTATTACGCAAGAAGATGTTAAAAAGACAGAATTGCCTATTGATCCATATGAATATTCTAAATCAAAGAAGTTTATGTTCAGTGGTGAAATCGTGTCTATTTACTTGCGATGCCACAAACGTATGCTAGATGATGTAATTGATCAATTTGGTCAAAACATTGTGATTCACAAAGATGACAAAGACGAAAACTTCTTTTTCACTAGAATTAAATCAACACAACAAGGAATGCTATACTTCGCTTTACAATACTTAAATTTTTGCGAAATCATCGAACCAGTTTCAATGCGAGAAGAAATGGCAAAAATTCTTTCATCAAAATTAGAATTATATAAATAAAGAATAGTCATAGAAAAGGTAAAATTATGAAAAAGATAAATGTAGCTGCAGCATTAATAATTAAAGACAAAAAAGTGCTTATCGCCAAAAGAATGGATGGTGAATACGCTGGATATTGGGAGTTTCCAGGTGGGAAAATTGAGCATAATGAAAGTTCAAAAAATGCGATTAAGCGAGAAATTAAAGAAGAATTAAATCTTGAAATCAGTGTTGATTCCTTTTTTCACAAAGTTGAATACCACTATCCCACATTTCATCTATCAATGGAATGTTTCATCTGTACTATAAAAAAAGGTGAGCTTGAACTATTTAATCATAGTGAAATAAGGTGGATCGACGTAACAAAAAAAGACCATACAATATGTTGGATCCCTGCTGATACTGAAGTATATGAAAAACTAATACAAAGAAAAGAATCTTCAAACTGAAGATTCTTTTTATTCTATCGGTTTTAATTTCACCATGAAGTTTTGCGGTATAAACTCATATTTTTCTTGTAGATCATAATAGGTAGCCTTATAAAACTTCGGTTTTTTTGATTCGGCTTTATAAACGCGGTAAATCCAATATTGATCTTTTAAGTCCTTCATAACTTCAAATTCATTCTTTGAAATATAAAATGAACTTTTACTACTTGATGTAGTAGTCTTCACCTCAATATATTTTTTATGAATAGTACCTTCTGCATCCAATTCAAATGAAATAATATCAAAACCTGCAGAATCATCTTTTGAAGCGACATGATAAATTTCATCCGCTAAATCTTCTCGACCCAATTTTGCTAATCTTTCTTTTTCAAAATCTAAGATCATATATTCTCCTAAAATACCTATCTTACTTTTCCGTTTTGCTTCTTTCAAATAATCTCGTTTCCCCGATCTCTTGGAGTGTTTTCCTTTTCCTTTACTTTCCGCACTAGGTATTTCTTCTTCAGAAATTGAGACTATATTCATCGGAATATTATCATTCAGTTTCAACATCTCGTTATACATTATTTCTTGGCTAGTAGAGATGTCTTGTATCTCCTCTACCACTGCAAGTGGAAAAATCCAAACCATTCGTGAATTACCATCAAAATCATCTTGTGCTTCCATATAAGGAGTCCCTACTAATTTAACAATACCTCTGTAGGTGTATTCATTTTTTGAAAAAACTTCGAACCAGTGAACATCAACATTGTTTGTATCTGATTCATATAATGTTAAATTTTGATTCCCACTTAACTTTTGATCACCTTTTAGTCCCATCCCTGTATATTTTAAAACTCCACCATCATAAATATCAGTATAAAAGTTTTTTGTATAGTCTGAAATAATTGTCAATGTATTTGTCGCATGTGATCTTCGCATTCCACTTGAATTTGCACATTTAAAAATCTTTATTAATTGTTGATTTGTTATTACTTCATTTATCTCTAAATTGGGTTTGAATTTCATGGAAGCCTCCTTATTATTTATCCTTATTTAAGTATATCATATTTGATTTTAAAGTTTTGTGAATTTCATTATAAGCATCGAGATAGCTTTTTTTCACCGCAACACTCACAACTTCTACATTCATGTTTTCAAGTATTGTACGGCTTAAACTTTTTTGTTTTGAATCTGACTGATCGCCAAGATAGTAATAGACAATCTTATTATTTATAATTTCTCTCGCACCACAATAATTTGAATAGTATAGATATGCTCTATATACCAACACCCACCAAATATCCATTTCATTTTGTGTTAGCCCTAATCCAATAATATGTATATCATGAGTCAAAAAATAACTCACCCAATCCTCATGATTCTTTTCTTCAAAAAGTTTTGAATCAAACATTTTCTTATCTTTCACATCAATAAACCATTTTGATTTCAAACTCATAATCTTACTCAAATAATTCGCATAGTGTTCATACCCTAAACAAAGTGATTTAGGATATCTCGCCTCACCATGAATATGGTAAAAACGTTTCTCATCAAACTCTCTATATCTATATATACTGTACTTCGTTTCCGTTGTTTTGTATTCACCTTCAACTACACCTGTTAACTCCTGATAATGATTTTCTAAATTATAATCATAATTAGTCGTAAAAATATGATCAAATGGTAATTTTAAAAAGTCTAAATATATGAAGTTGTCAACGGAAAGTAGACACTTTAAAAAGAACACTGGAAGCCTTG
>CAYJIZ010000013.1:0-2315 GCA_964370395.1 uncultured Erysipelotrichaceae bacterium
TAACTTCGCCGTTTTAGCTGTCATATTTTTTTAGTCCATAGTTGACACATTCAGACCTTTCCCGTCTTGGCAGAAATTATATTATGACAGGACAATATACAGAATTGTATTTCCCTAGTCATAATGTCCGCTACATAGCGATTGATGACGGTGTAGACAGCGAAAAAGGCGAAAGTGAGATTGCACCATTTAAGAACATCATCAATGAATGGGTGGCAAGAGATACAAGCCGTAAAGTCAAATCAGCATTTAAGACAAAGTTTGCGGAGGGGGCTCATTACGGTGCTTATGCTCCGTTAGGATATAAGAAACACCCTGACATCAAAGGAAAACTGTTGGTTGATGATGAAACAAAATGGATTATTGAAAAAATCTTTTCCCTAGCCTATCAAGGTTACGGAAGTGCAAAAATCACAAAGCAGTTAAGAGCAGAAAAAGTTCCGACAGCGTCATGGCTAAATTTTACAAGATACGGTACTTTTGCACATATCTTTGAGGGAAAACCCGAAAGTAAGCGTTATGAGTGGACGATTGCTCATGTCAAGGCGATATTGAAAAGTGAGGTTTATATCGGAAACAGTGTTCACAATATGCAGTCTACGGTATCGTTCAAGAGCAAAAAGAAAGTGCGTAAGCCCGAAAGTGAATGGTTTCGAGTAGAAAACACTCACGAGCCGATTATTGACAAGGAAGTGTTCTATCGTGTGCAGGAGCAGATAAAATCAAGACGCAGACAGACAAAGGAAAAGGCAACGCCGATTTTTGCAGGGCTTGTCAAGTGTGCGGATTGTGGTTGGTCTATGAGATTTGGAACGAATAAGACAAATAAAACGCCTTACAGTTATTATGCTTGCAGTTACTACGGGCAGTTTGGCAAAGGTAATTGTTCTATGCACTACATTCGTTATGATGTGCTGTATCAAGCCGTATTGGAACGCTTGCAGTATTGGGCTAAGGCAGTACAGCAGGACGAAGAAAAGGTATTGAACAAGATACAGAAAGCTGGCAATGCAGAGAGAATACGGGAAAAGAAGAAAAAGGCAAGTACATTGAAGAAAGCCGAGAACAGACAAAATGAGATTGACCGTTTATTTGCGAAAATGTATGAAGATAGAGCCTGTGAGAAGATAACAGAGCGAAATTTTGTGATGTTGTCCAGCAAGTACCAAAAAGAACAGATAGAACTGGAACAGCAGATAACAAGCCTAAGAGAAGAACTAAGTAAAATGGAACAGGATATGATAGGTGCTGAAAAGTGGATTGAGTTAATCAAGGAATATTCCGTACCAAAGGAACTGACAGCACCATTATTAAATGCCATGATAGAAAAAATCCTCATACATGAAGCAACAACGAATGAGGATAACGAAAGAATACAGGAAATTGAGATATATTACCGATTTATTGGAAAAGTTGAGTAATCAACAAGAGTAATATTTTTAACTAAGGGAAAACGGGATAGGACTTCCTGATATCACCAATATTGAGCCGTTAGCTGATGCACTTAATATCAGTATTGTGGACATTATGCACCAACAAGAGATACAAACAGATAAAGAAGAAGACCCAGCTGAAAACGCAATTAAAAACACTCTTGATTTAGCGAAGCAACAAAAGAAATCCTTTCGTCTAAAAGTGTTGTCCTTACTTTTTCTATATATCGCCATAAAAGCTGTTTACGGAATCTTTTTTGATACGAGCATACCAAGCAATTACAATAATTTGCCAATGGTTGTTGTGTATACTTTATTAATTATTTATATTATTTTTTCTTTCCTATTCGCATTAAAAGTTTTTCATAAAAACAACCATTCATGATTACATAAAAAAACAGATTAAACGTAAATGTTTAATCTGCTCTTGGCAATGCGTTTTTTTCAGGGTGATCATAATAATCTTGAATAATGCTAGAAACAGATTCAGGAAGTTTATTGAAATTTTCGTCCAGAAACGTTATAAAATTATTTAAGTCTTCTGAACCTTCTTTCATGATATCTTTTTTCAATCCGTTTAAATGTGCATTATACACTTCCCATAGATCATCAGGGCATTCATTACGTTTTTTCAGCTCCTCAATTTGGCTGCACAAATCATTATACAACATCATAATATGTGGCACTGTTGATTTGTGATTATTTCCTGAAAGAATGTCTGCTATTTTTCCCATGACAACTACCTCCTAATGTTATTATATAGGAAAAGCATTTTGTTGTGTAGTAATGCAAACAAAACTGTTTAAATATATACAATAAAAAGAATTTTTTTTATTTCATATTGCTTTCCTTTCCTTTTGCGATTAAAATAGAAGTGAGTTT
>CAYJIZ010000013.1:2415-77701 GCA_964370395.1 uncultured Erysipelotrichaceae bacterium
GAGGATCACCTCAACACTTAACAAAAGTATTCCATTAAAAAAGAAAAAGAGGGGCCTTCCTCTTTTTCTTTTTGCGTAATGGTAGGAAAAGGATACAAATTAGTCTAGCACTATTTTTTAAATATCAAGAATATGATCTCGATAAGTAATAGTACTAGAACCAAATTGATTGCCAGTCCTACAATGTATTCCACTTGTTTTCACCTTTGTCATTTGCGACTCCTTTCTCTTGTTTTTTGTGTTTTTCCTACATTTGATAACAAGCATCCTATTACTAAAAGATGATTTACACCTTCTACTAATATATATGCTGTAATTTTAAAAATTCGTGATTGTTTTTCACTTTATTAAAAGTAGAAAAGATTACTAATCAACACTTGCTTCTTTTCGGTGTTTTGATTAAAATAGAAGTGAGTTTGAGGATCACCTCAACACTTAACAAAAGTATTCCATTAAAAAAGAAAAAGAGGGGCTGTCCTCTTTTTCTTTTTGCGTAATGGTAGGAAAAGGATATAAACTAGTCTAGCACATTTAAAAATTACATTTTTTTCTTTTTTATAGCAATTGTATTTTTTGCATAATCGTTCTACACTGTATCATATGAACAAGATAAGGAGCATCCTTTATGAATGTAATTCAAATACAACATTTAACGAAAGACTATGGCAACAACAAAGGTGTTTTTGATGTGTCTTTGTGTATTAAAGAAGGAGAAGTCTATGGTTATCTCGGTCCCAATGGAGCAGGAAAATCAACAACGATGCGCCATTTAATGGGATTTAGCAAACCACAAACAGGAAGTGTTAAAATAAACGGAAAAGATTGTTGGACACAACAAAAAGAAATACAAAAAACACTTGGGTATTTACCAGGAGAAATTGCTTTTCCTGATGATATGAGTGGCCTTGATTATTTAAAGCTAATTGCAAAAATGCGTAAAATGAAGGACTTTACTTATGCAGAACAACTGCTACAATATTTTGAATTAAATCCGAAAATGACAATGAAACGAATGTCGAAAGGGATGAAACAAAAAATTGGTATTGTTGCTGCTTTTATGCATAAACCCGATATTCTATTATTAGATGAACCAACAAGTGGATTAGACCCATTAATGCAAAATAAATTTATCGAATTGATTGAGAAAGAAAAGAAGAATGGAAAAACAATTATTTTGTCTTCTCATATATTTGAAGAAGTAGAAAAGACTTGTGATCGCGTTGGAATCATTAAAAATGGTAAATTGATTCAGGAATTCACAATTGATGAATTGCGTCATTCGCAAAGAAAAACATACAAAATTGAATTCACGAATGAAAATGATTTAGCAATCATAAAACAATCGTATCCAGATGCGCTCTACAAACAAGAACATAAACAAGTAATTCTTACTATTAGCGATGCTCAAATTAACGACTTGATACAATTATTAGCAAAGTGTAAGGTGCGTTTCTTAAAAGAAGAAAAACACACTCTTGAAGATTACTTTATGCAATTTTATGGAGGAAATGAAAATGATTAACTTTCCTTATTTAAAACAAATAACAAAATCAAATATTAAATTCTTATTTGCTTTCACCCTTGTATTATGTGTTTTTTTAACTGTAATGTGTAATGTTTTTACACCTGAAACACTGAACAGTTTACAAACTTCAACAGCAAATACCGTTGCTTCCCACATATTGACAGGAAATGGAACACTAATTAGTTTTATGTCTAACTCCTTTTATGCCTTGATGGCTATTATTTTCCCGATGGTGTATTCCATCATGGTAGGAAATCGTCTCATTGCTGAGAAAGTAGACAAAGGTAGTTTAGTAGGATTTTTATCCACAGGAACAACTCGTTTACAAATCGTATGTACGAGTGCTTTGTATTTTGTTGCTTCCCTAATGGTAATGTGGGGAATTGCATCGATTGTTGGAATTGTTGCTGCCAATGCATTTCAACCAGATGCTCTTTCTGTTGATACTTTTCTAACAATGAACATTGGTGCTTTCTTGTACCACTTAGTTATTAGTTCAATTTGTTTTTGTTCCTCTTGTATTTTTAATACTTCGAAAGCCTCTTTGACTTTTGGTGCTGGAATTCCTTTGTTTTTCTTTGTCATAAGTTTGTTTATTAAATTATCCAATGACTTAGATTATTTAAAATACATCACTTTAAATACCTTGTTTGATACCAAAAACATCATCGCTGGCAGTGGTTATGAAAGCGAGTTTCTCATTATGCTAATAAGCGCAATTATTCTTTATACCATTGGCATTGTATGGTTTCAAAAAAAGGATTTACCAATCTAACATAAAAAAGTAAGTTACCTCTTTGGGAAACTTACTTTTATTTTGTCTCTCTTCTAATCTTAATCAACGTTAAGATGTCTTCATAAAATGCATCCTTTTCATGAATGTCCTCCATGATCCAACGTTGGCCCATTCCTTCTTTGGTATTTTCGTATACTTCTTGCATGCGCTTAGAAAAAGTTGGCATCTTACTTTCTACGATTGTTTTTTCCTTTTTTCCTACTACCACCAAAATAGTAAAATAGCTTTCTTTTGGATACAATACACAGAGTGATTTTCCTGCTTTTCTAAACTTTACATTCCATCCCTTGGCCCATGTATCTTTACTGAATTCAATTTTGAATAACGCTTGGTATGTCGCAAACATATGTTCCACACATTGTGGAAATAAGTCAAAATTTACATAATCTGTTATTTCTTTTAAGCTTGGTTCGTACGTGTTATCTTTTACATTTAACATGATTTTTTATCCTCTTCTTTATTCTACCTGATTGCGTATAAAAAGAACATTATTTTCTATGAAATCATCATAAAATAAGCTATGATTACTATATCAATATGGAGGAAATTTAAATGAAATACGAATTGATAGGAGGGCAATTACCAGCCGTTAGCTGTACGCTAGAAAATGGTGAAAAAATGATTACAGAATCTGGAGGTATGGCATGGATGGACGATTGTTTCATGATGGATACTTCAACGAATGGTGGTGCCTTAAAAGGGATTGCACGTGCGTTTAGTGGAGAATCCATTTTTATGACAACTTACACATGTGAAAAAGAAGGTGGGAACATCGTTTTTGGTTCTTCTTTTCCTGGACAAATTTTACCGATTACTTTCGATGGTACAAAAACAATCATCGCACAAAAATCTGCTTTCTTAGCAAGTGAAACAGGTGTTAACTTACAAACCTTTTTCCGCAAAAAACTAGGAGCTGGTTTCTTTGGAGGCGAAGGTTTCATCTTACAAAAGTTAAGTGGACATGGAACAGCTTTTCTAGAAGTAGATGGGGACTTAATTGAAAAAGAATTACAACCGAATGAAACGATTCGTGTAGACCAAGGTTACATTGCTTGTTTTGAAGAGAGTGTACACTTTGATATCGCAACCGTAAAAGGAATCAAAAATAAATTTTTATCTGGAGAAGGATTCTTTGTGGCAACACTTACTGGACCTGGTAAAGTATGGTTACAAACAATGCCATTTAGCGTATTAGCAGATCGCATCATTTCTGTTGTTCCAAAAGGGTAAACAAAAAGTTAGTGATAATCACTAACTTTTTTTATTTTTCGAATTCACTTAATTTTACATCCAACACCAACAATCCTTCCACTTGGTTTGCTTCGATCATTTTCAACAAATCGTTTTTGCGCATATAGGAACGCACCCCGATAATTGGCACTCCTTTTTCTGCTTCTTCAATTTTACGATCCAATGCTTTTTTCGCTTCTTGTTCATTATCAAGTGGATTGTATAATTGATACAACATCATGTAATAATCCATATTATCTTTGTACATTGCTAATGTTGCTTGGTAGTATTTTTCATACTCTTTTGCCGTTTTCGCTTTCGCGTTTAATCCAGGGTATACCTTATCAAGACTTCCCCAATAATAAGTATTCACCAAAGGAATTCCATAGGAAATACCATATTCGTTATTTACTGCTGCCCATATAAATTTACTTTGTGGGTATTCTTCGCGTAATTGGTCAATGATTGTTATGTCATTATATCCTCCAAAGCTGATTGCGCATTCTAAAATAGAAGATTCTGGCAATGCCTTAATTGCATCTATTTTTGCTTGATCCATCACTAGTAAA
Organism: uncultured Erysipelotrichaceae bacterium; assembly: GCA_964370395.1. Lineage (GTDB taxonomy): Bacteria > Bacillota_I > Bacilli_A > Erysipelotrichales > Erysipelotrichaceae > JBGUVL01. The sequence goes on from CAYJIZ010000013.1 coordinate 6,536, forward strand.
TTGACTCCCTCATCGTAGATAACACCATCTTCTACTTTGTGTTCAAATTGTTTTTTCTCAATCACTTCTTCTTCACTAAACTGGTAGGACAAAGGTGTAATAAGTTCATGCAATCGATAGTTATTGAAGTCCCATTCTATCTTGGATTGTGCGATGCGCATCGTCCCACCGCTTTCATAGAAAGCATAAGGATTTGGGTTAGATTTAAATCCATTTTCAACAACCACAACCGCACTTTCATAATTTCCAAACCCTTTGCTTTGAAACCCATCGTAAGAAAAACCGATATCCATATTAGGACTCATCATTCGCACATAAGAACGAGTCATTATTTGTGTTGGATCATTTTGTAAAAGGTCATTGTCCTCAATGTCGCTTTTCTTAAAACTCAATTCGTTTGGTTTATAATTGATGGCATTCATGATTGCAGAAGTACCATAATATCCCACGCCTAAAATAATTGCAATCACAACGATCACTTTCACCATCAACATCATAATTCTCCGATTCATTTTTTTATGCATTGTTTTCATTTCTGCTTTGTCGTTTTCTACATCACTCGTATCTAACATCGCTTTTAATTTATCTTCCTCTTTCATTAGAAATAACCCTCCTCTTTTGCTTTTTCAATTAATTTCTGTTTTATTCGATAGCGAATGATTCTAACATTTCCACTTTCTAAGTGCAGCTGCTTGGCAATGCTTTCATCATTCATATCCATTACTAACGACATCAACATGATTTCTCTTTCACGATCCTTTAATGCATAAATCTGTTTGTACATCCACCGTTTTTGATCATCCTTAAATATTTCTTCAATATAATTTTTACTATCTTCTATCCATTCCATCGGATACTTGTCTTCTTCTATTACTTTCTTTTTCTTTCGATACATATCAATGAATTGATTTTTCAATACAATATACAACCAAGCTTTCACATTCGTAATATCATCTTCGTAACAAACCATTGCCTTTAAAAATGTTTCTGCAACGATATCTTGTGCATCCGCCCTATTTTTACATAATGAAAATGCATAGAGAAATAAACTATGATAATATTTTTGGTAAATGTATTCCAGTTCTTTTTCTCTCATACCCTAACCCCTTCACTACTATAACGTTTCTTCCCTGCTGTTTGTTACAAAACTTGTAATTTAATTGTACCTGATATTTATAAAGTTTTCATTTTTTCTTGACCTAGAGTCCACTCCAAGGTTTATAATGCCAATAGAGGTGAGTTTATGACAATCGCAGAAGTTAGTAGAAAATATGACATTAGTGCCGATACCCTTCGTTACTATGAACGTATCGGTTTGATTCCAAAAGTGAATCGAAGCAAAAACGGAATCCGTGATTACCAAGAAGAAGACTTAAATTGGGTTGAATTTATCAAATGTATGCGCAATGCTGGTATTTCGATTGAAGCATTAATTGAATATGTGGAATTATTTCAAAAAGGAAGCCATACGACCCAAGCTAGAAAGACCATACTCATTGAAGAACGCAACAAGCTACAGGAAAGGATGCAAGAGATGCAAACTACTTTGGCTCGATTGAATGATAAGATTGATGGGTATGAAGAAAGAATGCTAGAAAAAGAAAAGACTTTTTTCAAAAATAAAAAATAAAGCCTCATTACTAAGGCTTTATTTTTCGGGTGCTCTAAAATATCTTAAAACCACACGTTATTTTAGATTACTATTTTTCGTTATTTTGTTTTTTTACCACATCGGCAATATACGCACTTACTTTGGATGGATCCATCTTTAATTGAAATGCGATTTCGTTGTGTAATTTTTCTTCTGCTTGTTCCAACATTTTAATATCGTTTACTGGTAATGATTTTCCTTCGTTTCTTTTTTCTTCACGTTTATCATATAACGTACGAATCATTGCTGCTAAATCAAAGACATCTCCTTTGTTTAGCAATAATTGAAACTTATCCGCACGTTTGCGGTTATCATCAATCCATACAGAAGGTAATTTTGTAATCACTTCAAGAAGTTCATCTATTGTTTCTAATGAAGTAACCTCAATTAAATCTTCATTATCCACAGGAGAACTAATTTGCGTTTCAATTCCTTGTAATGTGTGCATATCATAATACTGTCGCTTCTTTCCATTACTCATTTTACGCATGCGAATTTTATCAATTTGGCAAATTCCATAACGATTGTGTTTAATACAGTCTCCTACTTCAAACATCAAATACCTCCTATAAAAATAGCGCATTCTATGACAACTACCAATACATCGTCATTGAATACGCGTTGTTATATATTTATTGTAACACATTTTATTGCTTTATTTAAGGATAACTTCGAAAAATATATAACCAAATCTCTTAATTTCCTAGTAAATAGTAGGGTTTTTGCTATCATTATCAATTCTTTTGGTGTAAAATAAAATTGACAATATTTTGATAAATAGGTCTGGTGGAGGTTTCTTTATGGAAAGGGCGGATACTAGTTTAGCTTTGCAATTGGTTGCTTTATTATTAAAGGAACAAGTTGAAAAATACGAAGTAGCAGAAGCGCTTGATTTATTATGTGAAGCGTTTCATTTTAAGTATGCCGTAGTATATGAAGTAGACGAAACAAAAACATTTCACAAAGTGAATGAGAGTGCCTCTACAAAGAAATGCATTTCCGCATTTAAGGAATACCAATTGCGACCAGAGTTTCGTAAAAAACTGATGAGCAAGACGTATACTTATCTACTAAACAAAGAGGACAACGATGCGAATGAACGCTTTCTATTAAGCCTGTTCACAACCAATTCTCTGTATGTTATCTGTGTTAATGATGAGTCGTTACAAATTGACTACTTTATCTTTTTGGTAGATCATGAAAAAGCGCAATTAAGCGAAAGCGAACTGTCGCAAATTCAAATAAACTCATCGATTATCGCTAAGTATTTCGATATTCATGCCTACCAAAAAAAGTTGGGTTATGCACAAACTGCTTTGGAAAGTATTTTAGACAATACCGGAATTGATATTTATGTTAATGATTTTTATACACACGATATATTGTATGTTAACCAATCAATGGCCGCTCCCTATGGAGGAAAAGAAGCATTTATGAACCAAAAATGTTGGAAGATCTTATTCCCTGGACAAAATGGTCCTTGTGAATTTTGTCCCCAACAATACATCATTGATGAAAAAGGAGATCCTAGTAAAGTATATACTTGGGATTACCAACGTGCTTTTGATGGTTCTTGGTTTCGTGTATTCAGTGCTGCTTTTCGTTGGGTTGATGGTAGATTGGCACATGTGGTTAGTAGTGCTGACATTACGGACAATAAAAAATACGAAGCGACGATTCAATACATGGCAAACTATGATTCCTTAACGAACTTACCGAATCGTAGAAAATTAATTGCGGATTGTGAAGATCGCATCAATAACACAAAAGATGGAGACGAAGGATATTTATTATTCTTTGATATCGATGGGTTTAAATCCATCAACGATAGCTTAGGGCATGATGCAGGAGATGAATTCTTAATTGCTGTTAGTAAGTTCTTCTCTGAATTACCACTTTTAAAAGATGGGTTTTACCGTAATGGTGGAGATGAGTTTATCGCTATTATCGATGGTCCATTATCCAAAGAGAACATTCGTAATTTAGCTTACTTTATCCACAATCGTTTCAAACAACCTTGGAAGTTAAAAGCTGGGGAAGCGTATTGTAACGTTAGTATTGGGGTAGCTTGTTATCCTGAAGATGGAAACCATGCTGAAGAATTGTTAGTCATTGCGGACAAAGCGATGTACAAAGCGAAAAAAGAAGGCGGAGCAAGTGTCGCCTTTGGTTATGAATTAAAAAAATAGAGCGTAATCATACGCTCTTTTATAATGGTAAATCTTTTTTTGTGAATACTTGCATTCCAATAAAGGAACAAGCAAGTCCTACTACATACAATGCAACTATTCCTAGTAGTGCATCTCCACTTCCTGCAATTACTTTTTCCGCATCAAACAAAACAAGTGGTGTGATGTATTGTAAGAAATCCATCGCATTGTTTATTTGTGAAAGCATTTGTACTAAAACACTGTAAATCACAATCCCTGCTCCGATTCCTATCGATAGTTTTGTTTCGTTGAAAATACAAGTTGATAGAAAACAAACACCGGCAAAGAAAGTCAAAACTCCATATAATCCAATATTTAATACAATTAGTTTTTGTATATCAATGCCTGGATCAAACATCAAGTTTGAACAAACGATAATCAATAACGTCACATAAACAACCAAAGCTAATATCGCTAATTGCATTACGATAAATTGGGTGAAAATAATACTTCTGCGTTTGTGTGGAGAAGCCAACAAATAAGCCATTGAACCGCGATCGACATAACGTCCTACCAAACGATTCGTAATCAAAATAATAAAGATAGATGGGATGACAACTAAGATAAATCCATATAAATAGTTCCCGACAAATTCAATTAACGTTGCTCCAGAACCACTCATTCCAAATGCGGAAAACAGTTCTGGCATACTTTGTGCCATTAGTTCTAAGCTCTTTCCTAATTTAGGATCAAACATAGCAACAATCATGGAAGAGTAAAGAGATACAATTGCCATAAAGATGATGACAACCTTAAAATTGGAGCGTATTTCCTTCATGAATAATGTTTTTGAAATCATTATTTTTCACCTCCATAAAAGTGTAAGAACAATTCTTCTAACGATTGTGTTCTTGCATTAATGTCTTCTACTTTATACTTTGCTAATGCCTTTAAGATGGCATCCACTTGTCCTTGTAACGATACTCTTACCATCACTCCATGTACATTGCTTGATGGAAATTGTGTAGCGAAAGCAGCGGCATCCTCTTTGTTTTGGAAACGTATTTCATAATGTTTATGGCGACTATTACGTAATTTATCCATTTCTTCAACCGCAATAATTTTACCTTCTTTAATAATAACAACACGATCACAAGTGTGTTCTACTTCCTCAAAAATGTGCGAAGACATTAAGATTGTTTTGCCTGCTTTTTTTGATTGCTCCACTAATTCAATAAACTTGTTTTGCATCAATGGATCAAGTCCACTCGTTGGTTCATCCAAAAGTAAAATAGGGGCATCATCCATAAAGGCGATAACCAAACCAATTTTTTGCTTCATCCCTTTGGACATTCGTTTCATCTTACCACGAGGATCTAGTTCCAAAAAGGAAATCAAATCTTTGGCATGTTTCATGTCTTTAATGTTTTTCATCTTTGCGACAAACTCGATAAACTCCATTCCACTCATTTCATCCATAAAAGCGATTTCTCCAGGAAGGTATCCTACAAGTGCTTGTACTTCATCCGCTTTTGTAAAGCAATCCATACCATTAATATGAACGCTTCCCTTATCTGCTTTAATAAACCCCATCAATTGGCGAATCGTTGTTGTTTTTCCACTTCCATTTGGACCTAGAAATCCTACAACTTCTCCCTTTTCCACATGGAAACTAACATCGAACACTCCCTTGTTGTCTCCATAATCTTTTGTGATGTTATTCACTTCTATCATACTCATAAGTATTCCTCCTTGTACGACATGTTTCTTACTAAGGAAATGATACCTTCAAAATCTGCCATGATTTCGTCGACATCGATTCCTACATTTAACTTCATTTTTTCTAATAAGTATCCTTCACTCATCCAAATTAACACTTGGTAAATCTTTTCTGGTCTCACATCTTCTTTGAACTTAGAGAAATCAACATGTTTGAAATACTCTTCAAATCCACTCTTTAGTTGTTTTTGAAACAACACATTAATCTCTTCGCTGATATCGTCGCCTTTGGAATAAAAGGCACGCATCACAAAGTCCATAATGTACGGGTGTTTTGTGAGAATTGCAATTTTTTGTACGGCTCCAAAATGTAAGAGTTCAAAGAAATCATCAATTTTATAAAAACGATCATCCATCAATAATTGTTTCATGATATCCATACAATAATTGTACAAATACATATAAAATGTCTTCTTGTTTTTAAAGTAATGAAACAACAATCCTTTTGATATGTTCGCTTTGTTTGCGACATCATCCGTAATGGCTCGTTTGTAATCATTGCGACCAAATACTTCTAATCCTGCATTAATAATCGCAAGTTGTTTTTGTTTGCTTAAAGCATTAAATTTCTCATTTATCACTTTGCTTCACCTCGCCATTAACCAACTTAGTCAATATCATTGTATCGCATTGACTATTTTTTACAACCCCTACACTAGCAAGTTCTTAAATCCATCTTTTTTCCCTTTTCTAAGTGGTGTATAATTAAAAAAAGGAGAAAGAAAATGACTGTGCAATTTTATGAACAAGTAGAAGATCATTTCTTAAAATATAGTGTCATTGTCGCACAATACAAAGGACAATGGGTGTTTTGTAAGCATAGACAAAGAGATACATTAGAATGCCCTGGTGGAAAAAGAGAAACACAGGAAAGCATTGCTGCTTGCGCTCATCGAGAATTACAAGAAGAGACTGGAGCTACCCGTTTCGAGATTGAAAAAATAGGAGTTTATGGCGTTCGCAAAAAAGAGAGCGAAATAGAATCGTATGGAATGTTGTATTATGCTACGATTTTTGAATTTGCGGATTTGGAAAGTGAGATTGAAAGCATTCATTTTCTTACCCAACTTCCTACCAATTGGACATACCCTGCCATTCAGCCACTGCTTGTAGAGCGTGTTATGATACATCTGTTGCTGCAATCCTTTTACAAGTACCTATCCTTTTCAAGTATTTCTAATAATCAACTACACCTTTTCTCTACACTATTCAGTGAAGATGCTACCATACAAGAAAACAACCAAGTCATTTCCATACAGGATTACATCCAACACTTTAAGCAAGTGATGCAAGATTACCCTGCTGTATTTCAATATGGATTTTTAGAAAAACAACTCACTTATACGTACCAAAAAGAAAGTCATGCAATAGTTGTGCATAGTACATACCAAAAGGAGTACAATAAGAATGTAGAGTATGGTACCAATCATATTCAAATAAAAAAAATAGCACAAGCTTACAAAATCACAAATGTTTCTTATGAGGAAACATCATAAAGGAGGCAATCTTATGAACATTGCAATTATTAGTGGTGCATCAAGTGGAATGGGAAGGGAATTCGCAAAGCAATTTGACGATTTGAACTTAGATGAGATATGGGTCATCGCAAGAAGAGAAGATCGTTTGCTTGAATTAAAAGATTCTTTGCTTACTCCAACACGTGTATTTTCGTTTGATTTATTAAAAGAAAGTAGTTTTGAAGTATTCTCACATATCTTAAAGCAAGAACAGCCTACCATTAAATATTTGGTAAACGCTGCCAGTTTTGGTGTGTTTGGAGACGCTAGTATGGATTTGGATACGGTAAATCGTATGATTGATTTAAATGTGAAAGCATTGGTTAATATGACGTATATCGCAATTCCTTATATGGGTAAGGGTTCACACATTATTGAGTTGGGAAGCGCATCAAGCTTTACTCCATTGCTGAACTTTAATATTTACGCTTCCACAAAAGCCTTTGTTTTACACTTCTCTAATGCTTTGTACCAAGAGTTAAAACCTCATGGTATTAAAGTTAGTGTCATTTGCCCAGGTTGGGTAAAAACAGAGTTCTTTAAAGAAGCGAATCCAAAAAAGGCAGCGCATGCTCCAATGTTTACTCGCCCACTTTACAGTGCCGATAAAGTCGTGAAAAAAGCCATTCGTGATGCACAACATGGTAAGATGATTTCAATTCCAGGAACATTCACGAAGATCCATTATGTAAAAGCGAAATTCGCACCGAAAAAAATGATGATGCAAATTTGGAAAATGATGCAGAAATAGACAAAAGCAAATGCCACGCATTTGCTTTTTTTAATCGATGCATTCACAAACAAAAAGCAAACCATTTACTGGTTTGCTTATTTTTCCTCTTCTGGTAATTTGAATACTTGTTCTCCATCGTCTTTTGTTGCTAAGTATTTTGCTCTTGCATAACGAATTAAGTATTCTGTATCATTCAAGTTTTCCTTTTGTGTAGATAAATCTTCTTTTTGTCGTGTTAACTTATCTTGGGCTGCACTTGCGCTATTAATTTCATTTGTTAAGTCTTTGGTTAATACTACTTCATTAAAAACATTAAACAAGCAGACACTAGAAACAAGTAACATCATAAAAAGAATCATCGTTCTTGCTAATGGATTTAATTTCTTTTTACGCTTTTTCACATTCGCCATTCCCATGTCTCCTTCATCTACACACATTATACAATAAAACCATTCGAATAGTAAATATCAATTCATAGAAATTGGTTTTATTTCCCAGGACATAATTATTTCTATATATTGTAAATTCCCTTTTTAAAGTGATTTTTATTTATTTATTCACTATACTGGAGAATATTTGATAACCATAAATTGTAACGATTATGGTAACGACAATCCCCATAGTCTTTTTCATAAAAAAAGTGTATAATGGGCTATAATGATAAGGAGTTATGATTATGAATGAATTATTGTATACGATTCCTGCAGTGCTTATTGCTATTGTTACACATGAATGGGCGCATGGGTTCATCTCTTATGTACTAGGAGATCCAAACCCGAAACACGATGGCCGTCTTTCTTTCAACCCACTAAAACACTTGGACCCTGTAGGGACCCTTTGTTTGTTGTTTTTTCACTTTGGATGGGCCAAACCAGTACAAGTAAATCCCAACTACTATAAAAACAAAAAACTAGGGATGGTACTTACTGCATTAGCTGGTCCCATTATGAATTTCATTATTGCCTTTTTATCGCTAATCGTCGTATTGGTGATAATTAATGCTTTTACAATGGGACAATACAATGCGATAGCAGAATACTTGCTTAACGTATTCAAATACACAGCAATAATCAGTATCGGTTTGGGTGTCTTTAACCTGATTCCCATTCCCCCATTAGATGGTTCTAAAATATTATTTTCCATCTTACCTGAAAAAACTTACTTTGCGTATATGCAATACGAACGATATGGAATCTTTTTATTGTTTTTACTATTGGCTTTAGGTTTTTCTAGCAATGTATTAGTTACCATCAATCAAACCTTATACAATGGTATGTTAAACTTCTTACTTCCCTTTTTCATTTAAACCACAATCCTTTTATTAATAAATTTGTTATAATAATTAGCAAGGAGGATAGTATTATGTTTATCGGTATCCTATTTATTGTCCTTGGTTCATTCATGATGTTTTTAAGTCTGAAAGGCCAAGTGTACTCGAAACGAAATGCAATGGCAGCATCCAGTTACTTTCTATTGTTCGGTATTTTGGTAAGTTTTGCTTCTTATACAGAAAATGAACGTATGTTGTTGTTTGTCATGTGTTTTGGATTAGGTCTTATTTTTATTTTTGTCGGTTTATGGTACATTAAGAAATCCATTTCTTACCCTCATAAAATTGAAGCAGTTTACATTGGTAGTGCTCCAGCAGGTAATCGCATGTTAGCACCCCAATTTGCATACCAATTCGATGGGAAAAGATACAAACAAAGCGAAGGTAGAGCGTATTATCGCTCTTACATAAACAAGCATTTCACCTTACAACAAACATATCCCATTTATCTAAGTGACAAAAACCCTTCTCACTTTACAACTAGTAAAAAAGTGAGAGCGTTTGATGTCGTAATGGTATTATTTGGTTTAGCGATTGTTTCTATGCCTTTTCTATTATAAAAGGACGCAATTATGAAATCCCTTGTCCTTGTATAACACAAGCGAGGGATTTTTTTATTTCGCATCCTTTTTCATTATTCTTCTTTTACTATTCGTTTCTCATCAACCACTTCAAACATTAGCGCAGCATCGTTTTTATTCACTTGTTTCGGTGTATCTAACACCTTAATCGTCAATTCACGATTCCCAAATTGAACACAAACAAGATCTCCATAATTTACTTCGGTACTCGGCTTTGCCTTCCTACCATTCACTATGATACGTTCTTGATCAGCCAATTCTTTTGCTACTGTTCTTCGTTTTAAAATTCTAGCTACTTTTAAATACTTATCTAGTCTCATCTTATCACCTAGAAGTATTTTACCACAAATCAATTCATTAATGTTGTTGCGATGATAATAAATCAGCAAATAATTTAATGCATTGAACGTCTGCTTCGGCTAATTCTCTTACATCGAAAATCACAACGAAGCTTCCATAGTAGTTTCCATACGACATGACAGGTAAAATACATCCGCTGTATCTGTCTTCCATATCATCAAATACTTTTGTATTTTCGAAGTATGTAATGGTATGAACTTTTACTTTACCTTGCATGCTTTCATCTAACTTAATTTCATTTTTTTCCAGATATTCTTCACTAGTGAAAAAGATTTTATTTTGATAACGATTGTTCAATAAATCACACATATGTACAATTTCTTCATAGAAAGCAGATGTTTCATCGTATTTACGAATACAGATTGTTCCATCTTTAATGTAGATTTCAATCGAATCTCCTTCTTTCATTTTGTACATTTTACGAATTTCTTTTGGAATTACCAAACGTCCTAAATCATCTAATCTTCTAACCATTCCTGTTTCTTTCATATAACACCTCAATAGTATCATGGAGGCATATGTAAGTTATTCGTTTATTGTATCACTTGTAATAAATTAAAGCGTTCCGCTTTTGTTGAATCTTCTAACAGACTGTCATAATCAAATAACGAATAGCCATGCCATCCATATTCTTTCACTGTTTCTACCTGTTGTTTTAAATTGTCATTTTGCTTTTGCCATCCAAAATCATCATTGACATCTTGCCCACAAAGATAAAGGGCTAAGCCAGCATATAATTTTGTATTCTTATTGGTATGAATTGTTTGGTACGCTTGCACTCGATCATCAAACATTGTCACACTATTACTTCCCCACTGGTTTGTCCAATAAATCTGTGGCATAACATAATCCACATACCCATCTTCACTTAACCAAGTATCAATATCAGCCCCAATATTTCTAGCATTATCTAAATTCCCTTGGGGACTAATACCCATTGTAATGTTCTCACTTTTCGCTTTGATTGTGGAATACACTTCTCTTATCAATGCATTCACATTTTCTTGGCGTTGTTGTTGTGTCGTATTATGGAACATTGCTTCCATATAAAAGTAGTCATCAAAATGAATTCCATCCACATCGTATGTTGTAATGATTTCTTCTACCCCTTCAACAATGTATTTTCGTACTTCCTCACTTTGTGGATTCAGCATCGCTTGTGTACCCTCTACTAATACACGATCGCTACCAATCCAATCCCCAATGGAAGAATAACTTTTAAAATAATCGATTTGTTGTTGGTTGTATGCAATACGATACGGATTAATCCATGCCTCTAACTTCAACCCCTTATCATGTGCTTTTTTAACCATGATCGCCAGGGGGTCATACACAACATCTTGTGTCGAACTAATGTACTTTGAGATTGGAAATAACTCGCTAGGATATATCGCATCCTGAAAAGGACGCACTTGCACAATCAATGTATTTAACTTGTTTTCTATCGCCTTATTACACATGTCTTCAAAAGCATCAATGAATTCACTCTCACTTTTGTCTTTTAACGTCTCCATGTTTAAATAGGAAATCCACACTGCTTTCTTGTCAAATACCACTGACTCTTCTGTCTTTTGAAACACAAGCGCTATCATTACAATAACAAAAAGTACTACACTTGCCATTATTGCCACACGTTGATAGGAAATCTTATGTCTTCTTTTTTTAACCATATGTACCTCTTTATTATTATACACATTTTTACAAATAATGCTAAAAAAAGACACAGATTTTTTAGGAATATCTTTCCAGTTAAATCGTGTGTGCTTTTCTTTTGTTTTAATAATAAAAGAAACTTTTTGTTACCTGTCTTTCAACATGAACAAAAAGCTCTTTTTTTAACTTGTTTTACGCTCTTTCTAATTTGGCACACATAGAAATAAATTCAATTAATAGAGCCAAAGAATTGCTTCCTTTCGGTATTTTCGCATAAATCTTTTGGTTTACATACCGTATTTTAATATCCGTAGATAAGGTTGTCGCTTTTTCAAATAATGTCACTCCATCAATACGATCGCTCCACTCTTTTGTGAATTCGATTTCCATCTCTTGTTTCATCTCTTTAAATCCAGCAACATGTGGTTCATTAATCATAATATCCAATTTCTTTTTCTCAAATAACATCGCTACTGCTTTTGGTAATTTTCCATACGTATCGATGATTTCTTCTTGCATCTTCAACAAGTCCTTTTTGCTTTTTACATTATCCAAACGTTGGTACAGTGTAATCTTTTCAAAGTCTTCTTGTTCAAAGCGTTCTGGAATATACGCATCCACTTTTAAATTGGCTTTTCTCTCTTCTACTTCTTTTACTTCTATTTTTTCACCACGACTCTCACTAATCGCTTCGTTCAGCATTTCAATGTACATATCCATCCCAATCGTATCGATAAACCCTGCTTGTTTTGGTCCTAGCATATCTCCAGCTCCACGAATTGTTAAATCACGTAGTGCTATTTTATACCCTGAACCTAACTTCGCAAACTCTTTCATCGACTTTAATCGTTTCATCGCTATTTCACTTAACGCTTTGCGTGGTGAATACATTAAATAGGCATATGCCAAACGCGAACTACGTCCCACTCTTCCTTTGATCTGGTATAGTTGCGACAATCCAAACTTATCGGCATCTTCAATTAAAATCGTGTTCGCATTAGGAATATCAATTCCCGTTTCAATAATCGTTGTACAAACTAATACTTGGTATTCTTTGTTGGTGAACTTAAGCATCACATCTTCAATTTCATCTTTGTGCATCTGCCCATGTGCGACACCTACTTTTAATCCTTTGATTTCTTTTTGTAAACGTCTAGCAACATTATAAATTTCTTTCACGTTGTTGTATAAATAGAACACTTGTCCATCTCTTGATAACTCGCGTTCGATTACTTCTTTCATCAATGCGATATTTTTCTCAATCACATACGTTTGCACACTCATTCGATTACTTGGTGGTGTATTTAACTGTGACAAAGAACGTATCCCAATTAACGACATTTGTAATGTACGTGGTATTGGTGTTGCACTAAGCGACAATACATCGACACTCGTTTTTAATTCTTTTATTTTTTCTTTGTGTTCTACACCAAAGCGTTGTTCCTCATCAATGATCAACAACCCTAAATCTTTGAACACAATATCCTTAGAAAGCAAACGATGTGTTCCTACTAATAAGTCGATTTTTCCTTCTAGCAATTGTTGTTTGATCTGTTTTACTTCTTTGCTTGTGACAAAACGATTCACAACTTTAATGGTAACTGGAAAATTGCGAAAACGTCGCAATGCTGTTTTTAGATGTTGTTGCGATAAGATTGTCGTAGGGCATAAAAAAGCAACTTGTTTATTATCCATAATCGCTTTGAAAGCAGCACGCAGAGCTACTTCTGTTTTTCCAAACCCTACATCTCCACAAAGCAAACGATCCATTGGAACATCTTTTTCCATATCCCTTTTTATTTCATCCACCGCTTGTGTTTGGTCAACGGTAAGAGGATAATCAAAGTCTTCCTCAAACTCTTGCTGGAAAACACTGTCTTTGCTAAACGCATACCCAATGTGTTTTTCACGTAACGAATAAAGCTTAACCAAACGATCGGCTAGTATTTTTACACTTTCGCTTACTTTCGCTTTTGTTTTTTCCCAATCGCCACTTCCTAATTTATTTAACTTTGGTGTTGCCCCTTCTTTGGAGACAAACTTACGAATTAATTTAAACTGTTCTAATGGAATTAATAATTCATCATTTCCTTTGTAGACAACACGCAAATAATCTTTATGAATTCCATCTTTTTCTTTGTTTATGATACCCAAATACTTCCCTACACCATATAATTTATGGACAACAAAATCCCCATTTTCTAATTCTAGATAATGGTTGATTACTTCTGCTTCTTTAAATTTGTTCGCATGCAAATTACGGTGATGGACAACATCGAATAATTCTTTACTTGTGCATACGATTATTTTTTCACGATGTGCAATAAATCCTTCGTTGAACATAAGTTCACTAAAATGAACACCCACATCCAATGAATCATCACTTCGATAAGGACAACCAAGATCATTTAGCACTTCTTTTACTTGTTTTTGTTCCATCTCTTTTAAACAAAATAAAATCGTATAGTCTTTGTGCTTAATGATGTCTTCGATCTTCTTTGGCAAAGAGACATCAACATACATCATCTCTTCGATTTGTGAGAAAACAGGTTTCTTCTCATTCACAAACAAATTTATTTCCATCGCTTTTAAACGTAGGCGATCCAAATCATTCGCAAACTGGTACATCGCTAAACTCATATTCAATGATTGTAACTCTTGAATATACGCGATGTTTTCTTCACTGATGCGTTTGTATGTTTGTTTTACTTCATCCACACTACTGATTACAATACGCGCTTGTTTCATATAGTCTTGGATGCTATATTGTTGGTTTAGGTAGATATAATACTTGCTTAAGTGGGCTTCTTTGCTTCTTTCCTCTAGCAGACGAATGTCTTCTTCAAGGTGATCTATCAACTCTTGGTTAGTACTTTTGGCTATCTTTTCTTCCAAGGTTTCGCATATTACACTCACTTCTTCCTGCGTAAATAAAATATCACTTGCTGGAATGATTTCAACACTATCCACTTCATTGATAGTACGCTTACTCGCAATATCAAAGAAACGAATGCTATCAATTTCATTATCAAAAAACTCGATTCGAATTGGATTATCATAATTCATCGAGTAAACATCAATGATTCCACCACGACTTGCATAACACAGTGGTTGATCCACATAGGTTACTTTAGTATATCCTGCATCATATAAGTTTTGAACCATATCATCATAAGAAATCGTATCGTTTACTTTAATATGATAACGGTATTTATCGAACACTTCAGGAGCGGGCAAGAATTTTGTAAATCCCGCAGTATGTGTAATACACACAACAGGACGATCGCTCATTAGCGCATCTAACACTTCAATTTCTTGTGCCAATTGCTCTGGAGAAGCAGCAATCGCTTGTACACGCAAGCTTTCTTCCACGCGAAAAAGCAGCACTTCATCTTTTAGTAGGGGGGTTAAACTCTCATAAAGACGTTGTGCTGTATATACATTATTTTTGACAATCAGCATTGGTTTTTTCTTTTTCAAATACGAGGACGCAATCATTAATGTTTCTTCCATTAAATTAATGTTTCCTAGCGTATTCGCTTCTTGATCAAATGCGACAAATGCTGGATTATCAGACAAGATGTGTAACAGTTGATTCATGTAATCACCTCACCTGTTCATCTATTCTATCATTTCTAAATTAGATATGCTAGCGATAATCTCACTAATTTATTTCGTAAGAAAAGCATAAAAACATTCGCTCAACTTACGATGATTTTCTTCGTCCATGTGAATGCCATCGATTGCACTCGCTTTTGCATATGTTGCAGCATTGATGAACTGACAATTGTAAGTATTCGCTATTTCTTCATAATAATGAGCAAGTTTTTTCGCTGTTTGTATGCTTTGCTCATTGAATTGTTCCCTGGTTCTTTCTTGGTGAAACCCTTCTTCGTTTAATAAGATTGGCGAAACGATAATAATTTCAGGAATCGTATATTGAGGAAGGTATATCGCTTTGTTTTGAATGATTTGTACCATTTCTTTGATCCCGTTAGAGATCGCTACAGCATTCGCATTAAAATTTGCTTTCAAATCATTTGTACCAAGCATAATGATAATGGTATCAAGTGGCTGGTGTGTTTCAAGAAGCATACGCAAACTAGACAAACCATGACGAAATGGTTTTACCTCATCCACAAAAGCAGCACATCTTCCATTTAATCCTTCTTCGATTACTTCGTACGATGCCCCTAAGCTATTCGCTAGTAGTTTAGGCCAACGTGTTTTCTCATCAAATCGTGACTTATCTATCGGGTTATGTCCCCATGTATTGGAATCTCCAAAACAAACTATTTTTTTCATCGTGTTTCCTCTTATATTAATTTTAATTCTTTTAACGTATTTGCGATACTCGCTTCGCTATCATCACCACATACAATTGTAGCAATCGCTTTGATAGAAGGATGTCCATTGCCCATCGCAACGCCCACTTTCGCATGTGTAAGCATTTCTAAATCATTCAAAGAATCACCAAAGGCAACATAAGAGCCTTCTTCGATTTGCCAATACTTCATTAATTGTTGGATTCCCTTCGCTTTGTTCACACCATCTTTCACAAAGTCAATTCCATAAGGTGTCGATGCTGTGTACGAGATGCCTTCAATTTTTTCAAACAGCTCTTTTTTAAAGTGCTTGTTTTTAATTGCACTAACCGCATTCAATTTTTCTTTTTCCCACTTTTTAATCTTTGGTTCTTTTAAATGGTATTCTTCAATCATCTTCTCTACGATTTCACATTTTGGCTGGTTAACAAATTCGTGTTTTCCAAACGAATACAAACTGATATTATGCGTGTCTGCTATCGAATACATCTGTTCCATCTGTGTTTCGCTATAACAGTCTTCATAAATGATTTCATACTTTTCATTCATCGCAATTCCACCTGCGCAACCGATGTAACCATCCCATTCTACCATCTCAAAAACAGCCAATTCATCTGCCATTTCTTTTGGTCTTCCACTGCATAAGGCAACTTTGTACCCATTGGCTTTTAATTTTTTTACTGCTTCAATGCTCTCATCTAATACTTTGTTGTTGTCATGGTCATAAAATGTCCCATCAATATCAAAAAATACAGCTTTAATATCCATTTTCTTACCTCTCAAATCGCATTTAGTATAGCATATTTATTTATGTATCTTAAAAGAAACAAAAAAACAAAAAGGATTTTGTTTGCTTTCCAATACAAATCTTTTTGTTTTTCTTTCTTTATTTATTTTTTGATGCTTTTACAACTCTCACTAAATTAAAAACTAAAATGATTGTGATTCCTGCTATCATGACAATCGTGAAATAGTTGGATAACGGGTATTGCGAAATAGAAGTGAGCATCAAATAACCAATTGTAATAACGATAAACAATCGCATCATATAAATTAAGTCTTTTATTATTTCATATACCTTTGCTTGGTTTTGTGGTGTCACATTCACCCCTGTGTTCCATAATGTTGGAAATTTAGAAACAAAGGTCAAAAGCAAGTACAACCCGATTAGTAAAAACGGAAGCAATAACATTTCTTGTTTGTTTCCATAGCGATCCACATTACCATAAAAATCAAAGTGTACACCTATTTTTTGTGGTGCATTCCAATATTGAAAAACAAATACGATAATAGCAAGAATGATTATCGCTATTGTTAGGATACCCATTATTTTTTGTTGACGTGTTGTCTGTACCTTGATTTCATCCATATGCTTTCCTCTATCCCAGCTCTTTGGCTTGTTTTCCACTCACATGTGTAATATCAATTGCAATCATACATAATGCCGCCATACTTTTGGCAATTTCTTGTTTCATTTCTTCTTTGTCCACTTCAGGACTGTATTTTTCACACAACAGAAGAATGGATTTTTCCTTTTCTTCTTCACTCTCTACAATACGTGCTTTTCCAAATACAATTACACTACGATAATGTGTTGTATATTTTTCTGCAATTACTTTATCTTGGTCAATGATACAAAAAGATACGTTTTCATTTGCTTTGATTGCATCGATTTTATGTCCTTGTAGAGCACTGTGAAAATAAATTTTATGATCGTGATACACGTAACTTAACGGTACGGCATAGGCGCTCTTGTCTTGGTCGCACACAGCCAATACTCCTGATGTGTTTTTAATCATCACTTCTATGCATGTTTCATTGCTTAATTGTTGGTTTGCACGACGCATTTGTTTTGGCATAACCCATTCCCCCTATTTTTTATTAAATTCCTGCATTGTGATCGCAAATTCATTGCGTAAACTATGAATCGCTGCATTTTTCGCATCCACCAATGCCTCTTCAAAATCTTGTAATTCTTCTTTTCGCACTTTTCCTAATACGTAATCTACTGTCGCAATACGTGCATCTTTTCCAATTCCCACACGAATGCGATTAAAGTCTTGTGTTCCCAAATGTTGAATGATATTTTTCACTCCGTTTTGTCCACCAGCACTTCCCTTTTGACGAAGTCTGATTTTTCCAACTGGCAAATCCAAATCATCATAAATCACCAAGATATCTTCCTTGTCTATTTTAAAGAAATCCATTATTTCTCTAACACTTTCCCCTGATAAATTCATATAAGTTTGCGGTTTTAATAAGATGACACTTTCGCCACCTACATTTGTTTTTCCATACAATCCCTTAAATTTATTTTGGTTGATGTCTACTTTTAATTCTTGGGCAATGTAATCCATTACCATAAAACCAGCATTGTGTCTTGTTTTCTCGTATTCTCTTCCTGGATTTCCTAGTCCAACGATCAATTTCATTTTTTCACCTATCCAATTTTCTTTCTTCTAACACGATCTATCTCATCTTGTATACTTCGATATTGTGTACAAATAATTTCATTAATTTCTTCTACGCTCAATTGTTTGTTTGCGACAATCGAAACGGATAAATCACTATGGACAATCACTGAAATTTGTCCTTCTTTTAAACGAACGGAGCGAATTAGTTCATAGATGAGTTCTTGCTTATCTTTTAACCCTGTAAATCGACTTGTAATAATTGCTCTTTCTTTTGTCGGCATGCATTCGCTCCTTTCGTATACTATCTATTATTATACAACACTATGATAAGGTTTCAAATAAGACTGTTATCATTACCCATAAAAAAAGATACACATTTTGTGTATCTCTCTCATTATTTGTTTTCTACATAACAGATTTTTAATCTTCTTTGGTTTCCTTCTCCTTCAGAGACAGTCGCAATGTTATTCCATCCTTGTAGGTGGTTGTGAATTGCTTTTCTTTCATCGTTAGGCATTGGATCTAAAGTAGCATCTGTTTTTGTTCTTTGTACTGTTTTCGCAACACGTGCTGCCAAAGAACATTCTTTTTTGTATTTTTCATCTTTGTATCCATTAATGTCTACTAATAATGAAACACGTTTTTTGAATTTTCCAGACGCAGCTGCTTTTAATACCGTATTAATCGCTTGTAATGTTTGTCCATTTTTTCCAATTAAAATAGCATTGTTTGAAGAGTTAAGTGTAATTTTATAAAAATTTTCTTCTTTTTCTTCAATTTCTAATGTAACATCCATTTCAATATTTTCAAAGTAATTCATTAAGTAATCATAGATAAAATCTTTGATGTCTTCTTTTGTATAAGCAGAAATTGTGATTTCTTTTCCTACACCAAGAAAACCTGATTTTTCTTCGATTACTTCATAAGTAATGTCTTCAATTGCTATCTTTTTTTCTGAAGCAATTTGTTGAAGAAGTTCTTCCAGTGTTTTTCCTGTATACTTTTTCATTTTTATCACTCCTACATATCTTTAATAAAATAGTTTTGAATTACAACATTTTGAATAATTCTTGAAATTGCACTTACTAACCAGTAGAATGACATCCCTAATGGCCAGTTTAATGCGAAGATAACAATCATCCCTAATGATACATACATCATTGAGTTCATGCTGTTCATCATACTGCTTTGGTTGTTTTTAGGATTTGCATAATCCTTTGTTTTGATATTTTGTTCTTTCTTTCTTTTCTTTTGAAGCATTTGCGGAATCTTCATTGATAAGAATTGTGATACTGCCATTAATAAGAAGATAATAATAACAGCTACATCAAACTTCATAATTCCTTCCATTGGTGTTTGCGTTAAGTCAATACCCATGAATAATCCTTCGTTTACTGCACTTGAACGTAATACCGCTTGGTACACAGCCATAATGATTGGCAATTGAATAAGCATTGTTACAATTGATCCAAAAGGACTAATTTCGTGTTTCTTATATAACGCTTGTGTTTCTTGTGCCATACGCATTCTTGAAGCTTGGTCTGCTTTTCCAGCATATTTTGCTTGAATACGTTGCATATCTGGTTGTAATAATTGCATTTTTTGTGCGGATACTTGTTGTTTAATTGACATTGCAGCTGTCCCTAAGTTAAGTAACAATGTCGCAACAATAATCCCTAACCCTGCATCACCAGTATATTTAGCTACAATATTAATTAATTGTGCTACTGGCCAAACAAAGATATTGAACCATCCACCTGGTCCTGTAATACAGTCAACATACCCTGTATTTAAATAAATAAGCATTTCTTTCATTACTTTTCCATCACCATCTCTAACGTTTACACATGCCGTTACAAATACTAATAAGAATAGACTTAAGAAAAGCCATTTTTTGTGATCTTTTAAAGCTCTTTTCATATTTTCTCCTTCGCAAAATTTAGTTACTTATCTATTTTAACTTGTTTTGCCCTTTTATACAATCTTTCAATCGTTTTTTTGTTTGTGAAATAATCGTTTTTTATGAAATTTTCCTTTATTAATAAAATGGAGTCAAAATTTTCATTAAAATCATAAATTTCACTAATCATCATACGTACTTGTCGTTTCACTTTATTACGTACCACTGCATTTCCAATTTTCTTTTTTACTGTAATTCCTACTCTACTTTTTGATTCACCTTTTGTCTTAGTGTAGAGCACAACAGAAGGATCCGCAAAAAATTTCTTATTTTTTATAATCATTTCAAATTCTTGCGATTTCTTAATACGAAATTGTTTTTTCATATAATCTCCCTTCTTAATAAAAATAACTCCATTCAAGTGGAGTTATTTTTTTAAACATTTTTAACTTTGGCTTATTAAGCTGATAAAACTTTTCTACCTCTTTTACGGCGACGTGCTAATACGTTACGTCCACCAACAGTTTTCATACGAGCTCTGAATCCGTGAGTTTTTTGATGTTTTCTTTTACATGGTTGATATGTTCTTTTCACAAGAAGCACCTCCAATTCTTTTTTTCTATATTAATCAACATTGCTATATGATTATATCGAATATATAACCATAAGTCAATGAAACTTTAATATTTCTAAAACAGAATAATCATTCGAAAATGATAATGTCTTTTTATCACGAAATTGATTTTGTTTTAAACAAATAGATTAAAGTGTTTTATGATATGAGTCAATTATAAGGGATAAACAAAAAAATTCAATTTATTTAAATGAGTATTTTAAATAAAAGATAAGAATGTTGAAAACCAGTCAAATTTTGTATAAAAAAGACGCTTTTTTAGTTATATATTTACAAATTTTAGGAATTAATTAAGATATGTGGAAAAATCTCAGTTTTTTCTATCGAAATATAACTTTTTGATGATTTTTCCACATATCTCTACACTTTTACACATAAAAATTACCCCCACTTTTCCACATAGTGTGGAAAATGTTGATAACTACCAAAACCCTCTATTTAATAGTCTTTATGATGTGTATAACTATGTTGAAACCGTTTCCAGCTCGACCTTGCTTTTCCACACTTTCCACATGTAAAACTTTTTTTGCTACTTATCCACATTTTTTCCACAATTGAAAGATGTGGAAAACTCCAAATAAACCTTATTTCATACACTTTTTCCACAAAATACTGTGGATAACTTCGAATGAAAATTATTTCATATAGAAAAAGGCTATTTTTTAGTGTAAAATTTAATAGAAACTTAACAATATTTTTAATAGACAAAAAATATTATAGATCAATTGGAAGGGGGTTTTTTTAGTGTCTACTAATTCAGCACTATGGAATGATGTATTATCGCATATTCAAAAAAATAAAATTTTTGATATTCCCACCTACAATTCATATATAAAAGAGAGTTTTTTATATGATGTGAATGATGATTATGCCATTATCGAAGTTCCATATTCAACAAATAAGAGTTTTTTCAATACTTATATTAATGATTTTGAAAATATATTAGGAGAATACTTAAATCGACAAATAAAATGTAAAGTTTTAATGAAAAATGAAATAAACAATGAAATTTCAAAGGAAGAGGAATACGAATTTGAAAATGGTAATAAGATTATCATTGAAAATACCTTTGATAATTTTATTCAAGGAGCCAGTAATAAAGCAGCGTATACCGCTAGTTTCTCTTTGGTTAATAACATGGAGAGCATTACCTTTAATCCATTGTTTATTTATGGTAATTCAGGATTAGGTAAAACGCATCTATTGCACGCAATATGTAATCATATTAGAGTAAATCATCCTAATTTAAAATACTTATACATTGATGGAAATGATTTGATTTCTTTAATTATTAAGTCTTTGTATCAAAAAAAGAGTGATCTTTTGATTAAAAAAATGAGTGAATTGGACTTTTTATTAATTGATGATATCCAACATTTAGCAAAAACGAACGATTCACAAGAATTATTTTTCAATATTTACAATAAATTAATTGCCGATAACAAAAAAGTTATCATTAGTAGTGATGTGTATCCTTCGGAATTAAATAATATTAACAATCGTATTATTTCTCGCTTTACTTCAGGGTTATCGGTTGGTATTGATTCTCCTGAATTTGAAACATCTGTTTCAATTCTATACAAAAAATTAGAAGGAAGAGATCAAGAAAATATTATAAATGAAGAGGCATTATACTTTATTGCGAAAAAATTTAGTGAAGATGTAAGAAAATTAGAAGGAGCATTAAATGAGCTTTTATTTAAAGCTATTTTATATAATCCTAAAGTCATTGATGAAGAATTTGCACAAGAATGTTTTAAAGACAATCCACAAGTTCATATGAATGATGAAATAACTGTCGTAAAAATTAAAAAAGTAGTATGCAATTACTACAATATTACAAAAAAACAGATTGAATCCAAATCACGTACTGCTGATATTGCGAATGCAAGACATATCGCCATTTATTTATGTCGTGAATTGTTGGATATGCCATTTAAGAAAATTGGAAATGAGTTTGGTGGTAGAGATCATTCTACCGTGATGTCTTCGTATGATAAAATGACAAAAATGATTGATAAAAAGGAAACATATAAGACAGCCATTATTCAAATTAAACAAAAGCTAAATATTAACTAACAATTTATCCCCTAGTTTTCCAACATAAAAAATGTTAAAATAATGTGGTAAATAAAGTGTTTTTGAGACTTTTCCACAGTTTCCACACACTAATAGTAATATACTTATAAAAAAATACATTAAAAGGAGGATTTCCAATGTTTTTCAAAATTAGTAAAAAAGAATTTTATGAAGCCTTATCAACTGCAGCAAGAGCCATTTCTAATTATTCCCCTTTGCCTGCTTTTTCAGGTATTAAGTTTGAAGTAAGTGAAAATGAAATTTGTTTGGTTGGTAGTGACTCTGATATTTCAATCAAAGCCTTTCTAACAAAAAGAGATGACTACTATTTAGAAATTATTAAAACTGGTAGTATTGTAATCGAATCAAGATACATTTTAGATATCGTAAGAAAAATAGATTCTGATACGATTGAAGTGGAAATATTAGATGGTTGTACTACACGTATTTCAGGAAATCATTCTGATTATAAAATCAATGGTATGTATGCTAATGAATACCCATTGATCGATTTTAGTAAATGCGAAGATGAATTAGTAATGGAATCTAGTGTTCTTAAAAATATTATTAATGAAACAACATTTGCGACAAGTGAAAAAGAAACAAGACCTGTTTTATCAGGAGTTAACTTTAATTGTAATGGAACAAAGTTAGAATGTATTTCTACAGATAGTTATCGTTTGTCTAAAAAGAACATTGAAATTGATCAATCTTTTGATTTTAATATTACCATTCCTTCAAAATCATTAAATGAAGTAGTGAAATCATTAGAAAATGAAAGCAATGTGAAATTGAGTATTTCAGATAAAAAAGTACAATTCATTTTAGATAGTGTTATCGTTCAAACTCGTTTGATTGATGGATTGTATCCAGATACTTCTAAATTAATCCCAGACGCGTTTAAATACTCTCTGAGCGTTGATTTAAAAGAAATGTTATCTGCTATTGACCGTATTAGTTTTATTAAAAATGATGGAGTGAGTGTAATTCGTTTGTCGATGAATAAAAATGAATGCATTTTATCTTCTAAATCAAAAGAAGTAGGATCTGCATTAGAAGTATTATCTACTGCTTCTTATGAAGGAGAAGATTTGGATATTTCTTTTAATGGTAAATATGTTTTTGAAGCATTAAAAGTAATTAAGAGTCAACTTGTAACGATTCAATTCAATGGAGAAATGATGCCTTTTGTGATTCAAGGTGTTGGTGAAAATTCATTAATTGAACTTGTTTTACCAGTTCGAACTTACGCTTAAAATAAATGTAGAAATTGCCTTTTTTCAAGGGCAATTTTTTTCTTGTTTTTTATGTGGAAAACAGCTGAAAATATTAGTAAAAATTAGCAAATTATGTTATAATAAAGTAGGTGAAAAATGAGGTTTTTACAATGAAAATTAAAATAGATACAGATTACATAACCTTAGGTCAATTTCTTAAATTGGCAGACATTGTCTCCAGTGGTGGAGAAGCAAAATATGCAGTAAAAGAACTGTCTATTCAAGTCAATGGAGAAATGGAAAACCGTCGAGGAAAAAAACTTTATCCCAATGATAATATTGTCGTTGAAGGTAAAGCCTACGTTATTGAATGATTATTGAAAATTTAAAAATTCGTAATTTTCGTAATTATGAAAATGAAATGCTTCAACTACAAAAAGGAATTCATTTCATTACGGGTAAAAATGGACAAGGAAAAACAAATTTATTAGAGAGTATTTATTATTTGTCTTGTACAAAAAGCCATCGTACAAATGATAGTAAAGATGTCATTAAAGAAAAGGAACCTTTTTTTATTTTAGAAGCGAATATTTTAAAAAATGATCGTAAATTTAATGTGAGATGTATTTTAAATGAAGAAGGTAAAAATTTATTTTTCTATCATACACCAGTAAAAAAAGTAAGTGATTTTATTGGAACATTAAATGCTGTTATGTTTTGTCCAACAGATATGAATTTATTTCAAAGTTCACCAGGAACAAGAAGAAAATTCATTGATTTAGAATTGGGGAAGTTGTCCAAAACATATACGAATACATTAAATACATATTATAAGTTATTAAAAGAAAGAAATGCTTATTTAAAAAGAGAAACATTGGATGAACAATACATTCAAATAATAAATGAACAAATGATTGCATTACAAATTACAATTGTGAAGCAACGTAAGAAGTTTGTTGATGATATTATAAAAAACAGTATGCAATTTTACCAACAATTAAGTAATGATCAAACAGTGATTCATTGTCACTATGAAAGTTTTGTGAATTATGATGAAGAAGATAAAATGCGTAATGAAATGAAACAAAAATACCAACAGAGTTGGGAAAAAGATAAATTATACAAAGTGAGTAATGTAGGAATACACAAAGACGATTTTATTTTTATGATGAATGATCATGAAGTTGTATCTTATGCTTCACAGGGGCAAAAAAGAAGTATTGTATTGGCACTTAAATTAGGTATTGTGAGAACGATTTATTTGCTTACTAAATCCTATCCTATTTTATTATTAGATGATGTATTTTCTGAATTAGATGAGGATAGAAGAGAACAGTTATTAAACTTATTGGATGATGATATGCAAATATTTATATCATCTACAGATAAGATATTAATAAAAAACAAATTGATTCATTATTGGTATGTAGAAAATGGAACAATTAAAAGGTTGAAGGAGGATTCGTAATGGAAGATGAAAAAGTAACCCATTCCTATACAGCGGATGATATTCAGGTACTTGAAGGATTAGAGGCTGTAAGAAAAAGACCAGGTATGTATATTGGTTCTACTTCGGCTAGAGGACTTCATCATTTAGTATGGGAAATTGTTGATAACTCAATTGATGAGGCATTGGCTGGATTTGCAAGTGAAATTGAAGTTGCTATTGAAAAAGATAATATTATTCGAGTGGAAGACAATGGGCGTGGTATGCCAGTTGGAATTCACAAGAAAACAGGTATCTCAACAGTAGAAACAATTTTTACTGTGCTTCATGCTGGAGGTAAATTCGGTGGAGGTGCATATAAGGTATCAGGAGGTCTACATGGTGTAGGGGCTTCGGTTGTAAATGCATTGTCTGAGTGGTTAGAAGTAAATGTACATCAAGATGGGAAAGTACATCATCAAAGATTTTCAAATGGTGGGAAATCAGAAGCAGCGTTAGAAATTGTTGGTGATACAGATAGACATGGATCGATTGTAAGATTCAAAGCGGACCCTACTATTTTTACGGAAACGACAACCTATGATTTTGAAACATTAAATACACGTATTCGCCAATTGGCTTTCTTAAACAAAGGAATTAAATTAATTCTAATTGATGAAAGAGGCGAAGAAGAACATCGTATTGAATATTACTATGAAGGTGGTATTAAAGAATACGTTAAGTATTTAAACCAAAATAAAGAATTAATTCATGAAGATATTATTTATGTAGAAGGAAAAGAGTCAGGAATTGTAACGGAAATAGCATTACAATACAATACAGGCTATTTACCAGCTGTTTATTCCTTCTGTAATAATATTAATACTGCCGAAGGTGGAACGCATGAGGATGGATTTAAATTAGCATTAACACGTATCATTAATAAATATGGTAGTGAAAGTGGTGCACTTAAAAAAGATGAAACATTAACTGGAGACGATTGTCGTGAAGGATTAACAGCAATTATTTCAGTAAAACATCCTGATCCTCAATACGAAGGACAAACCAAAACAAAATTAGGAAATTCAGAAGTACGTAAAATTGTTTCTAATATATTAGGGGAACAATTAGAACGTTTCTTTATGGAAAATCCAGATACTGCGAAACTTGTTATCGACAAAGCTATTTTAGCGAGCAAAGCAAGAGTAGCAGCCAAAAAAGCGCGTGAGCTTACAAGAAGAAAAAGTGCATTAGAAATTTCTTCTCTTCCAGGTAAATTAGCCGATTGTTCAAGTAAAGATGCAACAGAGTGCGAAATTTATATAGTCGAAGGGGACTCTGCGGGAGGAAGTGCGAAACAAGGTAGAGATAGTAAATACCAAGCTATTTTACCGCTTCGTGGGAAAATTCTAAACGTAGAGAAAGCAAGATTACACCGTATTTTTGAAAACAATGAAATTAGAAGTATGATCACTGCCTTTGGTTGTGGGATTGGTGAAGAAATGGACGTATCAAAACTACGTTATCATAAAATTATCATCATGACCGATGCCGATGTCGATGGTGCGCATATTTGTACATTATTATTAACTTTCTTTTATCGTTACTTACGTCCAATTATTGAAGGTGGTTACATTTATATTGCACAACCACCATTATTTAAAGTGGCAAAAGGAAATAAAATTGAGTATGTATACAAAGAAGAAAATTTAAAAGAAACACTGACTGAGATGGGCGATAATGTAAATGTGCAACGTTATAAAGGTCTTGGGGAAATGAATGCAGAACAACTTTGGGAAACAACGATGGATCCAGCATACCGTACTTTGAAAAAAGTAGAAATTGACGATGCGATGGAAGCCGACAATGTATTCTCTATGTTGATGGGTGATGAAGTAGAACCAAGAAGAAAATTCATACAAGAAAACGCAATTTACGTTAAGAACTTGGATGTTTAGGAGGTGTCTAAATGGATGAAATAAAAAATGAGAAACTAAAAAATGTTAATATCGCAAAAGAAATGAGAGATTCTTTCTTAAGTTATTCGATGTCTGTTATTGTTTCACGTGCACTTCCTGATGTAAGAGATGGTTTAAAACCAGTACACCGTAGAATTTTGCATTCCATGAATGACTTAGGTATTATCGCTAGTAAACCATATAAAAAATCCGCAAGAATTGTTGGGGATGTAATTGGTAAGTATCACCCTCATGGTGATACTGCTGTATATGATGCAATGGTAAGAATGGCACAAGACTTTGCTTATCGTTATCCATTAGTACAAGGTCATGGTAACTTTGGATCAATGGATGGTGATGGTGCTGCGGCAATGCGTTATACAGAAGCGAGAATGTCTAAAATCGCAATGGAAATGTTGAAGGACATTAATAGAGATACGGTTGATTTTGCTCCTAACTACGATGGAGAAGAAAAAGAACCAACGGTAATGCCTGCACGTTTTCCTAATTTATTAGTAAATGGTTCGGTAGGGATTGCAGTAGGGATGGCAACAAACATTCCACCACATAACTTATCTGAAACCATTGATGCGACATTAGCTATTATGGATAATCCTGAAATTACCGTTATGGAATTGATGGAAAACTATATTTATGGTCCTGATTTCCCTACAGGGGGAATCATACAAGGAAGAAGTGGAATCAAACAAGCATTTGAAACAGGTAGAGGATCGATTGTTACACGTTCAAAAATTGAAATTGATGAAATGAGCAATGGAAAACCACGTATTACCGTACGTGAAATTCCTTACCAAGTAAATAAATCTTCTTTAATTGAAAAGATTGCAGCATTAGTAAGAGAAAAAACAATTGATGGAATTACAGAGTTACGTGATGAAAGTAACCGTGATGGAGTAAAGATTGTTATTGAATTAAGAAAAGATGTGCAACCAGAAGTAATTATGAACCAATTGTATCGTTTAACAGCGTTACAATCGTCTTTTGGTGTGAATATGTTAGCACTAGTAAATGGTGCACCAAAACAATTAGGAATCATCGAAGTTCTTCAATGTTATATTAATCACCAAATTGATGTAACAGAAAGAAGAACACGTTTTGATTTAAACAAAGCAGAAGCAAGAGCGCATATTTTAGAAGGATTGCGTATTGCTTTAGATCATATTGATGCGATCATTTCATTAATTCGTAATTCAAACGATGATACAGAAGCAATGAATGGATTGATGGAACAATTTAAATTATCAGAAATTCAAGCAAAAGCAATTTTAGATATGCAATTTAGAAGATTAACAGGATTGCAACGTGAAAAAATTGAAAGTGAATACGCTGATTTAATTGTATTAATTGCTGATTTAAAAGACATTCTAGCAAATCCAGAACGCGTTCGTACTATCATTAAGGATGAATTAAATGAAGTAAAAGACAAATATGGAGACGAAAGAAGAACAGAAATTAGTGATTCTGGAGTTGATATTGATGATGAAGATTTAATTCCAGTGGAAGATATCGTTGTATCAATGACACAAACAGGATACATGAAACGTATTCCAATCGATACGTACCGTACACAAAACCGTGGTGGTAAAGGTGTAAAAGGTATGAATGTTAACGAAGATGATGTTGTTGATTTATTAATTACAATGTCGACACATGATTATCTATTAGTATTCACAAACTATGGTAAAGTATACCGTATGCGTGGATTTAAAGTACCTGCTGGAAGTCGAACTTCAAAAGGATTACCAGTAATCAATTTACTTAACTTAGACAAAGAAGAAAAAGTAAAAGCATTGGTACCAATTAAGAAAGAATCTGAATCAAAATACTTATTCTTTGTAACACGTAATGGATTAGTAAAACGTGTTGATGTGAATGAATTTGAATCAATTCGTCAAAATGGTAAGATTGCGATTACATTAAAAGATGGTGATGAATTACTTGGTGTAAAAGAAACCGATGGGGAAACAGAAATCATTATTGCAGGATCCAATGGAAAAGCAGTACGTTTCAATGAATCTGATGTTCGTCCAATGGGTAGAACAGCAAGTGGAGTAAAAGGATTTAACGTTGATGGTTCACAAGTAGTAGGTGTTGCAACAAATAGAGAAGGGCAATACTTATTAGCGGTAAGTACCAATGGATATGGTAAAAAATCAATCTTAGAAGATTACAGATTGACAACACGTGGAGCCAAAGGAGTTAAAACAATTAATATCACGGATAAAACGGGAGAATTAATTTCCGTACGTGCAGTAAATGGTGATGAAGACTTAATGATCATTACTAATGAAGGTATTATTATTCGTATTTCACTTGATAATGTTGGTGTATATGGAAGAAATACACAAGGTGTTCGCTTAATCAATGTTGCGGAAGAACAAACCGTAGCAAAAATCGCGGTTGTTGAAAAGAGCATCGAAGAGGAAGAAGAAGGCAGTGTAGAGGCTTCAAACGAAGAACAAACACAAGAAAATAACGAAGAATAATTGACTTCGCTTTCTATGTATGATAAAAATAGATAAAGCGATGAAAAGGATAAGTAATTAATTGATTTATGATAGAGAGCTGATGGATGGTGTAAATCAGTATAAAACATTAATGAAATCAACCTTGGAGTGAATAGATGAATTGAGTAGTTTATTCCGGTAGTACCGTTATCACTTAGAGAACAAATTTTGTTGAAGAAGGGTGGCAACACGAGACATTCGTCCCTTTAGTGTGCCACCTTTTTATTTTATTAGGAGGAAATATGATCGACATTAAATTTTTAAGAGAAAATCCAGAAGTAGTGAAAGAAAACATCAAAAAGAAGTTTCAAGATCAAAAGTTAGAACTTGTAGATGAAGTAATTGCTTATGATATTGAAAA
Organism: uncultured Erysipelotrichaceae bacterium; assembly: GCA_964370395.1. Taxonomy (GTDB): domain Bacteria; phylum Bacillota_I; class Bacilli_A; order Erysipelotrichales; family Erysipelotrichaceae; genus JBGUVL01. The sequence continues at coordinate 37,132 of CAYJIZ010000013.1, forward strand.
TCGTGCAGCGAAAACAAAAGCAGATGAGCTAAGAGCACAAAGAAATGCAATTAGTAAACAAATTGGTGCTTTAATGGGCCAAGGTAAAAAAGAAGAAGCAGAACAAGTAAAACAACAAGTAGCGGCAATCGCGAAAGAATTAGTAGATTTAGAAGTGAAAGAAGAAGAGTTAAATAAAAAAGTAAACGATATTATGATGGTAATTCCAAATATTATCGATGCTAGTGTTCCAATTGGAAAAGACGATAGCGAAAATGTGGAGTTAGAAAAATTTGGAGAACCTGTTGTTCCTGAGTTTGAAATTCCATATCATACAGAGATTATGGAACGTTTCGATGGAATCGACTTGGATGCTGCTAGAAAAGTAGCAGGAAGTGGTTTCTATTATTTAATGGGAGACATTGCTAGAATTCATTCAGCAGTTATCTCATATGCGAGAGACTTTATGATTGATCGTGGATTTACTTACTGTGTGCCACCATTTATGATTCGTAGTGATGTGGTAACGGGAGTAATGAGTTTTGCGGAAATGGAAAGCATGATGTATAAAATTGAAGGAGAAGATTTGTATTTGATTGGTACGAGTGAACATTCAATGATTGGTAAGTTTATTGATACTATTATTGAAGAAAAGAAATTACCACAAACACTAACAAGTTATTCTCCATGTTTTAGAAAAGAAAAAGGGGCACATGGAATTGAGGAAAGAGGAGTGTATCGAATTCACCAATTTGAAAAACAAGAAATGATTGTTGTATGTAAACCTGAAGAAAGTCCAATGTGGTTTGAAAAATTGTATATGAATACAGTTGATCTATTTAGAAGTCTTGATATTCCAGTAAGAGCATTAGAATGTTGTTCAGGAGATCTTGCTGATTTAAAATGCAAGAGTGTTGATGTAGAAGCTTGGAGTCCAAGACAGAAGAAATATTTCGAAGTTGGTAGTTGTTCAAATTTAACAGATGCACAAGCAAGAAGATTAAAAATTAGAGTGAATGGGGAAGATGGAAAATACTTCGCACATACATTAAATAACACAGTGGCAGCACCACCGAGAATGTTAATCGCATTTTTAGAAAATAACTTAAACAAAGATGGAAGTGTAAACATTCCAGCGGCGTTGCAACCATACATGGGCGGTAAGAAAATTATTGTTCCAAAACAGTAGAAATACACATATTTATCCACATATTTTTAAACACTGAAAAACAGTGAAAAACGCTTTAAAATAGGGGTTTTCTTCTATTTATATACAAATGGAAGAAGCTCTTATTTTAATTGAAGAAGTAATGTGTGGATAACTACCTTAATTAATTAAAAACAAAGGCCAAAAATTATACATAAAATATTTTTAGGAAATACTTGGGAAATATTTTGGAAAGAGGAATAAAATGGATACAAAAATAAAAAATAGAGTGCTCATTTTGGTAGGAATTTTTGTTGTTGCTGTCGTTTGTTTTTTTGCATTTCAATTATTCTTTTCAAAAAATGAACCCATCACTTTTAAGGAAAAATACAACGACATCGAATATGGTGAAACTGTTGCATTAAAAGATACCATTGAAAAAGTTGATCCTGAAAATGCAAAAATTAAATTTCCTGATGTCGAGTTAAAGGAAGTAGGTACTTACTATCTTACCTTCTTAGTAGAGAGTGATGGAAAAGAAATCGAACAAGAAAAAGAATTTGTAGTAAAAGACACAGCGTTTCCTAAGATTACTTTGAAGAATGAAAAGACAGTAGAAGTTCCACTTAATAAACAATACGATTTATTCGCGAATGTGAAAGAATATAAAAATTTAAGTGATGCTGCAAAACAAGATAAGGTTGCTGTAGATGAAAAAACATTTAAAGCGACAAAGAAACAAATAGAAAAACAAGAAGAAGTAATCGCAAACAGAGAAATTAGAAGCAAGAAAGATATCAAAGAAAACAAAATAAAAAACAATTATATCTTATATACAACAAACTATGATGTCACAAAAGAAGGTACGTATACAATTACCGCGTTAGCAGTAGATGAAAATTACCATAGTGAACAGTTCAGTTGGAAAATTAAAGTAGTACCTAACGGTCAATTAGTAAACAGTGGTGGTTTGGTAACTTGTACATTTAACAAGGACGAATTACAAACTTCAAAGGCATACGAAACAAGTTATTTAGAAAATTATATTTATGATGAGAATTTGTTAGTAAGCAAATTGGAATTCGTTACGCAAATGCAGTTCAATGAAGATTACAATACGACTGATAACATGCAAAGTCTAATTGATGCCATCGATAAGAAATATGGATCATACAAAGACAAAGAGGGAATTAGTGTGAATGTGACAACATCGAATGATAGTGTAATAACAACAATCACAGTTGATTTCAATACGTATAGTGTAAAAGAAGATCCATTGCAGTTATTAGAATCAAAAAAGAATGGCAAGGTTAAAATGGCTTCTGTTATTGATAAACTAAAAGAAAAAGCAGTGTGTGAGATTAAATAATGTTTCACGTGAAACATAGGGTTGTGTAACAGCAACCTTTTCTTTTTCTTCAATGTTTCACGTGAAACATTAATACAAAAATATGGTGTTGAATTAACTTCATGTTATGTTATAATAGTAATGCTACTACAACAATATCCAACTAATCTGGTCAGGTCGGGAACGAAGCAGCCATACGGAGGCTCTATTGTGTGTGGTAGCTTTTTAATTATATGAGAGGTTCACAATGAACGAGAAATACATGAAACTAGCAATCAAAGAAGCGATAAAAGCACGTGACATTGATGAAGTTCCTATCGGAGCTATTATTGTTAAAGATGGAAAAGTAATTGCAAGAGCTCATAATTTAAGAGAATCAAAACAATTAGCGACAGCACATGCTGAAATTATCGCAATAGAAAAAGCTTGTAAGAAATTAAAAACATGGCGATTAGAAGGTTGTACATTATATGTTACATTAGAACCATGTGCTATGTGCACAGGTGCTACCATCTTATCTCGCGTGGAACATGTAGTATATGGAGCAAGAGATCCAAAAGGTGGATGCATTGAAAGTTGTATTGAAATGTACGAACAACAAGGATTCAACCATTATCCTAGCTTTGAGTCAGGGATATTGGAAGAAGAATGCGCACAATTATTAACACAATTTTTTAAACAAAAAAGGAAACAAAAAGGGCACTAATTGTATTTTACAAAGGTGCCCTTTTGTGTTTTAATATACGACGATATTTGATATAATAACACTATGAGAGCGAGGGTTAATTATGGCATATAAAGCACTATATAGAACGTATCGACCTGATAATTTTGAAGAGATGGCAGGACAGAAACACATTGTGAAAACATTAAACAATGCGATTGAAAGAAACCAAATAGCACATGCTTATTTGTTCTGTGGACCAAGAGGAACAGGGAAAACATCTTCCGCAAAAATATTTGCAAAAGCAATTAACTGTGAGAGTGATACAAACAAACCTTGTGGCATATGTCCTAACTGTATTGCTGCAAGCAATGGAACACATTCAGATATTATTGAAATAGATGCTGCTAGTAATAATGGAGTAGAGGAAGCAAGAAACTTAATAGAAAAGGTGAAGTATGCACCTTTATTAGGAAAATATAAAGTATATATTATTGATGAGGTTCATATGATGTCAACAGGTGCATTTAATGCTTTGTTAAAGACCATTGAAGAACCACCAGCACATGTTATCTTTATTTTAGCAACAACAGAACCACATAAAGTAATTCCAACCATTATCTCGCGTTGCCAACGTTTTGATTTCTCGAAAATAACGAAACAAGAGATCGTGAAGGCATTACAAAAAGTCGTAGACAAAGAACAAATCAATGTAGAAGATAAAGTATTAGATAATATCGCTATCTTAGCGGATGGTGGAATGCGTGATGCACTTAGTATTTTAGATCAATGCCGTGCCTATTCTCCTTCTACTATCTCACTACAAGACGTAAGAGATATCTATGGTGTAGTTAGTACACAAGAAGTTTGTGATATCTTACAACACATTAAACAAAAAGATGTGAAAACCGTAATGAATGAAATTGAAGCTTTGGATCGTAGTGGTGCTGATATCAAACGATTAACTATGGACTTAGTAGAAGTACTAAAAGAAAGTATTATTTATGACTATGCACAAGATGATACGATGCTGTCTATTGTAAATATCGGACAGGTTACAACTTTAAAAGAAAATACAACAACAGCAACACGTCTACAAATGATCGATATCTTAGTGGATACTTATGACAAATACAAGTTTGCTAGCAATGTGATTTCTTACTTTGAAATTGGTTTATTAAAGATGATGGAACTATTCAAACAAGTAAGTATTCCTTCACTAGCAAAACAAGAAACAATAGTAGAAGAGACAAAACAAATAGTGCCACAAGCTAGTGTCGAAGAAACAAAACAAGAAGAAGTAAAATTAGAAATAAAAGAAGAGACGAAAGAAGAAGTAAAGCTAGAAATAAAAGAAGAAGTGAACACAACAGTTGAAGAGCCTACTTATTTTGAATTGGATGAACAAGAAGACATCATTGAAACAATTGAAGAAGTAGTGTTAAGCGAAACAATACAGATGGATTCACCAGTTGAAGAAGTGGAAGAACAACAACCGATTGAAGATGAAATAGTAGTAACGCCACCACAAGAGGTGAAAGAAACAAAAGAAGTGAAATGTTTGAGCCAACAATATATCATTCAATTATTAGTAGGAGCAAACAAACCTGAGAAGTTAGAGGATGTCACAAAGATGCAAGACATACAAATGTATGCTCTGGATATGAAGTATGCAAAGTATGCTAACTTATTAAAAAACTGTAATATCATCGCAAGTGCTAAACAGTATATTATCTTGTGTGTAGAAACAGTAGCAAAAGCAAACGAGATAAACGACTTAGATAAGAACAGTGAATTCTTGGATTTCACATTAGAATTATTTAAGAAGAAAAAGAAAATATTCGCACTGGTTCCACAACAACGTGATGAAGCAATTGACGAATTTGTAAGATGCCAAAAAGAAGGCAGATTACCAGAACCTATTGCATTTGAATTCAAAGAAGAAGTGAAACAAGAAGACGAGAAGTTAACAGTAATAAAATCATTATTTCAAGATATAGAAATCAAGGAGGACTAATTATGGATATTGGAGCATTAATGAAACAAGCAAAGAAGATGCAAAATGATTTATCAAGAATGGAAGCAGAGTTACAAGAAAAGGTATACGAAGCAAGTGTAAGCAATGGAGCAGTGAAAGTAGTTGTAACTGGAAGAGGGCAACTAGAACAAGTTTCAATTGAAGAATCATTAATTGAGAAAGACAACAAAGAGTTAATCGAAGATATGGTATTAATGGCAGCAAACGATGCCCTAGGTCAAATGAACAAAGAAAAAGAAGAAATGATGGGTTCATTAACAGGTGGTGTCAAAGTGGCAGGATTCTAATATGTATCCAAAACGATTTGAAAACTTAATTGATTGCTTACGAAAACTACCAGGGGTAGGAATGAAGAGTGCAGAACGTTATGCATTTGATATGCTTAATTATAGTGAAGAAGACATTGATCTGTTTATTCAAAGTTTAAATGATTTAAAAACAAACATTAAGCGATGTCACATATGTGCAAACTTATCAGATGGTGACACGTGTGAAATTTGCAAAGACCATACAAGAAACAAAAATTTAATCTGTGTTGTACAAAGTCCAAAAGATGTCATTGCGATGGAAAAGACACAAGAGTTTAATGGGATGTATCATGTATTAAATGGAGTCATATCCACAAGCAAAGGAATCATGCCTGAAGATATCAATATTGATTCCTTAATGGATCGTATTAACGAATCCACAAGTGAAGTAATTATTGCGACAAACCCAACTGTTGAGGGAGAGACAACTGCGTTGTATATTGCCAAACGATTGGAAAGCAAACCATGTGCTGTCACAAGAATTGCGCATGGTTTACCGATGGGTGGACATTTGGATTATGCAGATGAATTAACACTAATTAAAGCTTTAGAAGGACGAAAGAAAATCTAAAGCTTTTCTTTATGCATATAAGTTACCTTTATCTAACTTATATGATATACTATGTATATAAAGAAAGGAAGTCACTTTTATGTTAGAAAGAAAAGTAAAAGGAGTATTAGTACCAATGGCATTTCTACTCGTAAGTTTAGTATTATTTTAAAAATAAAAAACATGTCTTACCATAGAGGTAAAACATGTACATATAGAATATAAGAATGAAGTAATAAAGCGAAGAAGTGAACAACATAAAATTTCAACTTTTTTGTTTTATGATGAAAAACAAACATACCAAGTAATGAGAAATAAACTCCTCCTATTATAGAAAAGAAAAACAATGTATTTTCAGAGATGCGATATTTATGTAATATCGCTTTTCTTTTGTCAATTCCATACAAAAGAAAGGAAAAACAATTCACTACGAGATAATAATAAATCATCGATTTAGTGCTCTTGCGATTTTCGCTTTGCAATTCTTTTCATAATGTAAACCGACCTTATCTAAAATTGCATTAAAGCGAGTTCTACCATCATGGTCTTTTTTGTATTCGTACTCAATTTCATAATCGACGATACCATTGTATTTATTGATATCAAAACATAGTTCTGCATACTCATCCACTACCATTGCGCGATGTGTTTGCAAAGATGCAGTTTGTACTAACTCTCCATCAATCGCATGATCTTTTAATAATTGTTGGATGTTCTCTGTTTGTAGTGCAGCCAAAGAGTTAGAGTCAACTTCACATTCGTACTCCATTAACTTTCCATCTTCATGCAATTTCAAAGTGAAGATATGTTTGCCATTACTACTGCGAATACGCATCGCTCCATAGATCTGTTGAATGTGATGTTCACTAGTATCATAGTAAACATTTGTTTGTTCTACATAATGAAGTGGTTCATAATATTGCGCTAGTTTATCAAACTGTTCTTTCGTAAGTAAAATTTTGTATTCCTTTTCAACTTTCTTATCCATTTTAATCACCTAATTGTTATGATACAATAGAATCAGATGAAAAGGAAGTGTTCGTATGAATAGATTTGCAATCGTTGCGAAAAAAGACGAGAAATCAATTAGTGCTGAAAACAGAATAAAAGAGGCGTTAATCAACAATGGATTTGTTTACGACAAAGAAAATCCACAACTTGTATTAAGTGTGGGTGGCGATGGAACTCTGCTTTATGCAGTGCATAGCTATTTAGAAAAATTAGATTCGATTTTATTTGTTGCGATTCATACAGGAACACTTGGTTTCTTTACGGATTACTCAGAAGATATGATCGATGAATGCATTCACGATATTACACACAAAGAAGTGTATGAAATTTTTACTTCTCCATTATTAAAAGGGGAGATAGTGAAAGAAAACGACACGCAAACAATTTATGCATTAAATGAAATGCGATTGGAAAATGTATGCCAAACACAAGTAGTTGATATTTATATCGACAATGAATTTTTTGAAACGGTGAAGGGGAATGGAATGTGTTTGAGTACCCAAGCTGGAGCGACAGCATACAATCGCGCATTAAAAGGTGCAGTGGTGGATAATGGATTATCGATCATGCAGCTTGTTGAAATAGCAGGGATACATGACAGCAAACATTCATCATTGGGTGTTCCATATATTATGAAGAGTGATCGTGAAGTTAGTTTTATCGTTCATGAAAGTAATACGACTTATTTATGTTATGATCACTGTAACCAACTATTAGAGAACGTGAAAAAAATCAATTGTAAAATTAGCGAAAAAGAAGTTCGCTTCGCAAGGTTTCGCGAATACAGTTATTTGAAACGATTACGTAACTTATATTAAAAAAAATTAGGATGATTCCTAATTTTTTATTTGTGAACATACAATTGTTCGCTATCGACTATTTTGCCACACTTTCTACACACGTATGCGATTTCTACTTTTCCATCACAATCTTCGTGCGCGAGATGTTTGCATGCACTATCGACATGTTTTTCACCCCAAAGGATAAGAGCATAAAAGACATCTTGTAAGTCTTCACTCATTTTTGTAAGGTGGTATTCATAACGAGGAGGATGAGAGCTATACAGGGAAGTGGTTAATAAACCATCTTCACACAAACTCTTCAAACGGTTGGACAATAAGTTACTAGGGATAGTAAGCAAATGTTGTTGAAGTTGTTTGTATGTCGTATGCCCTTCTTTTACTCCATGTAAAATTAACAGTGTCCAACGATCTCCGATGACATTAAGTGACTTTGCGATATTGCAATCTAAATCATATTGTTTTTTCATAAGATTACCTAGATAAGAGAAAATAAGTCGTTTAACGATTCGCTTAAAGAAGGGTGGGTGAAGATATGATTTTTAATCACTTGATAAGGTAAGTTTTGGTTCATAGCAAGTTGAATAAAATTAATTATTTCTTCCGAGTTTTGCATTACTAATGCAGCTCCTAAAATCGCATCTGTTTTCGCATCCACAATCACTTTTAAAATGCCGCGTTTGTTTTCATTAATGTTGGCACGAGGAATAGCAGCAGCAGGCATCGTAGCGACTTTGATTTCGTATCCTTGAGCCAATGCTTCTTTTTGTGTTAATCCAACGCGTGAATACGTTGGGTTCATAAAGACAGAGAAAGCAATGTGTCCGCGATTTGCAGTAGTTCTAAGTTGTTCGCCATATAAGTAATCGTATACGATACGAGAATCATCTAATGAAATATAGGTAAACTGTAATCCACCTTTCACATCACCTAAAGCAAATACATGAGGAGCACTTGTCTTTAAATACTTATCAACAAGAATAGTACCTCTTTCGTCAACTTGAATACTTGTGTTTTCTAACCCTAAGTTTTCTGTGTTTGCTTTGCGTCCAATCGCAACTAATACGGCGTCGAATACTTCTGTGTGCACCTTATCCTCTTTCGCAAAAACAACACTAATTTCATCTTTGTCTTGTGTAAATTTTTGTACTTTTGCTGAAGTATGAAAAGAAACTCCATCTTCTTTAAGTGTGTTAATTATTTCCAAGGAAATATCATCGTCATCTTTCGCAAGCAAGCGATCGTTTGCTTCAAACACGCTAACTTCGCTACCGTATTGGGAATACATACTAGCAAACTCCAATCCGATATACCCACCACCGATAATAGCCAAACGTTTTGGCAATACATCTAAATCCATTAATGAAGTACTTGTATAAACAAGTGGTAAGTCAATGCCTTCAATAGATGGAATAATTGTAGTGGAACCAGTATTAATAAAAATAGTGTCAGCTTCAATGGTTTCTTTTCCATCAATCGCAATATGGTGATCATCCACAAATTTTGCACTTCCATTGATAATCGTAACATTATCTAAATTGTTTAATTTATTAAAATTGTTTTCACGTAGTTTACTAATTAAGACTTCTTTTTGTTGCACTGCTTCCTTGTAAGAACGTTTGCTGGATTGCATAATCAAAGACTTGGTTGGGATACAGCCAACATTAATACAAGTTCCTCCATACATTTTTTCGTCCTTCTCAATCAAAGCAACTTTTTTGTTTTGTTTGGTAGCCAATTGGAAAGCCAATGTTTTTCCTGCTTTACCAAATCCGATAATAATTGCATCATAGTGTTTCATACAAAACACCTCCTTAGTGTAACTACACAATACTATAGTAACTTTAAAAAATCAAGTTACTTGCATTAAAAAAAGACACTTACTTGAAAGTGTCTTAGTCGTATACGTAATCGGATAATTTTTTTGCTTTTGCACTGGCGTTCATAATGATACCAAATGCTAGCATATAAGATAATATGGAACTTCCTCCTGCAGAAATAAGCGGGAGGGTAATCCCGGTAATTGGCAAGAGGCCAACAACCATTCCGATATTTTGAATTTGTTGGAAGATCAACATTCCTAGAAAACCGGTTACGATTAGTTTTTCTACGTTGTTTTTTGAACGTACAGCAATGATTCCTAAACGGATATCCAATGCAGCACACAATCCAATCACAACCAAACAACCAACATAACCAAAGCCCAAACCGATGACAGCAAAGATGAAGTCAGTTTGTGGTTCAGGAATGGTAATCGCAGTACTTTGAATTCCATGTCCAAACCATCCAGAACTACCGATGGCTAATAATGACTTGTAAAGTTGGTGACCTGCACCATTTGGATATTTCTCAACATCCAACCAACCATAAATACGATCCATCTTATAACTGCTACCAAACAAAGAGGTAAACAAAGATTGGTTCGTATAATAAATAAATAAGAAGATAGCCACTGCAACAAAAGCAAGGATAGAACCATACAATAGCCATTCTTTGCGTATTCCGCTACATGCTAACATCAGTAATAAACTAAATGCGATAATAATACAAATACCTGTATCTGGTTGAAAGTAAATTAACGCCATCGGTGGTACTGCCCACTTCGCAACTTTGATAAACAACTGAATATCACTCTCAAAGGAATCGTCTGTTTTATCTTGGTTGTGATCTTTAATCACTTGTGCACAAATAACAATTAAGATTACTTTCATAAACTCACTTGGCTGAAAGCTTCCTAATAAGGGGAAGTCATACCAAGAGGTCGCTCCATTCACATACGATGCCAAAGGAAGGTCATTTCCTGTAAAGCGTCGTAGCAACATGGACAAAAACAAATAGATCAGCATCACTAAGATAATCTTATAACCGAGCACGGCAAAGTCATAAATATTATCATTTCCTATATAAATAATAATTAAGATTAAGATAAACCCAATCAAATAAAACTGAATTTGTTTCATTAATAAGCTAGGTCCATTCAAATAAATAGGAATTTGAGGGAATGCCGAATAAATTGCGATAATACTTGAAATAAAAATTAATACTAATATCGCGGTAAGGACAAAGTCAAACTTCTTAGGCTGTTTTACTCTAGACAAGGAATGTTTCATATAACCAGCTCCATCATCTTATGCTCGATATTCGCTTCTACAAACATTTCCCCAACGCTATGAAATCCTAAGCTTTCATAAAAAGGAATGGCGTGCAGTTGTGCACCTAACTCCAATGTCGTTACTTGATTTTGTTTTGCTAAATCAATAATGTATTGAATTAATTTGCTTCCATATTGTTGTTTGCGATATTCTTTACTCACTGCAATTCTACCTAGATGCCAAACACCATCGTGATGAATCACACGACATGTGGCAATAATAGCATCTTCTTCTTTCACAATATAATGATCACAGGTTTTGTCTTCCTCATCTACTTCAATTAAGGGGTCGACATTTTGTTCTGCCATAAAAACCTTTACTCGTATTTGCATTAAAGAAAAGAATTCGTATTGTGTTGTTGCTTTCTTGATTTCCATTTTTCTTTCCTTTCATTGTTGTCATAACATATATATGGTATCATAATACACGAGGTGATTCTATGTCTAAATGGCATTCTTTACTGGAATATTTACAGTTTCCTCTTAAGTTATTATTTTTTGCAACACTAATGGTTGGGGTAGGTGCAACAATAGCCAATCCTAATTTGCATTTAATAAACGAGATGGAGCCAAACGTGTTGTACTATATAAGTAATGTTTTAACCTTCTTTGGGGGAACATTAATTTCGCTTTTTCCTTTTATCGTATTTGTAAAAGTATTAAGTAAGCGATTTGTGGATACACCACCTATTTTAATTGGAATATTTTCAGTTGTTTTAATGATAACAATTGTTATGGTGCTTTCAAAAACGGATTTTCCTGTGTATTTTTATAGTAATGTATTTACATCATCCTATGAATACAATGAAGTGGCAACCACTTCAATAATAATGAAAAGTCCTTATAATATGGGTATTATTCCTTTGGTTATCGCATATTACATAACATCGTTTTCCTATCGTCGAAGCCGCCATCATGTACGTCATGGTATTTTCTACTTTATTGATCACGATAGTTGGGCGATTTTAATTAGTATGGTTTTAAGTATTATCGCAGCACTTGCTTTGTCGTTTGCTTGGCCAGTTGTCATTACACTGCTTCAACAATTTATCGATTATGTCGCAAGTGATATTTTAAGTCCTTTGAGTATGTTCTTTTATGGGATAGTGGAACGTTTAAGTTCTTTGTTTAATTTATCTTCTATCTTCCATAGAGTATTCTGGTTAAGTGAAGCTGGAGGAAGTTGGATTGATAGCAGTGGAGTAACGTATGCTGGAGATGCTTCCATCTGGATGGCAACCAAAGATTTAAGCAATGTAAGTGTCAACGCTGGCCAGTTTGTTAGTGCCTATTACATTATTAATTTATTTTTGATTCCTGCTTTCTTAATCGGATATTATCGTTTAATGGGAAAAAAAGAAAACAAGCGTAAGTATTTATTCTTTATTATCTTTGCTTGTTTGGTAAGCATTATTTGTGGGAATCCATTACCGATGGAATTATGTATGTTAGTCCTATCGCCATTATTGTATGCAATCTATTTATTAATAGTCGGCTTTAGTTTTGCATTAATGTCCAGTTTAGAAGTATTTATCGGATTTAGTTATGAAGGTAATTTATTAAGTGCATTACCAGGGAACGCAGTTGATTTGATTAACTATGTGCAAAACCCTAATTTCTACCAACCGATTATCGTATTATTGATTGCTGGGTTAGTGATTGCGATTATCTTTTATTTGGCAACGATCTTCTATTTCAAAAAACTTGCAATCGGTTTGTTGTCGATGCACAGTGCAGAAAGCGTAGCGCATATGGTGGTAGAAGCCGTTGGGGGATTATCCAATATTCAAGATATGGATGCCACACCAGATAAAATTATTGCTAGCTTCAAAAGTAGAGACATTGTCGATTTGGATCGATTAAAAGAATTAGGAGCTTATCTTATCTTAGAGAGTCGAGATGGGTATTACATTCGACTAGGAAATATATCAATTATGGTTTGTGACCATATAAATGCTTTAAGAAAGCAACAAAATTAGACAAGTCTTAACACAAGACTTGTCTTTTTAACGCATAATTTACAAATTTACTTTATTTTTATGGAAAAATAACGCTATAATTAAGAAAGAAAAGGGTGATTCTATGGTTAGAGTATTAATTATTGAAGATGAAGATAACATCAGAAAAATTATCGCATATGATTTAAGCAAAGCAGGTTTCGAAGTAAGTGAAGCATGTGATGGAAAACAAGGATTGGAGTTGGCATTAAACAATGGCAACGATTATTACGATCTTATTTTAATTGACTGGATGCTTCCAGAAATTTGTGGGATTGATTTAATTAAGAAATTTCGCGCTGCCAAAGTGGAAGCGATTTTATTTATGCTAACAGCAAAAGATGGCGAAGAAGATATTGTTGAAGCATTTGAAGCAGGTGCAGATGATTATATGTCAAAACCATTCTCACCTAGAGAATTATTAGCACGTATTAATGCGCATCTAAAACGTATTAAAAAGGAAACACAAAGCAAAGCGTTTTTGGATATCGTTATGGATGAGAAAAAACGCAGTGTTAAAATTGCAGATAGCAAAGTGGAACTAACAAAGAAAGAGTACGATTTACTAGAGTACTTTATTTTAAACAATAACATTGTCTTATCAAGAGATAAAATCTTAAATGATTTATGGGGTTTTGACTACGATGGCGATACACGTATTGTGGATGTGCATACCTTTAAATTAAGAAGTAAGTTAAAACATAGCAAGGCGCAGATTAATTCTAGTCGTGGAGTAGGATATATCCTGGAGGCGAGAGATGAATAAAGACACTTGGATAACATTAAGTGCAATGCTTCTTTTTTCCTATATTGCGATAGGGTTCTTTGATGTCAGTGCTTACTTAGTTATCTTTGTCTTAGTATGTTATTTTGCTTATGACTTACTACAAGGAAAGCAAAAAATTGAAATACGCAATCGTTTAGAAAACAAAGAGTTATTAAACGAAATCAAAACAACAACAAGCGATGCGTATTTAAAACACAAACAATTACTTACGATGATTTCAAATATTCCGTTTCCTTTATTATTATTGGATGTGAATGGGAAAGTCGTATTATACAATCGTTATTTTGAACGTTTTCGTTATAGTAAAAAAGAAGATGAAATGGATTATATTAGTAATGACTACAAACACGAAGTAAGTGAATTTTTAAAAGATGCGTATATCTTTGAAAAAGAAATTGAAAAAACAGTGAGTGTAGATGACAAAACATACCAAGCGATTAGTGTGCCTGTCACAACCAAAGGACATTTCAGCGGATGTGTTATTTTATTTCAAGATATCACAATGGCAAACCAAAGAGAAAGTATGCAAAAGCAATTTATTGCGGATGCATCCCATGAATTAAAAACGCCAATTAGTGTTATTAAAGGAATGATTGAAATTTTAAATCGTGAAGACTTTGATGATGATAAAACAAGAGATGAATTCTTAAAGCAAATCGACAAAGAGACAAACCGTTTGGAAATCATCGTAAAAGACTTGTTGCAGTTATCAAGATTATCAAAAGATAGTTTAATATTAAAGAAAGAGAAAATGGACTTTACTTCCATTATTGAATATTCCAATAATTCCTTGTCGCGTTTGGCTTTGGAGAAGGGAATTACGATAACACTTGATTTTAAATCGCATACTCCAATTATGATTGATAAAGATTTATCGGTTACGTTGATGAATAACTTAATTAGTAATGCGATTAAATACAGTGACGAAGGAAACATCACCATCTCAACAAACGAAACAAGAAAAGAGTATGTTGTGAGCATAAGTGATGAAGGGGTAGGATTAAGCGAAGAAGATTGCGAGAAAGTCTTTGAGCGTTTCTATCGTGTGGATAAAGCCAGATCAAGAGACAGTGGTGGTAGTGGATTAGGACTGTCCATTGTTAAGTCAATTGTAGATGCACACGAAGGACATATTATCGTTGCAAGTAAATTAGGAAAAGGGACAACCTTTACAATCTATTTCAAAAAGGAAGATGCAAGCTAGCTTGTATCTTTTTTTATTTGTTAAGACAACTTCACAAAACGACATTTATCTTAACATTTTTTTAACAAAACAAAAATATAGAATTTATATAGTTATCGTATTGTATAGTTGTCTTTAAGAGAAAGGATGATAAATGATGAAAAAATTATTAGGAGTATTATTATGTTGCGGATTGTTACTGACTGGATGTGGATCAAGTAACGATAGCGAAGGTGGGAAAGAAAAAGTTAACTTAACAGTTGGAGGTTCTACTTCAGTACAACCATTAATGGAAATGTTAGCAGAGCAATACAATAAAGATGGTTTAGGAGAAGTTACTGTACAAGGTGGAGGTTCTGGTGTTGGTGTAGAAAATACAATCAAAGGAACATTCGATATGGGTATGGTAAGTCGTAACCTAAAAGAAGATGAAAAGAAAGATTTAGATGAAACAACAATTTGTTTAGATGGAATTGTAATCGTTGTAAACAAAAACAACAGTGTGAAAGATATCACATTAGAAAAAGCACAAAAAATCTTTACAGGAGAAATTACAAACTGGAAAGAATTAGGTGGAAAAGATGCTGAAATCGCAGTTGTTTCTAGAGAAGAAGGTTCAGGAACTCGTGATGGATTTGAATCAGTAGTTGGTTACGAATCAGATCAATTAGTAAAAACAGCAGCAATTCAAAATGCTACTGGAGCAGTAGTATCAACAATTACAGGAAACGAAAATGCAATTGGATACATCTCATTAGGTTCTTTAACTGATGAAGTAAAAGCATTAACAGTAAATGGTGTAGAAGCAAACGAAGAAAACATCTTAGATGATTCTTATGCACTACAAAGACCATTCATCGTAGTTGTGAAAAAAGGTAGCAAAGTTGCAGAACCATTTGTTGACTACATCTTCTCAGATGCAGGACAAAAAATTGTAAAAGAACACAAATACATTCCTTTACAAGCTGAATAAAAATCAACGATAAAGGTAAACAAGCAAAGCGGTTTGTAAGATCGCTTTGCTTTTAGAAGTTTTAAGAAGTCAGGAGGAGAAGTATGAATTCAATTGCATACAAAAAAAGATTAGACAGTGTCTTTAAAAAAGTAGTTTTCTTTTTTACTAGTATCTCTGTTATTTCCCTTGTGGCAATTTTAGTCTTTACATTTTTAAAAGCGATCCCTTTGTTTCAAGAGGTGGATATTATTTCTTTTATGTTTGGTGATACATGGGCACCAACATCTGGGCAATATGGAATTTTAGCTTTCATTATTGCGAGTGTAATGACAACAATTGCAGCGGTGTTTATTGGAATACCTGTTGGTTTGTATACTGCTATTTTCATTAGTGAAATCGCACCAAAAAAAGTAGGTAAATTCGTGTTATTCGTAATCGAAATTTTATCTGCGATTCCAAGTGTTGTTTATGGATTTTTTGGACTTACAGTCATCGTACCAATCGTACAACAAGTATTTCATTTAAGTAGTGGATCTACTTTATTAAGTGCTTCCATTATTTTGGCGTTAATGGTATTACCAACCGTAGTATCCTTGTCTACAAGTGCATTACAAGCAGTACCGAATTCAGTAGTAGAAGGTTCGTTAGCGCTTGGAGCAACAAAGATGCAAACGATTTTTAAAACAAAAATTCCATATGCGAAATCAGGAATTTTAGCTTCGTTCTTACTAGGATTAGGGAGAGCGTTAGGAGAGACAATGGCTGTTATCTTGGTAGCAGGAAACTCTAACTTAATGCCAGACTTATTAAACTTCTTTGGTTCTTACTTACAAGGTGGAAGAACGTTAACTGGTAATATCGTTATGGAGTTAGCTTATGCGACAGGAACACATGAAGCAGCACTATTTGCGACAGGTGTTGTATTGTTTCTCTTTGTAAGTATTATCAACATTATTATTATGCGTATTAAGAAAAGAGGCGTTCACTAATGAGTAGAAAAGTAAAAGACAATATTCAATTAGGTTTGATTTATTTATCTGCAACCCTTTGTGTCGCTGCTTTATTCTTCATCATTTTATTTATATTAAGCAAAGGATTGTCACACATTAACTGGACATTCTTAACAAGTGAGTTCAGTCCAAGTAATCCTAACAGTGGGATCTTATCCATGATTGTTGGGACACTTTATATGGTAGCAGTAACATTAGTTATCGCAACACCAATTAGTATTTTAAGTGCTATTTACTTAAATGAATATGCGAAAGAAAGTCGCTTTACAAGAATGATTCGTTTTGCGATCGATGGATTGGTAAGTGTACCAAGTATCGTATATGGGTTATTCGGGTTTAGTTTATTTGTTTCCACATTAGGTGGATTCACAAAAGGATATTCTATTTTATCTGGGTCATTAACATTAACAATTATGATCCTACCAATTTTAATTAAAACAATTGAGGAAGCGTTAATTACGATTCCTAATGATTTACGTGAAGCTTCACTAGCGGTAGGAGCAAGTAAAGTACAAACGATTTTTAAAGTAATCTTACCTTGTTGTATGGGAAATATCGTAAGTGCTATTATCTTGGGAATGGGACGTATTATTTCTGAGAGTGCACCGTTAATTTTAACGGCTGGTATGGTTTACTATATGCCAACTAGTATTTTCTCAAGTAGTCGTACACTAACGACACACTTGTACTATCTGGCAAGCGAAGGGGTATCAGAAAGTGCGAAAACACAAGCCTATGCTACGGCAGCGGTACTTGTTGTCATTATTATTGTATTAAATTTATTAACACGTTTAGTAGCGAAGAAGTTGTCGAAGAAAGTAGGTAAAGTATAATGAGTAATATCACATTTGATGTAAAAAATTTAAATTTATACTATGGAGATTTCCATGCGTTAAAAAATATTAATTTGGAAATTAAACATAATAAAGTAACCGCATTGATTGGTCCATCTGGATGTGGGAAATCCACATTTATTCGTACGTTAAATCGTATGAATGATTTGGTAGATGGTTGTAAGATCAATGGTGAGATTACTTTCAATGGAGAAAATTTATTATCAAAAGAATTGGATGTTATCGGTTTACGTACAAAAGTAGGTATGGTATTTCAAAAACCGAATCCTTTCCCTATGAGTATTTATGATAACATTGTATATGGTCCAAAATGCCAAGGGATCAAAGATAAGAAATACTTGGATGAATTAGTGGAAACATCTTTAAAACAAGCCGCTCTTTGGGATGAAGTAAAAGATCGTTTACACAAAAGTGCATATAGTTTATCTGGTGGACAACAACAACGTTTGTGTATTGCTAGAACGATTGCGATGAAACCAGAAGTAATCTTAATGGATGAACCAACAAGTGCATTGGATCCAATCGCAACAAAGAAAATTGAAGATTTGATTGAAACGTTAAAGAAAGAGTTTACCATTTTAATTGTAACGCACTCGATGCAACAAGCATCTCGTGTTAGTGATGATACCGCGTTCTTCTTGTTAGGAGAAGTAATTGAGTTTAACTCAACATTAGAGTTATTCCAACGTCCAAAAAATAAGAAGACAGAAGATTATATAACAGGAAGATTTGGATAGGAGAACAATATGAATTTAGATAAGACATTAGAAGCGTTAGAAACAAGTGTTGTACATATGGGAGAACGCATTATTGAACAACATGAAAAATGTTTGCAAATTTTAGAAAGCAAAGACGAAAGTATCGCTCTTGAAATTGTGAAAGCAGACGAATACGTAAACCGTTATGAAGAAGACATCAACAACCAAGCGATGGCACAATTTGCGCTATTGAACCCGGTTGCTTCTGATTTGCGTCGTGTGTTAGTATCAATTAAAATTGCATCAGAGTTAGAACGTATTGGAGACTATGCCAAAGGATTGGCTGGTTTCATTATCAAACGTAGAGATCCAGAAGAAGATGAACTGTTAGTACATGCAGCAAAAATGGAAGCTCGCTTTATTGAAATGTTGAAAGAAGCGATGAAAGCATACGAAGACAGAAATGTTGAAATTGCTTTTGAAGTAGCAAAACAAGACAAAGAATTGGATAAATTATACGTAGGATTTAAAGAGATGCTACAAGAAAGTAATTCTGTAACATTGAAACAAGCGTTTTATTTATCTGGATTATTTCGTAACATAGAACGTTCTGGTGATCATACGATCAATATTTGTGAACACATCGTATACCTAGTAAAAGGGGTACAATACGATTTTGACTAAGAGTAATCTTAGTCTTTTTTTTATGGTATACTTAAAATATAAGACAAGTAGGATGTTCACATAAAATTCATATATAATGCACCTATTTAACGAAATAACACGCTATAATGAAAAAAGAAAGAGGATTGGTATGGCTAAATTATTAATTGTAGATGACGAATCTAACATTCGTGAAATTATTAAAAAGTATGCTTTGTTTGAAGGCTATGAAGTAGAAGAAGCCAGCGATGGTATGGAAGCGATTCGCAAAGCACGCTTAGACAAATACGATTTGATTGTAATGGACGTTATGATGCCGGAATTAGATGGCTTTAGTGCGTGCAAAGAAATATTAAAAGACCAACAAGTACCGATGATTTTATTGTCTGCTCGTGGAGAAGAATACGATAAGATACACGGATTTGAAATCGGAATTGATGATTATGTGGTGAAACCATTTTCGCCAAAAGAATTAATGATGCGCATTGGTGCAATCTTAAAACGTACGAAAGTAGAAAAGGACAAAGATGTATTCCAATACAAAGGATTGGAAGTTAACTTTACTTCAAGAACCGTTTCGATTGACAATGAACGCGTTGAAATGTCACCAAAAGAATATAGTTTATTCTTTTACTTAGTAAAAAATAAGGATATTGCATTAACACGAGAACAACTAATTAGCGATGTATGGGGGTTTGACTTCTATGGAGATGATCGAACATTAGATACACATATTAAGTTATTAAGAAAACGCTTAGGGGAATACAGTGATACAATTGTAACCCTTCGTGGAGTAGGATATCGTTTTGAAGCTAAATAGAAGTAAAATTGGTGTTAAGTGGAAAATATTCTTTTATGTCGCTGGATTCGCCTTAGCAATGATTGTATTGCTGTGGCTTTTTCAGGTTGTTTTCTTAGACACCTTTTATCGTTCTGTAAAGACGCAGCAGATCAAAGATACCACGCATGAAATCGTAGATAACATCAGCGATAAAAACTTAGATAAGTTCATTGATAGTATGAGTAATAATTCCGATTACTGTATTCGTATTTTTGATGCGAATACATTGATGCCTGTTTTTGGTAATACACAAAACAAAGGACTTTGTGGTTTCTTAATTACAAATGAAGATGAGATTTATAATTTATACGAAGAAGCGAAAGCACAAGATGGAACGGTGTTAAAAACGACACGTTCGATTGCTTTTGAAAATCGAATCAAAGATTTTAACGAACGCTATGAGATGACATTACCAGAAGATAAGAAATTCTCGGATGATTTTGAAAAACAGATTGCGATTAATGCTGCGGAAGAAATGCAGTCGATGACATATGGTGTGATTAGTGAAAAAAACAATACTAGTTTGTTCATCTTAGTAAATTCAAGAATTACATTGATGAGTGAAATTAGCGAAACGATTCGTATGCAGCTTATGATGATAACCATCATCTTATTAATATTTTCGATTATCTTAGCCTTCTTAATCGCATCAAGAATTTCTAAGCCGATTATTAAAACAAACGAATCAGCGAAGCATCTTGCCGAAGGGAAGTTCGATGTTGTGTTTGAAGGGAAAGGGTATTTGGAAATTGAAGAATTAAACGATACGTTAAATTATGCGAGTGTGGAATTAAGCAAAGTGGAAAAACTTCGTAATGAACTAATTGCGAATATGTCACATGACTTAAGAACACCACTTACGATGATTGCTGGATATGGGGAAGTCATGCGTGATTTACCAGGTGAAAATACGCCGAAAAACGTACAAGTTATCATTGATGAGTGCAACCGATTAACGAAATTAGTAAATGACATTCTTGATTTATCGAAGTTGCAATCAGGAACACAATCATTAACATTAGCAAGATTCAACATTACACAAATGTTAATTGATACAACCCAACGTTTGTCTACATTATTGAAAAAAGATGGATTCCAAATTACGATGGAATACGACCAAGAAGTATTTGTTG
This sequence comes from uncultured Erysipelotrichaceae bacterium, assembly GCA_964370395.1. Taxonomy (GTDB): domain Bacteria; phylum Bacillota_I; class Bacilli_A; order Erysipelotrichales; family Erysipelotrichaceae; genus JBGUVL01. The sequence continues at coordinate 58,249 of CAYJIZ010000013.1, forward strand.
AAGCGGATCAAATCAAGATGAGCCAAGTAGTGTACAACTTGTTGGTGAATGCAATTCATTACAGTAACGAAAACAAAACGATTATTGTAAGACAAATTGTAGAAAAGAATCGTGTGCGAATTGAAGTCGTTGACCATGGAGAAGGAATCGCAAAAGAAAACCTTCCTTATGTTTGGGATCGTTATTATAAGATTGATAAAGTGCACAAACGTGCTCAAATCGGTAGTGGTTTAGGGCTAAGTATTGTAAAAGGTGTACTAGAATTACACAAAGCAACCTATGGTGTTAGCTCACAAATCAACAAAGGAACGACCTTCTATTTTGAATTAGATATAATAGACCAGTAATAACTGGTCTATTTCTATTTAGCATGCTATTTGATACTGGCCTAATAAGTGATATAATAATGAAGAAAAGAAGTACGAGTAAAATAGAGAATACCAATAATAAAATTAGTATTATTGAGAAATAGAAGTGATATGCATAGTTGCTGTGACAGTTATGGTATCATTCACTGAAAACGAAAGGGTGAACGATCAATGAGTGAAAGTAGAAAAAGTTCTTTTACGAGCTATTTAAAACAACGTTCGAATGACTATCAGCAATATGGTAGATACATGTGTAGAGATATGGTAATGGCAGATATGGGAACACGTTTCTTATCTTTTTTAGGAGATGTGGTAATGATGTTGTTTCCCATCTTTATATGGGACAATATTTTCTTATTAACCGCTTCTGGTTATTTCTCCTACGCTTTATTTGATATGGTGCGTGTTGTACTAGATGTATTGTTGTGTATCAGTATCGTGGCAGCGAATGCGTATATGATGGTGCTGTTTAAAGGGCAAACATTTGGAAAAGTAGCACTGAATTTAAAGGTTGTGGCTATGGACAACCGCGAATTAAGCAATGGAAAACTAATTGCGCGTGAAGTAGTAGGGAAGGCGATTCCTTATTTGGCTTTGTTTTTCTTATTAGAGTTATTTGGTATCAATGGATTAATTGGTATTTTAGGTTTTATCGTTATCAATGGAATTTGTGTGTTAGCAGACAAAAGACATCGTAGTTTAATTGATTTTATATTAAAGACGAAAGTGGTGTTATTAAATGAAAAAGGGAAGAAAGCTTCCTATGCACCAGTGAATGAAAAACCAAAAGAAAAGAAAGTGGAATTAGCAGAAAATAATTTTGACTTACACGTTTACTCTTCCTTCTCACATGATGGAGAAGTAGAAGTAGAAGACTTATTTAAACAAGCAAAACAAGCAGGAATTTCAACACTGTCGATTTGTGATCACAATAGTGCAAAAGCCAATATCGTGGCGAAGAAAGTAGCACCGCTTTATGGTATTACTTATGTACCAGGTATTAATATCGATTGTGACTACAAAGGAAACAATATTCGTTTACTAGGGTATTTCATTGATATGAACGAAGATCGTTTCATGCAAATTGAGTACGAAAACTTAGCAAAAGAAAAAGCAGTATCACAACGTCGAATCCAGTTGTTTGAAGAATTTACAGGTTTTCATGTGAATGTTGAGAAATTCTTAAAGAGCAACCGATTCCAAATCGTTTCACCAGAAATGATTGCGCGCCAAATCTTATCGGATACAGAGTATCGTAAAACCAAATTGCTTCAACCGTATTTAACAGGAGCAAAGAAAGAAAAACCGATTACACACTTTATCGAAGATTTCTTCGGGAAAAAAGGACCTGCCTATGTGCCAATCGCACATCCAGGTGTAGAAGATATGATGGCTTTGATTAAAGCGAGTGGTGGGGTTCCCGTATTGGCACATCCAATGCGTTCACTTAGAGAGGAACCAGAGTTGATTTCGGAAATTATTGAATTAGGAGTACAAGGTCTGGAAGTGTTTACCCCTTACCATACCCATGAAGATATGCGTTATTTGATTCCATTAGCGAAACGCTATGGATTGGATATTACTGCAGGTAGTGAGTACCATGGAGAAAACAAACCGAAGTTCATTTTAGGACGTACGTATTGTCCAAAAGATGTAGAGAGCGTCGTTGCGAAATTTGTGAGTAAACATTTAAAGAAAAAGTAAGATGAAACCTGTCTTTCATAAAAGTGAAAGGCAGGTTTTCTTGTTTTAAATGAGGAAATTGATAAATTACGATAAAAATAATCGAAAAGCGAAAAAAAGGGGCTAAAAAAGATGTAAAAAATTGACTTATTCATAGGTGTGTAATAAAATGTAACTACAACTGAAAAGTAATGAAACAGGAGAGAAAAGTATGAAAAAAATAATGACGATGGTAGTTGTGTCATTAATGGCGCTAAGCCTAGTGGCATGTAGTGATGATGGGGGCAAAAAGAAAGTAGGAATTATTCAGTTAGCTGAGCATCCTGCCTTAGATGCTTCTTATGAAGGATTTGTGAAAGCACTTGAGGACGAAGGGTTTGGGAAAGACAAAGTAACAATCGATTACCAAAATGCTTCAGGGGACCAATCAAACTGTCCTACGATTGCGGAAAAATTAGTGAATGATGGAAGTGATTTAATTTATGCAATCGCAACTCCAGCAGCGCAAGCAGCAGCGCAAAAAACAAAAGACATCCCAATTGTATTAGCAGCGGTAACGGATCCTAAGAGTTCAGGATTAGTGAAAAGCAATAAAAAACCGGGAACTAATGTAACAGGAACAAGTGATTTAACACCAGTGGAAGAACAATTGGATTTAATGAAACAAATATTACCAAACGCAAAGAAAATAGCAATCATGTACTGTAGTGCAGAAGACAACTCTATTTTCCAAGCAAAAATGGCAGAGAAATATGCGAAAAAATTAGGATATGAAACAGTGAATGCAACAGTAGCAGAATCCAATCAAATCCAACAAGTAGCAGAATCTTTAATTGGAAAAGTGGATGCGATTTACATTCCAACAGATAATTTATTAGCAGAAGGTATGGCGAGTGTTGCTCAAGTAACAAACGCAAATAACTTACCAGTTATCGTTGGGGAATCAGGAATGGTAAAAAACGGTGGATTAGCAACTTATGGAATTGATTACTATTCATTAGGATACCAAGCTGGATTACAAGCAGCGAAAATTTTAAAAGGGGAAGCAAAAGCAGAAGATATGCCAATTAAATATGCGGCAATCGAAGAATGTACACTTACAGTAAATAAAAAAGCAATGGAACAACTAGGAATTAGCATTCCACAAGAAATCTTAGACAAGGCGACAATCGTAGAATAATATGAGTATTATATTAGCGATGCAAGGTGCCATAAGCCAAGGGATCCTTTGGGGAATTATGGCGCTTGGAGTTTACATAACATTTCGTCTTCTTGATTTTGCGGATTTAACTGTTGATGGAAGTTTCGCAACAGGTGGAGCGGTATGTGCAGTTTTAGTAAGTGCAGGATGGGACCCTTTCCTATCAATATTAATTGCTATGTTAGCAGGTGCAGCAGCAGGGTTTATTACTGCGATTTTGCATACGAAATGTGAGATCCCTGCCATACTAGCGGGAATCTTAACCCAGATTGGGTTGTATTCGATCAACTTACGTATTATGGGAAGATCGAACACACCTTTATTACAATTTGATACAATCTTCTCTAAGCTAAGTGATGTACTTAACATTCCTTCGGCTTGGGTCAGTATGATTGTTGGAATTATTATTGCGATTATTACGATTGCAGTATTGTATTGGTTTTTTGGAACAGAAATCGGTTCTGCCGTACGTGCCACAGGAAACAACGAAAGAATGGTACGTGCATTAGGAGAAAATACGAATACAACAAAAATTATCGGGCTTATGCTTAGTAATGGATTAATTGCGATTGCGGGAGCACTTGTTACCCAATCCCAAGGATATGCAGATGTAAAGATGGGAATTGGAGCAATTGTAATCGGATTGGCTTCTATCGTAATTGGAGAAGTCATCTTCGGTAAGAAAGCAGGCTTTGCCATTCGTTTAACATCGATTGTTGTTGGTTCGATCGTGTATCGTATTATTGTAGCAATCGTGTTACAACTAGGTATGAATACCGATGACTTAAAATTATTAACAGCCGTACTTGTGGCAGTTGCATTAACGATACCAGTCATTATGAATAAGCAAAAACAAGTGGCAATGTATCGAAAATTAACAGGAAAGGAGATGGATGAAAATGCTTAAGATTAAGCAAGTATCAAAAACCTTCAATCCTTCTACTGTCAATGAGAAAAAAGCACTAAATCATATTAACTTAGAACTTCAAGATGGTGACTTTGTTACGATCATTGGAGGAAATGGTGCAGGAAAAAGTACGATGTTGAATATGATTGCTGGAGTTTATCCAATTGATTGTGGCTACATCTTCTTAGATGACAAAAACATTTCTCTTTACAAAGAATACCAACGTGCCAAATTAATTGGGCGTGTATTCCAAGATCCGATGATGGGAACAGCAGCGGATATGGAAATCCAAGAAAATTTAGCAATGGCGAATCGTCGAGGACGAAACAGAACGCTTCGTTGGGGAATCAACAAAGAAGAAAAGAAAGTGTTTTATGATGAATTAAAACGTTTGGGACTTGGATTAGAAGATCGTTTAACAAGCAAAGTCGGCTTGTTGTCAGGTGGACAAAGACAAGCACTAACATTACTAATGGCGACACTACAAAAGCCAAAATTGTTATTGCTAGATGAACATACAGCGGCACTTGATCCAAGAACAGCGAAAAAAGTATTGGATTTAACAGAAGAAATCGTAAGCGAACAAAACTTAACCGCAATGATGGTTACACATAACATGCAAGATGCAATCGATATTGGAAATCGTTTGATTATGATGCATGAAGGAAAAATCATCTATGATGTAAAAGGGGAAGCGAAAAAGAAATTAAAAGTCGAAGACTTGTTGAAGAAATTTGAAGAAGCAAGTGGCGATAAATTCGCAAACGATCGAATGATGTTAGGATAAGCATATGGAAACATATGCTTTTTTATATTGTATAAATGACTTAAAATGACTTAAGTTGACCGAAAAAGATTGACATGTTTTTTTCTCTGTTATATAGTAAAAGTGCAAAGATAGCGTTTTGGCTAGGAGGAAACTATGAAAACAACAGATGCAAGAAAAAGAGCAATTTTAGAAAGTTTTAAAGATGGGTTAATCGTATCTTGTCAGGTACAAAAAGACGATCCGATTTATACGGATGACATTGTCGTAAAAATGGCAGAAGCAGCAAAATGGGCAGGTGCTGTTGGGATTCGTGCTAACTCACCAGAACAAATTAAAGCGATTAAAGATAAAGTAGATTTACCGATGATTGGATTATGGAAAATTTGGCACGATGACACTGACGTATTCATCACCCCAACGATAGAAGCTGCCAAAGCAGTATGGGAAGCAGGAGCTGAAATTATCGCACTTGATTGTACAGCACAAGTAACACATGAAAAAACACAAGCTTGGGACTTGATCAAAGAAGTGAAAAAAGAAATTCCAGAAGCAATTATATTTGCGGATGTTTCAACTTACGAAGAAGCAAAACGTGCGATTGATAATGGAGCGGACATTGTTGCTCCTACACTATATGGATACACAAAAGATACAGCACACATTGAAGGAGCAGACTATCGTGAATTCGCGAAAATGTGCCGTGACTTTAAGGATGAGGCTTACGTAATGATGGAAGGGCACTTGTATACACCAGAAGATGCAATGAAATGTATTTATTTAGGAGCACACAGTGTTGTGGTAGGAAGTGCTATCACTCGTCCACACTTAACCGCAAAACGTTTTGTGGATTTATTGAGTGGATACCAAAATAATTGGAGAGATGCGGAAAAAGCGAAACACTAGAAAGGGGCGCTACACATGAAGAAAAAAATTAATATTGATGGCGCACAAAATGTAGAAGTATCCAAACCGATACCTCCACAAAAAACAAAAGAAGAACAATTGGCGATTATGGAAGCGTACACGCTTGCACATAAACAAAGCGAAGGATTAAATAAAGCGCAACGTGAAATCAATTGTTTGAAAACACTATATCCTGTTTTGTTTCGTAGTATTGAAACAGACGATATGCTTGCAGGAAGATTGGATTTTTTACCAATCGGTTTTGGTAGTGTAACAAGCATTGGTGGAGTAGGGCATTATTGTGTCTTTCATAAATTAAGAGCATTCAAAGATTCACTTGATAGCGAAGAAGAGAAAGCACGAGTGGATGCTTTGTATGAGTATTGGCAAGAGCATGATACCAAAGCGTTGTATTGCCAAGATATCTTAAATGAAGATACGACGGGTAGATTCATCGATTGTCACTATCCTTTTATGGCAACCGCAAGATTAAGTGGAATGATGCTGAATTATAAAAAGCTTATGCACTATGGATTAAATGGGTTAAAAGAACACATAAAGAAACAGCCACAAAATGAATTTTTAGAAAGTGCATACGAAAGTATTACCTTACTACAAGAAGTAGTAGAACGACAAATACAATTGGTGGAAGAAGCCAAAGTGAATGCAAGTGAAAAAAGAGTGGAAGAGTTAACCTTGATGCAACAAAGCTTAGCACATATCAAAGAACATCCACCTACTACGTTTCATCAAGCATTGCAGCTATTTTGGTTATATGCATTGGTTGCGGGAGTCATCAATTATGGAAGAATGGACGATGTGTTAGGTCCTTACTTAAAAGCAGATTTAGATGCCAAAACAATTGATGAAGAAGAAGCTTACAAGTATTTAAAATCATTGTGGAAAATGATTGAGAATCGTCGTACAACCGTGAATGGTCGTATTATTGTTGGAGGAAAAGGAAGAGAGCATCCAGAAGAAGCAGATGTATTTGCTCGTTTATGCTTGCGTGTATGCAAAGATACACGTTATGTAGAACCACAATTTACACTACGAATCAGTGAAGAAACACCGGAAGATATTTTGGATATGGCATACGATTGCATCGGTAGTGGCGCAACCTATCCAACGCTTTATAATGATGAAGTGAACATACCTGCGGTAATGTATGCAATGCGTGTAGAAGAACACATTGCCCAACAATACGTTCCGTTTGGATGTGGAGAATTTGTAATTCAAGGAAAAAGTGTAGGAACACCAAATACGTTATTAAACTTATTGAAGCTATTGAACATTACGTTAAACGAAGGAATCGATCCAATGGATGGTGTGAAAAAAAGCGGTCCTGTTACGATTCCTGCGCTTTCCACTTATACTAGTTTTGAAGAATTTTATGCAGTGTACAAGGAATTGTTGGATTACTACTTTGCATTAAGTGTCAAAGCACAAGCGTATTCTTATGAAGTGATGAATCGTGAAGTGTCTTTCTTGTATACATCTATCTTAATGGACGATTGTATTCAAAGAGGAAAAGCCCTGTTGGATGGAGGAGTAGAAATCTTAGGTGGGACTAACGAAACATATGGAAACATCAATACAAGTGATGCACTATGGGCGATTAAAAAGTTAGTGTTTATGGATAAAAAATACACACTACAACAATTGCATGAAGCACAGTTGGTTAACTTTGAAGGGTTTACAGCCATTCGTAATGACTTGTTAGCCCAAGATAAATACGGAAATGACAAAACAGAATGCGATGAACTAGCGAACGACTTGTTTGAATATGTCGCAAAAGGCATTCGTCAAAAGGGAATCGAATATGGATTAGGGTATTACTTAATTGTAATCTCAAACAACCAAACGAATACCGATTGGGGAAAAGAAACAGATGCTAGTTTAGATGGTCGTTTGCGAGGAGTCTTTATGAACCCAGCAAACAATCCACAAGGGGGAGCTGCGAAAAGCGGTCCGACGGCTTGTTTGAATTCCTTAGCGAAATTCAAAGCAAAATACCACGGGGGAAGTGTACAAAATATTAAATTTACGCCACGTATGTTTAATGAAGACAGACAAAAGATCAAGTACTTAATAAAAACATACTTTCAAAATGGAGGTTGCCAATTAATGGTTACAGTAGTGGATCACGGCGTGTTAGAAGAGGCACAGAGAAATCCACAAAATTACCCTGATTTAATTGTGCGTGTTGCTGGGTATAGCGCAGTCTTTGTGAACTTGAGCAAGGACATTCAAGAAGAGTTATTAACGCGTGAACTGTATGATTAACATAACGAATATTGAACGCTTTGCTTTACATGATGGACCAGGCATTAGAACAACCGTATTTCTAAAAGGATGTCCAATGTATTGTCCATGGTGTGCTAACCCAGAAACACAAGATACATTACCAACGCTATTTTATGATGAAAAGAAGTGTTGCCATTGCCACCAATGTGAAAGCAATTGCGAAAGCAAAGCTATCCACTTTGATAAACAAGATCAATTTCACTATGATTTGAGTAAGTGTACGCATTGCGATAAGTGTGTTCAACATTGTCCACAACAAGCACTTACGTTTATGGGGAAACAATGCACAATCGAAGAAGTGTTAGAAGAAGTGATGAAGGACAAAACGTATTATGATGTATCCGATGGAGGAATTACGATTAGTGGTGGAGAACCGCTTGTGCAAAAAGAAGCGTTGCTACAATTACTAAAAGAAAGCAAACAAAGAGGATTGCATACTGCAATGGAAACAGCATTAAGTTATTCCTTAGAAACACTGCAAGAAGTAGAAGCGTATGTAGATATGTTCTTATGTGATTTAAAACATATCGATGATACAAAAGTAGCGAACATCTGTGGAGGCAACAATACGTTGATAAAAGCGAACTTAGCATACCTACTAAAACATCACAAACAAGTAGAAGTGCGTATACCAGTAATTCCTCATTTTAATTATGAGGAAGAAACAATAAAAGCAATGCTTGTGTATTTGAAGAAAATAAATGCAAAAAGTGTGGCTTTGCTTCCGTATCATACACTAGGGAAAAACAAGTATGATAAAATGAACCAAACGTATACACAAGAAGGCAAGATGTTAGATAAAAAAGAACTACTAGACTTGTTAGCATTTGGGCAAGAGATGGGATTGCAAATGAAAATAGGAGGCTAACAACAGCCTTCTTTTTTATACCAATACAGAAAAAGCAAACACTTTCTTGCCAAAGTAGAAAGGGCTTTGCTATAATAGGGAAGTATAAATTAGCGATGATTGGAAGAGTATTGTTTTTGATGATGAGTAGAGAGTAAGTGGTTGGTGAAAACTTATAATCGAGAAAACAAGAAGATGGCCCATGAGCTACTCTTAGGAGCGCATAATCAAGCGTTATTGATGAGGTGCATAATAACTATGCATAAAGTAAGGTGGTACCACGATCAACTCGTCCTTTGGATGAGTTTTTTTATTTATCAATAGGAGGATATAACAATGGAAAAGAACAAGTTTTATTTAACAACCGCAATTGCCTATACATCAGGTAGACCACATATTGGGAATACCTATGAAATTATTTTAAGTGATGCCATTGCTCGTTATAAAAGAGCACAAGGATACGATGTGTTTTTTCAAACAGGAACAGATGAGCATGGACAAAAGATTGAAGAGAAAGCAGCAGTGGATAATGTAACACCACAACAATTCGTAGATGGTGTGGCAGCAAAAATCAAAGGGAACTGGGATTTGATGAATACGAGTTACGATAAGTTTATTCGTACAACAGATGCGTACCATGAAACGCAAGTTCAAAAAATCTTTAAGAAATTATACGAACAAGGGGATATCTACAAATCATCTTACGAAGGATTGTATTGTACGCCTTGTGAATCATTTTGGACAGAATCACAATTGGTTGATGGAAAATGTCCAGATTGTGGTGGACCAGTAACAAAACAAAGTGAAGAAGCGTACTTCTTCCGTTTAAGTAAATATGCGGATTGTTTGGTACAATACTACAATGATCATCCTGAATTTATTCAACCAGAATCTCGTAAAAATGAAATGATTAATAACTTCATCAAACCAGGATTACAAGATTTGTGTGTTTCTCGTACAAGTTTCACATGGGGAATCCCAGTTGATTTTGATCCTAAGCATGTTGTGTATGTTTGGATTGATGCACTATCAAACTATATTACAGGAATTGGCTACGATTGCGATGGAAACCACAGTGAACAATTTAAGAAATACTGGCCTTGTGACATTCATGTCATCGGGAAAGACATTTTACGATTCCACACGATTTATTGGCCAATCATGTTAATGGCATTGGATGTGGAATTACCGAAAAAAGTATTTGGTCACCCTTGGTTATTAATCGGGGATGGAAAGATGTCAAAATCAAAAGGAAATGTTATTTATGCTGAAGACTTAGTGGAATTCTTTGGTGTGGATGCAGTACGTTACTTCTGTTTGCATGAAATGCCATTTGCACAAGATGGTACGATTACATGGGAATTAGTTATCGAACGTTCTAACTCAGACTTAGCGAATGTATTAGGTAACTTAGTAAACCGTACAATTACAATGAGTAACAAATACTTTGGTGGTAAAGTAGAAAATACCAAAGTAAACGAAGCCGTAGATGAAGAATTAATCGAATTGGCATTAGCGACACCGTTAAAGGTGGCAGAAAAAATGGAACAAGTACGTGTTGGAGATGCATTGGATGAAATCTTCACACTATTAAAACGTTGCAACAAATACATTGATGAAACGACACCTTGGGTATTAGGAAAAGACGAAAGCCAAAAAGATCGTTTGGCTAGCGTGATGTATAACTTATTAGAAAGCATTCGTTTTGGTGCAGTATTATTGCAATCGTTCTTACCTGAAACAGCAGAAAAAATCTTAGACCAATTAAATACACCATCAAGAACGTTAGAGAGCTTACGTACATTTGGTAATTATGATAGTGATAAGGTATGTGAAAAACCAGAAATCTTATTTGCACGTATCGATGAAAAAGAGATGTTAGAAAAAATTAATGCGAAATTAAATCCAGTTGTGGAAGAGGCAGAAAAAGTGGAAGAAATCACATTTGATGACTTCATGAAAACACAATTGAAAGTAGGAATCGTAAAAGCTTGTGAGAAACATCCAAAAGCGGATAAATTATTAGTATCACAAATTGATATCGGAAATGAAACAAGACAAATCGTCAGTGGAATTGCACAAAGCTATACACCTGAAGAGATGATTGGGCGTAAAGTAATTGTTGTGACAAACTTAAAAAGCGCAAAAATTCGTGGTGTTGAAAGCCAAGGAATGCTATTGGCTGGAGAAAACGAGGAAGGGATCGAACTTGCTGGTGTTGCAAAACTGAATGCAGGTGACATCGTTCGTTAATGAAAAAAGTAAATCGAACAACCAATATTTTATTTCTTGTCGCGATCGCTTTCTTTATAAAATCGTTCTTGGATAAAAATGCAACATTAGCATTTGTTGGACTATTGGTCAGTGCTTTGGCATCGTTTCGTTTTATGTTGATTCGCCAAGCGAGTCAAATGGATATGGATGATAGCGCAACGTTGGATCACATCATGCGTTATTTAAACAAAAACGAAACGCGTTATGCGCAAATGATCGTCGCTTACCAAAAAGGAAGTTGCGAGGTCTTGTACGAAGAAAACGATGGTATCTTATTGTATGACAATAGTACACAAACGTACTTAGCAAGCGCAAATACAGAAGCGGGTGCAAAAGATATCTTATATTTATTACCACAAGATTATGGCTTGTTGATAACACATGATGAAGTGTTCAAGCAATTTGAAAAACAATTGTTTGATTATGTTGAGCATTTGCAGTTCTATCATTTTCAATACACGCAAAAAGGGAAGTACAAATTACCACAAAGTAATTTACGCTTTCAAATGCTAAGTGTAGAAGATGTAGAAATCGTAAAGCAACACTACAAAGTAAAAGATCTATGCAATGATCAATACATCACTCGCTGTATTGAAGCAGGGATGATGGCAGCGTATAGTGATGATGTGATGGTTGGTTTTATTGGAACACACGAAAGTGGGGCAATGGGAATGTTAGAAGTATTTGAAGAATACCAAGGCAAACACATTGGACAAACATTAGAGATGGCATACATCAATTATTTATTAGACCAAAAAAACAAGTTAATCTACACACAAGTAGAAGTCGATAACACAGCTAGCTTGAAGCTACAAGAGAAACTGTTATTAACTCGCTCAGACATTGCCAACGATTGGTATTTCTCATACGAACCAGAAAACTAGGAAAAATCCTAGTTTTTTTTTATGAAAATTCGAAAAAAAAGCATATATCTTAGTAGGAGATGATACAATGTTGAAACTACAAAAGGTAAACAAAGATTATGGAAATGGAAGAGGGGTAAAAGACTTATCATTTCAAATTGGCTTAGGTAAGATTTGTGGCTTATTAGGAAGCAATGGGTGTGGAAAAACGACGACGTTTCGCATTTTGTTAGGTTTGTTACGTCCAGATGAAGGTGTAATCACCTTTCAAAAACAAGCCATTGATAACGAGAATTATCGCTTGTTTGGTTATGTTCCAGAAGAGCGAAGCATGCTTCGTGATTTGACATTAGAAGAACACATCTATTATTTAGCACGATTAAAGAAAATGAATGATGCTAGTATTGAAGAGCGTTTAGCGTATTGGAGTAACTACTTACAAATTGAACATTATCGAAATAGTAAAATCATTGAGTTATCAAAAGGAAACCAACAAAAAGTGCAGATGTTATGTGCGCTAATTCACGATCCACAAATTATTATTTTTGATGAACCATTAAATGGATTAGATGTTTTCAATGTGGATTTATTCAAACGTTTATTAATGAAACTGAAACAAGAAAAAAAGATAATTTTATTGTCTTCTCACCAATACTATAATATCGAACACTTTTGCGATTATGTAGTATATTTAAAAGAAGGAAAAGTATTGTTTAAAGGAGACATTGAAAAGTTAAAAAGAAAACATGAAACACGTTACTTAAAGATTCACAGCAAGAAAGATGTATTAGTAAAAGAAAAAAAAGTTATTGCGCATCGTCGTGAAAAAGAATACTTGTTGCTTACCATAAAAGACAAGCAGCATAGCTATGCTTGTATTCAAAAATTAATCGAAAAGGAGATTGATGATTTTTCCTTATCCTTGGTTTCGTTGCAAGACATCATCAGAGATAAGTCATCATGAAAGAGTTAATACGTTTCTCTTTGAAAAGACGTTTTGCGAATCGTTCCACAAAATTGTTTAATGTAATCATTTTAATCGCAATCATCGCAGCGAGTTTCAGTGATCTTATCATTACGTTTCTCAATCCTAGTTTTTTTGAAAAAGAAGTAGTGTATACAAAAGGGATAGATGACGATTTGTTTGCCTATCTAAATGAACAGGCACAAGAAGAGTATTCGTTTCAAGTAAGCAAAAAGAAGACAAAGGAGTTAGTGGAAGAAAATCATATGGTTCTTACGCAAAGCAAAGAAGGGTTTGTTCTTCACAGCAAATATGTGGTTTCGCCACTTACACTACAGTCTTTTTCAATGCAAATAAGTCGTTTCCACAAAGATAAGGTAATGGACAATGCAGAAGATAAGGTGTTGTTGGAGGCATACAATCAAGAAGTGATGGTGAAAAATGAAGCAAGCAATGATGACAATGAAATAAGCAACGACAAAAGTACTTTGATTTTTATGTTTGTGACAAGTGTCTATTTTATGATGTTAAGTTTTATTTCAGGAGTAGCTAGCGAAGTCGTTAATGAAAAAGCGACCAAGACGTTAGAACTCATATTAACTTCCGTTAGTGCTAAAATGCATTTCTATGCAAAGTTAAGTGTTGGATGGTTAGTCATTGTAATTCAATTTTTACTGAGTGCAAGCTATGTCTTATTCGCTTTGTTGTTGCGAAGTGTATACGATGAGGGAAGGGGATTAATCACACTACTTAAACAAATGAACATCTTAGAAATCAAAGGCGACAACTTCTATTCTGTTTTACTCTCATTTGATTTCACTACTGCATTTTTTATCAAACTTGCCAGCGTCATTTTGTTTTTATTAATTGGTATTATCATCGCACAACTAGTCCTTGTTATCTTTTCAAGCTTTGTTTCAAATATGGAAGAGGCAAGCAATATTCAAGCACCGTTTTATTTGTTGCTACTTGGATTTTATTACTTTGTATTAGCCATCAATAATCCATATGAGTTAAGTGAGGGAATCGGGTATTACTTATCCTTTGTTCCTTTTATGAATATGCTACTGATGCCTTGTCGCATATTAATTCAAGAGGTCGCATTATTAGAAATGCTCATTTCCTTTGTGATCTCCATTTTTGTGATTGTTTTGATTGCGAAGAAAGGATGCAAAGTGTACGAACAAGGAGTACTGGATTATTCATGCAAAGGATTTCTATCCATTTTAAAAAGCATTAAGAAAAGTTAATAAGTTGAGTGTTAGCCAAAACTATGGGCAAAAATTACACTTGCTTATGCTAGGGTTCCCACTTAAAATTAGAGTAAGAGAACAATTCGTTTTGAGGAGGACAAAACTATGGCGAACCGATTTATTTTAAATGAAACAAGTTATCATGGAAGTGGAGCAATTAAGGAAATTGTAAATGAAGTAGAAGCAAGAGGATTTAAAAAAGCACTGATTGTAACAGATGCAGACTTAGTAAAATTTAATGTTGTGAAAAAGGTTACCGATTTATTAGATGCAGCAAATCATGCTTACGAAATTTATGATAAAGTAGAAGCAAATCCTACTGTACAAATGGTGAAGGATGGAGTTGCACGATTCAAGGAAGTGGGTGCGGATTACATTATTGCGATTGGTGGAGGTTCTCCACAAGATACAGGAAAAGGAATTGGGATAATTGTGAATAATCCGGAATTTTCAGATGTGGTATCTTTGGAAGGTGTTGCTCCAACAAAAAACAAAGCAGTGGCGATGATTGCCGTAGCAACAACAGCAGGGACAGCAGCAGAAACAACAATTAATTATGTTATTACCGATACAGAAAAGAAACGTAAGTTTGTTTGTGTGGATGTGCATGATATTCCTGTAGTAGCAGTGGTGGATCCTGATATGATGAGTAGTATGCCAAAATCATTAACGGCAAGTACAGGGTTAGATGCACTAACCCATGCAATAGAAGGATACACAACACTTGGTGCTTGGGAATTAGCAGATACATTAAACTTAAAAGCAATTGAATTAATTGCGAGAAGTTTACGCAAAGCTTGCGACAACGATGCAAAAGCACGTGAAGATATGGCATTAGGACAATACGTAACAGGAATGGCATTCTCTAATGTTGGATTGGGAGTTGTACATGGTATGGCGCATCCATTAGGTGCTTTTTATGGAACCCCACATGGAGTAGCTAATGCAGTATTGTTACCTTATGTTATGGACTACAACAAAGATTACACAAAAGATAAATTCAAAGACATCGCCAAAGCGATGGGTGTAAAAGATGTGGATGCAATGAATGAAGCACAATATCGTCAAGCTGCAATTGACGCTGTGATTCAACTATCTAAAGATTGCGGTATTCCACAAACACTGAAAGAAGTTGGTGTAAAAGAAGAAGACTTAGAAGCACTAACGGATTCTGCAATGGCAGATGTATGTACTGGTGGAAACCCTCGTCCATGCAAACGTGAAGAAATTTTAGAAGTGTACAAGACAGCTTTTAATGGAAAATAATAAGTAATAAAAACGCAAACCTGAGACAAAAAGTCATAAGGTTTGCGTTTTATTATCGATTATTAATTAAGCAGTACTTGTAAGCAATCATGATTTGTTCTTTGGCACCACTTCCAATGCGGGGGTTCCCGTGTCCACCTAAAACGATAGTAATCGGTAAGTTTAATTCCCAAAGTTTTTTAAAGCTTTCTTGTAGTAAAACAGGATTATAATTCATATCACCTTTCCATCCAGTGTAAGCAAGGTCTCCCTTTTCGCCATCACAGAAGAACATGTCACCAGTAAATAAGATGGCTTCTTCATTTAAAGTAATGTGATACACTAAGAAACCATTTGTGTGACCTGGCATTGTGTAAATGGAAACACCAATGCCACCAATATTCATTTTCGTATCCTTATCAATGATGATGTCTGGTATGCATGTTGGCATTTGATGATTTAAGAAAGGACTGTCTTTGCCTAAGTTTCCTTCTTGAAGCATTTGGTTGTCACCATTACCAACGACAATCTTCGCTCCCTTTGATTGAAAGTAATGGGCACAACCCGCATGGTCATCGTGTCCATGCGTAAGAAGAACATGTGTGATTTGTGTTTCTTGAATGCCCCAGTATGCTAAGTTTTCCAAAATGGTAGCACAAGCATTAGGGTTACCCGCATCTATAAGGACATAACCATCATCGTGTTTGATAGCGTACACATTGCCTAATTGTCCAAATAAACCACCTGATACATAATACAGATCTTTTTTTATTTGCATAAGCTTCCTCTTTTCCTATATAAAATGAATTGTATTGTTAATTTGATTCTAACACCACTCTTTCAATTGCGCAATGTCACAAGAGATAGAAATAAAAAAATAGGATTTCTAGTATGCCTATGGCATAAGAAACCCTATTTTTAGTCTTAATATAATATTAATATACACTTCCTAAATACTAACGGCTCTTTTATGACATCTATTGGATAATAAAGGTGTAGAAAAGAGGTACATCGTATGGAAGCATTGTATTACTTAATTGCAGTAGCTTGTGTTGCTACATTAGCTTATTTAATTTATCGTTTATTCCGTGCTTGTGAAGATGGATTTCGTTGTCGCTAATTCACGCGTAAGAAGGAATCGATAAATTCTTCACGAGAAGTCGGCTTACCAAAGTAGTAACCTTGGAAGAAGTCGAGTGCGAATTTTGATGAAATGTTGAATTCATCAGATTCTTCCACACCTTCAAGTAGACTTTTGATGTTTAAAATCTTACACATTTCTGTCACAAGTTGAATGAATGCATGGTCAAATGCATTTTGTTTGATTCCTTGTACAAAGGTACGATCGATTTTAACACAATCAAATGGAATGGCTTTTAATAATCCTAGTGAGGAATAACCTGTTCCAAAGTCATCCATTGCGACTTTCATTTTACAAGAGCGAATGTCTTTTAATACGCTAGATAACTGACTTAAGTTTTCAGCGATACAGCTTTCGGTTAATTCCACAATAATGTGTTCATTATTGATAGAATACTGTTCTAAGACTGATTTCGCAAAATTCACAAAGTCACCATTTTCCAATTGGCGAATGGATAAGTTAATATTAATATCCAAGGTAGGATTGTATTGTGAGAACTCCTTATAAGCTTTAATGGTTTCTTCAAAGGACCATTTACCAAAAGGAATGATTAAGCCAGTGTGTTCCAACAACGGAATGAATTCCGATGGAGCAACTTGCCCATACTTCTCACATTCAAAACGAGCTAGGGATTCGCATCCCGCTAATGTGTTATCACTATTGATAATCGGTTGGTAATGCATGGAGAAACCTTTAAATCCGTTTTCGACGCTTTCACGTAATAACTCGCTAATTTGTAAAGAGCGTTGGCGAGAATATAAAATATCATCACTGAAAAATTCAAGGCGTCCTTTGCCTTTTTTCTTTGCCATGTTTAATGCGTAGTCGGCATATTTGTTCAAGTCTTGGAAGTTAGTTGCATCCACTTGAGCAATGGCACATCCTGCAGATAAGGAAATAAAAAAACGCTTGTTTTCGTATTCTAGAGTACGATCGAAATTCGATGCGATGCGTTCGAATAAGTATTTGATTTCATCGCTACTTGTATTGTGGCAAATGATTCCAAACTCATCTCCATCCAAACGATAAATCGTTTGAGAAGAAGTAAGCAAAGAGTTGATTTTTTGTGCGATCAATTTAATGACACCGTCACCAAATGTACGATTGTTCAATGAGTTGATATGTTTGAAGTTATCAATGTTGATAAGCATCAAAGCAAAGTCTTCCTCTGCTGCCTCAAACAAACGATCTACTTCTTGCTCAAAGACAAATTTATTGTATAAGCCACTGATGTTGTCGACTTCACTTTTCTTCGATATGTTTGTTATGAAACCAGCAAAGATAGAATCCTTGCCATCTTCAGAAGAAACAACTTGTCCACGACAGCGTAACCATACCCACTTGCCATTGCGGTTTTTGGCGCGGTATTCAACGATATGTGACAAACAACGACCATCTAAAATCTCTTGGTTGGATTCTAAGAATTTTTGTTTGTCTGCTTCGTGAACTTTTAATCCCCAAACAGCCGCTGCATTTTCAATGATACGTCCTGGTAAGCCAAAGTCATCAACCATGTTTTGTGAGTAATAGAACGTATTGTTACGCATGTTACATAAGAAGATGTAATCGTCTGTACAATTAACTAATGCTTCGTAAAGTAATTCTTGGTTATAATCAAAGCTAGTTAAGTCTTTGCTATGCAAACCGTGTTTGTTTAATAAAAATTCTGATTTATGAATGTGGTATGTCTTTTTTGAATCATACAAACATTCGTCTGCTTTTCCTAATAGTATTTTCGCGTTTTCACTTTGCAAATTATTGGATTGTACAATTCCATAACAGAATTCTTGTTCGCGATGTAATTCAGGGAACAATTCCAATTCACGTAAGTGCGATAAAATTTGTTTGATTTTGTATTGGGAATCTTCCACTGTATAGTTTTTAAACACAACAAAAAATTCGTCTCCACTTAAACGACATAAAAAATCTTCATCGTTACAAGCACTGCGAATTTCGCTTGTGATGGATGTTAGTAGATTGTCTCCTTGTAAGTGACCATATGTGTCATTGATTAGTTTTAAATCATTGACATCGATCATACACAAAGAGAAAATGAAATTTTCTTTTTTCGAACGTAACAACAAGTCAGCTAGCATTTCTTTTCCTTTGCTGCGACTGTATGCACGTGTTAATGAATCAAAGTTCACTTGGTGAGTTAAACGTTTCGCTTCACTAATATCAACAGAATGTTGGAAATGAACAATACGCCCATCTACCCACTGCGTTAGACTATCATAGTTTTCGTATGTCTTGTTTGTTAGTGTGTTATATTCTTCCCACACATGAACAGGATTTTTTTCTTTGGCATTGAGTAATAAATGCTTTGGACAATTCTCGCAACGTTGGGTACGGTTTTGTTGCAATACCTGCCAACATATTTTGCCTTCAGGATTGTCCACTTTAAAATCATCCTTCATCGTTTTATTCATATATAAGATTTCATCAGTCTCGATGTCTGTAATGTATAGCGAGGTATGCATTTGGTTCATGATATGATCCAAGACTAATGTATTTTGGCTATGTAAGTTTTTCTCTTCAAAGGAAGCAACTTCACTCGCAATCGCTAAAGTGAAAGCATTTAAAAAGCTACGTTCTTCACTAGTCCAATCTTCGTTATTGTTTTTTTCGAAGATGATAATACCGTGAAATAAGTTTTTTAAATGAACAGGAAACAATGAAAAGAACCAAGTAAAATAGACACTATAAAAAGCAATAGTGTAAAATCTAT
>CAYJIZ010000014.1:0-71802 GCA_964370395.1 uncultured Erysipelotrichaceae bacterium
ACAATACCATGCTTTTTGCATCTTTGATTTTATCGGCAATGTAAGCATAAATTGCTTCGTATGTTGTGATGCCTTGTTCCCAAAGCGAATCAAAAAACATCTCCGCTTGTACACAATGCGTATGCATTTGCATTGGTAAGGAGAAGTTGTTTTCGTTCAACCATATATACAAAGGAAAAATGATGTCATTGTTTTCGTTTGTTTGAATTAATGTCATCCTTTGAATTTGATTAATCTCTTGCATATGCGAGTGACTATCACAAAATCGCTCTTGAATATAGCGAATGATATACCGCATTTTTTTCTCTTTACTAGTTTCCATTATTGCTCTCCATTACCTCATTATTATATCATTTATTAGTTAGCACAAACAGAATTCAAATAAAGAAAACAACATTTTACAAATGAAAATAATGGTTTTCCACAAAAGATAGTTATGCTTTATTTTTTTCAATCTAACAAACTAGTCAATTGTACACTTTTAGGTAAATTATAACCAGTGATTTAACTCGAATGCAACGTGGAAAATTATAGAAAAAACAAAATTTCTAAAAAAGGGGTATTAGGATTGGTTAAGAGTTTGTGAAAATCGCCCTTTTTCGTAGAGATAGCACAATATTATGAATTGAATTGAGAGCTGAAACATGCTATTATTTTAATAACGAACAAGGAGGGTGGCATTATGAAACTAATATTAGCAATTATGTCAAATGAAGATAGTCCATCAGTTTCTGCAGCATTAACAAAGGAAAACTACCAAGTTACGCGATTGGCGACAACAGGAGGATTCTTACGTGCAGGAAACACTACACTTATTGTAGGGACAGAAGATGAAAAAGTAGATAAAGCAATTGAAGTAATTGGAGAGTACAGCAGAAAACGTACGGAAGTAGTGCCATCGACAGCTTCTTATGATATTGGAAGATTTGCATCTTTCCCAGTAGAAGTACAAGTTGGTGGAGCAACTATTTTTGTCATTGATGTAGAACAATTCATTAAATTATAATTCAAAAGAAAGACGATACGTCTTTTTTTTGTGAGCGTTTGAAGTGCCTATTTTTGTATTCATGATATGATGAACTTAGAAATGAGGTGCTAATATGAAAGATTTATTAGAAGCAATCAAACAACGTAGAAGTTATTATGCCATTAGTGATAAAAGTACACTTGAAGATGATCGTTTGGTTGAAATGATCCAAGAAGTAGTGAAACATGTGCCTTCATCATTCCATAGCCAAAGTCAAAAAGTGATTGTGTTATTGCATGAGGAACACAAAAAACTATGGGATATCACAAGAGAGGAATTGCGTAAAATCGTTCCTGCTGATAAGTTTGCGAGCACAAACGCGAAAATGGATTCTTTCCAAGCGGGATATGGAACAATTTTATTTTTTGATGATACGAAAATCACACATTATTTTGAAGAACATTTCCCACTGTACAAAGATAACTTTGAACCATGGGCACAACAAGCGAATGGAATGTTGCAATATGCATTGTGGACAGTATTAGAGGCAGAAGGAATGGGAGCGAACTTACAGCATTATAATCCAATTATCGATGAAGAAGTACAAAAGACTTGGAACGTTGATAAAAACTGGAAGTTAATCGCACAGATGCCATTTGGTGTGCCAAGCGCAAAACCAGAAGACAAACCTTATGTGCCAATTGAACAACGTGTAAAAGTATACAAATAAAGCCAGGTAACTGGCTTTTTCTTTTGTGGTAAAATAAGGGTGAGGTGAAAGTATGATTGTAATGGCGAGCGGGCGTAGTGATATTTGTGCCTTTTATGCAGAGTGGTTTGCCAATCGAATCAAAGCGGGCTATGTCGATGTACGTAACCCTTTTTATGCGAGCCAAGTAAGTCGTATTGAGTGGAAAGATGTCGAAGCGATTGTGTTTTGTACGAAGAATCCTAAACCGATGATGCCTTATTTGAATGAAATCAACATTCCTTATTTGATGCAAGTGAGCATTACTCCATATGGAAAAGAGATGGAACCAAATGTGCTAAATAAAAGAGAAGTAATTGCGTGTGTAAAACAAATAGCCAAACAAAATGGAAGACAATTTGTAAGTGTGCGATACGATCCTATTTTTATAAATGAGAAATATACGATACGTTACCATTGTGTGATGTTTGAACGCTTGTGCAAACAGTTAGAAGGGTGCATTGAAACAATCATTATCAGTTTTATTGATATGAAGAAAAACACGGTAGAGAAAAGCAATCGCTATGGGTTGTATGAAATGAGTGAGCAACAAGTACATGCACTGAGTAAAGCGTTAGGGGACATTGCTAAGCGTTATGCTATTCAGCTACAAACATGCGCAGAAGACTATGATTTAAGCGCATATGGAATCACACAGGAAAGTTGTATCAGTAAAACACTTATGAATGCCTTGTTGCATAATACGACAAACTACAAAAAGGGAAGGTTGCGAGAGTTTTGTCACTGTATTCAAACAGTGGATATCGCTGCTTATAATACATGCTCTCATTATTGTCGCTATTGTTATGCGAATTATGAAGAAAGAAAAGTAAAAGAGAATGCTTTGCAACACAACCCACAATCAAGTTTGTTGATTGGTGAATTAAAACCTGAAGACCAAATTAAAATACGAAAAAAATAGAAGTAGCGAAAGCTACTTCTATTCTCTTATTAAGCTATATTCTCCATTTTCGTATACCGAATAAGAATCGTTCCGTTTTACAATCATGAAACGATTTTGAAATGGCGTGGCATACAATTCACTGCCCACTTCAATGTTACCAGTAAAGTTTTTGTTTGCGACAGCATAGGTTTCTTTGATCGTTCCTACCTTTTTAAAATAATCAGGAACAGGCCCAGTTAAACCATCATAAGTGTAATAACGCATACCCTTGTAGACAAAGTGCGGAGCGGCTGAATAGATTCTTCCATCCTCATCGGGTTCAAACTGTTCCACTTGTTCCCCCAATTCACTACGATTGTAGTAATTGAATTGAACGATACCGTTTTCGCTTTCCATCAAAGCAAAATCATCTTTATAATTATAAGATGACAAGGATAATTTACTCGCACTATTCGTTAGTTTTCCATCCACACTAGGAAAACAATCTTCTTCTGTGAAATCACTGTCTTTTATTTTGTGTGCTTCTCCACTTAATTGGATATCATAAGTTGTATTTGTTAGCCAATATATTTTATCTTCAATAAAAATACCTTCGGGTAGTTCGGTGTGCTCTAGTTGAAAACCACAATATGGTTTCTTTTCTTTTGGATTCTCGCTACTACTACAAGCACTAAGTGGTAATACAACAAAAAACGCTAAACAAAATAGCTTTATTTTCTTTATCATAAGCAAACCCTCTATATCCCTCTGTTGCTTTTATTATAACAAAGAAAAGAAAAAAGCCAAAATTAATTCCTGTTTTTGGCTTTGTATTCAACTATGATAATGGCTGAGAACATAAGTCCTCCTCCGATGATAATCGATAAGGTAAGTGGTTGCCCAATCAGCACGACACTAAATAGTGTGGCTAGTATCGATTCTAATGATAATAATAAACTTGCTTTGGATGGTTCAACGTGTGCTTGACCAAACAATTGTAAGACACAAGCCAATGCGCTACTGACCAAAGCCAAGTACAAAATACTACCCCAAGCTTCATTAGGGACATGCATTTGGTTTGTGATTGGCATAAAGATAGCCGCCAAGATTCCCATGGTGAATAATTGGATACAAGTGATGGATAAGACGTCGTTATGTTGTCCACACTTTTCATTGAATAGGATTTGTAAGGCAAAGAAGACAGCACACAACAACAAGTAGATATCTCCTAGATGAAGTGCCAAAGAATCGCTAAAGGATAAAATAGCAGTACCGATCAAAGCCATCGCACAAGCGACGTATACTTTTTTCGCAATGTGTCGATGCAAGAAGATACGTGCAATCAAAGGTACAAATAAGACATTCAACGTAGTGATGAAAGCTGTATTTGGAACACTGGATAAACTTTGTCCTAAGGTTTGAAAAGCAAACCCAGCAAAAAACAGAGATCCTGTCACCATACCTAAATAAATTGTTTTTTTGTTTTTCCACCATTTCTTTTTATAGGAAAACGCAAACATAAAGCAGCCCCCTAATAAACCTCTTGCTGCCAATAGTGGAAACGTTTCCCAACCGTTTTTTAATGCATCTTCGACAAATATAAAGGCTAGCCCCCATAATACAGCAGCTAGAAATAATGCTAATGATGCCTTTCTTTCTATCTTCATAATCTCACCCCAACATGCTGTATTTTAACATAAAGTAAAAAATTTACAAGGGGAGAAACGCTTTAAAATAGGCGTTTTAAAGGAAAATAGGGCATTGTTTTTAAAAAATATACAAACAAACAAGAAAAACTATGTAAATTCAATTAAAAATATAGTAAAATACGGATAATATAGTTATTCATTGGAATAATTTAGTAAATGAGTAATAAAAAATTATAGTAATTGTTGCAAGTGTGGAATACTATGCTATAATACACAAGAAAAAAGGATATTGTATGAGAAAAAAGATACATGTTAGACATACCCATAGATATACGAAAGAAAAAAGTGTTTTGTATGAAGGTGAGTGTGATTTCACTTTATATGATACATATTGGCAACTTAGTTATAGCGAACGTGATGGTACAAAAGTAAAGATGATCTGTTACGATGATTATATGATAATTGAGCGTTTTGGAGAAGTGAAGTCAAAGCTTGAACTGAATCCAAATAAACGCACAAGCAATGCGATGGAAAGTGTTTATGGAACCTTTTTTATTGCTATTCAAACGCATGATTATAAAAAAGAAGATGCGTATGTAATGGTAGAATATGATGTAGAAAGTGGAAGTCCAGAAAAAGATGGATTTAAAATAGAAATTGATATTAAGGAGGATGGCAATGAATACAATTGAAAATAACTTAAAGACAGCCATTATAAATGCAGTAGAAAAACAATTCTCAATTTCTTTAGAACCAAATGAAATTGTTATCGAAATACCAAAAGATACAACACATGGAGATTATGCAACAAATACAGCGATGCGTATTTGCAAACGTGTGCAAAAAAATCCAAGAGAAGTAGCACAAAGTATTATCGATGCTTTAGCTTATGAAGAAGCAGCGATTGAAAGTGCAAGTATTGCAGGTCCAGGGTTTATTAACTTTGTGATGAAAAGCGATTCTTTAGCAAATATTATTAATGTAGTATTAGAGCAACAAGATAGTTTTGGAAACAATGACTTTGGAAAAGGATTGAAGATCAACTGTGAGTACGTTAGTGCTAACCCAACAGGTGACTTGCATCTAGGACATGCTAGAGGAGCTGCTTGGGGAGATAGTGTAACACGTATTTTAAAAGCAAGTGGTTTTGATGTAACCAGAGAATATTACGTGAATGATGCGGGAAACCAAATTGTGAACTTAGGAAAATCTTTGTATGCTAGGTATTGTGGAGTGTTTGGTGTGGAAGTAGAATTACCAGAAGATGGGTACCATGGACCAGATGTTATCGCAATCGCCAAAAAGATTGCAGATCAGGTAAAAGATACGTATGTTGGTAAAGAAGACGAAGCTACCATCGATTTCTTTAAAAAAGAAGGAATCAAATACGAACTAGATAAAATCAAAGATGACTTAGATATGTTTCGTGTACATTTCGATGTATGGTCAAGTGAACAGAGCATTCGTGATGCACATAAAGTAGAAGAAGCAGTAGAAGTATTAGATAAGCTAGGAAAAGTGTACGAAGAAGAAGGTGCGCTTTGGTTTAGAACAAGTGAATATGGGGATGACAAGGATCGTGTATTACGTAAGAGTGATGGATCTTACACCTATTTAGTACCAGATATCGCTTATCATATTAATAAGTTAGATCGTGGTTATGATAAACTTGTCGATTTTCTAGGAGCGGACCACCATGGTTACATTCCTCGATTAAAAGCAAGTATTCAAGCTTTAGGTCGTGATGCTGACACATTGGAAGTAGACATTATTCAAATGGTGCGTTTGGTCGAAGATGGCGAAGAAGTGAAGATGAGTAAACGTCTTGGAAATGCTGTTACCATTCGTGACTTGTGTGAAGAAGTTGGTGTGGATGCAGTACGTTATTTCTTTGTATCAAGAGCTGTGGACACACATTTTGATTTTGACTTAGGGTTAGCAAGAAAACAAAGCAATGACAATCCTGTGTATTATGCACAATATGCGTATGCGCGTATGAGTTCGATTTTGCGAAACATCGAAGGATTAGAAGAAGTACAAAACTTTGACTTATTAACACATGAAAAAGAAATTCAGTTATTGAAATACATTAATGAATTTACAAACGTAGTGAAAGATGCCGCGAAAAACCGTGCGCCACACAAAGTTTGTAACTATATTCAAAAACTTGCCGCATACTTCCATAGTTTCTATGGAGCATGTAAGGTAAATGATAGCGAAAACTTACAGTTAAGTGCGCAACGTGTCGCGCTATTAAAAGCATGTCGTATTACACTGAAGAATGCACTTAATTTAATTGGAGTCGAAGCCATCGAAAAAATGTAGGAGGGAATTATTATGGGACAACCTATGGTAGACATTGCTTATGATTTCTTAAGCAAGACAAAAAAGGAAGTAGTGTTTGTGAAACTTTGGGAAGAGGTTAGCAAACAGAAGGGATTAACACCTGCACAAGCGGACGATTTAATCGCTCAATTTTACACAGATATGTCATTAGACGATCGATTTGTACATTTGAAAGACAACCAATGGGACTTACGTAGCCGTTATCGTTTTGAAGATGTTGTGATTGATACAGATGCTATTTTAGTTGATGACGACGAAGAGGAAGAAGAAGTCGAATCAGATGAAGTAACACCAAGTAAAGAGGATGATGAATAAGCGTAGCAATACGCTTTTTTATTATTTTTAAGAGGAATCGTTGCAGTTTCTACTGCAACTTTTTTATGAGTGTGCTATTATGTAACATAAATAATGGAAATATTTAGGGGTGAATAAGCATATGAACAGGGTGGAAAATCATTTTTTTAACGGGGTGAGAGATGGCCTTCCTATTGCATTTGGGTATCTATCGGTCTCTTTTACTTTTGGGATGATGGCAGTGGCAATGGGAATACCATTAGAAATTGCCATTCTTATCTCCATCACAAACTTAACAAGTGCTGGCCAATTTGCCGGCTTAGAACTATTAGTATTGCACAATGCCTATTTTGAAATGGCATTAACACAGTTTGTCATTAATATTCGCTATGCACTAATGTCGTTGTCTTTAACACAAAAAATTGATCCTTCTTTATCAAGCAAAGAGCGAGCGCTTATGGCTTTCTCCATTACGGATGAAATATTCGCGGTAGTGAGTAACAAGCAAGAGCGCGTAGGAAAACGCTATTATTTTGGACTTTCTATTGTGCCAATCTTTGCATGGACCCTTGGTACTTTTATAGGTGGAGGAGCAAGTGAATTGTTACCACAGGAAGCAAGAGCAGCTTTGCAAATCGCCATATATGGAATGTTCTTAGCAATTATTATTCCTACTGCCAAAAAGCTATCCAGTGTACGCAAGTGTATTATCTTAGCAGCATGCATGAGCTGTATTTTCGCATTACTGCAACACTATCTACCTATTGGTAGTGGTTTTGTGATCATCATTTGTACGTTAGTGAGTGCTGGATTGATGGCTTACTTGTTTCCGATTAAGGAGGCATCACATGAATAGTTATTTTATTTATATCGCCATTATGGCGATGGTAACATACCTTATTCGTATGTTACCTATTACGCTATTTCAAAAAGAAATCAAAAGGGTATACATCAAATCCTTTTTGTATTATGTGCCTTTTGCAGTTCTTGGTGCAATGACGTTTCCTGCGATTTTTTATGCGACAGGGAATGTGTACTCTTCCATTGTTGGATGCGTTGTCGCATTCGTATTAGCCTACAAAGAAAAGAGTTTAATAAGCGTAGCTGCTTTTGCTTGTCTTAGCTCTTACATAATTACCATAATTTTCCTTTAGTGTCATAAGTGCATTTCATTAGGTTAAGGCTTATGATGAGAGAAAGGATGGTGATTATTATGAAAAGAATCATTGCGGTATTATTAGGAGTTGTGTTTATTGTGAGTGGGTGTACTACACCACAGGAAAGCAATTACATTTCTATAAAAGAAGCAAGAAACAACGCATTGAATGAAGTCAATGGTGAAGTAGTAAAAGAAAGTAAAGATTTGAAAGACGAAGAAAATCCACATTATACATTTGAAATTGTGAAAGATGCGAAGAAATACGATGTGGAAGTGGACGCGTTAAATGGTGAAATATTAGCGTTAGAAATCGATGAAAATTACATTCCAGCGGAAACAAACAAAGAAAAATCAGAACATAAAGTCACACAAGCCGAAGCAGAAAAAGTGGCAAAAGATGTTGCTGGTGGCGGAGATGTTGTGAGTGTTAAATTAGATCATAAAGATTCTCACATCGATTGTGTTTGGGATGTTGAAGTAGTAAATGGCAATGACAAATACGAAGTAGAAGTCAATGCGGATACAAAAGCAATCGTTTCAGAAGACATGAGTGATGTAAACGATTAATGATAGAAAAGAAAAAAGGGGTTCGTATAAACGAATGCCTTTTTTTATGAATACGTAAAAATGGTAAAAATTGTTAGTTATTTTGCGTGCAATTTATTGCAAATAAGATTATCATAAAATTAAGGAAGGTATCGCATATGAAAAAGATAATAGCAGTGTTACTAGGGGTTGTATTTATTGTAAGTGGGTGTACCACAAAAAAAGACTTTATCTCAATGGATAAAGCAGAAAGTTTAGCATTAAAAGAAATCAATGGAGAAGTAGTGAGCAAAAGCAAAGATTTGGATGACGATTCTCCAAACTATTCTTTTGAAATTATCGGCAAAGACAACAAGAAGTATGATATTGAAATCGACGCAGTGAATGGAGAATTGATTTCGTTGGAACAAGATCATGATTATGTTGCGCCTAAAAACAATGAGACGACAAATAATACAGACAATACACAAACAACACATGTGGTAACACAACAAGAAGCAGAAGCAGTTGCTATGGAAATAGCAGGTGGTGGAAGTGTTCGTAAAGCATACTTAGATCATGAAGATAACCATACGAATTGTACATGGGATATTGAAGTAGTCAATGGTGATTTCAAGTATGAAGTAGAAGTGAACGCAGATACAAAAGCGATTGTTTCACAAGAAAAAGACAGTATTTATGATTAAAAAAATGATGCCTTTGCGCATCATTTTTATTTAAGAGTACTTTTTATGATTATCTTTTTTATACAACAACCATTCTTTAAGTAAGAATGGAAGCTTTTTAAATTAGGAAGAGTACCTTTCTTTTGTGTTATACGCTTTTTTAAGGTAGAAGAAACCGGTGGTATAAAATGTATAAAAAACATCATTTAGCGTGTAATAAAATAGGTTTTATGGTATATTAATGTAGTGAATACGGAGGAAAATATTATGAGTAAAAAACCAGTAGTATTAGTTGTAATGGATGGTGTTGGTATTTCTGAAAACCATTTAGGTGATGCAGTATACAACGCATACACTCCAACATTAGACGAATTAAAGAAAACTTGTCCGAATACAGCGATTAACGCACATGGATTAGCCGTAGGGTTACCAAGTGATGATGATATGGGGAATAGTGAAGTAGGACACAATGCATTAGGATGTGGACAAATTTATGCACAAGGGGCAAAACTTGTAAACCAATCAATTGAGTCAAAAGAAATGTTCGCAAACAAAACATGGAAAGACTTAGTAAACAACTGTAAAGATAATGGTGTTATGCATTTCATCGGATTATTATCTGATGGTAATGTGCATTCTCACATTAACCACTTATTTGCTTTATTAGAAGAAGCAAAAGCGGAAGGTGTAAAAGAAGCAAGAATTCATATTTTACTTGATGGACGTGATGTTCCTGAAACAAGTGCATTAGAATATGTAGAAGCGTTAGAAAACAAATTAGCGCAAATGAACGATGGAAACTTCCACGCATGTATTGCTAGTGGTGGTGGACGTATGAAAATTACGATGGACCGTTATGAAGCGAACTGGTCTATGGTTGAAGAAGGATGGAAAACACACGTATTAGGAGAAGGTAGACAATTTGCTAGCGCAAAAGAGGCAATTGAAACATTCCGTAATGAAACAGGTGTAGTTGACCAAGACTTACCAGCATTCGTTATTGCGAAAGATGGAAAACCAGTAGGAACAGTAAATGATGGTGACAGTGTTATCTTATTTAACTTCCGTGGAGATAGAGCACAAGAAATTTGTAAAGCTTTTGATGAAGGTGCAGAATTCGATAAATTTGATCGCGTTAGAACACCAGATGTAATGTTTGCTGGAATGTTACAATACGATGCAGATTTAGAAATTCCTAAATTGTTCTTAACATTCCCACCAAAAATCAGACACACATTGTCAGAACGTTTGGTACAAGCAGGGTTAAAACAATACGCGATTTCTGAAACACAAAAATTTGGACACGTTACGTATTTCTGGAATGGAAATAGAAGTGAAAAATTTGATGATGCATTAGAAACATTCGTAGAAGTACCAAGTGATGTAATTCCATTTGAACAACGTCCTTGGATGAAAGCGGCAGAAATTACAGATAAATTAATTGCTGCAATCGAATCAAACGAATATGACTTCTTACGTACAAACTACCCTAATGGGGATATGGTTGGACACACTGGAAGTTATCAAGCAACAATTATCGGTGTAGAATCAGTAGACTTAGAATTAGCTAGAGTTTGGAAAGCTGTGAAAAAAGCAAACGGTATTATGATTGTGACAGCAGACCATGGTAACGCTGATGAAATGTACGAAAAACCAAAAGAAGGAAAACCTTTAAAAGCAAAAACTTCTCATACATTAAACAAAGTTCCATTTATTATTTATGGTGCGGATGCAGAAATGGCTGAAGGAGACTTTGGATTAGCAAACGTTGCTGCTACCGTAACAAAATTATTAGGTGTGGAAGCGGACCCTAACTGGTTGCCTCCAATTATTAAATAAATAATATAACTATAGATAGAGTCAAAGATATGATCTTTGGCTCTTTTTTTTGTGTTGTTGATGCGAAGTGACAAGAATATTTAATAAGCGCACAAGCTAGTACACTTTTCCTCAAAAAATTAAGTTACACATAAGTGGAAAATTGTGGGATAATAATAAAGTCGATGGAAAAAACACAATAAATTTATAAAAAAAGTGACAAAAGTCATAATTTTTGTAAAAAAATTCATAAAAATTGAAATGATATAACAATTCGTGGTATATACCACAAACAAAGGCTTTTTTTCAATTCGACTGAATAAATCATACAGGAAATAAGGGAAATCACCGAAAAAAAGTAAATGAAAACGCTTGCATTCTTCTTTTTGAGTGGTATACTTTAGTTGTAAGTGGTATATACCACTGGAAAGGATTATATTTATGATTAATATTCTATTAGTTTGTTCTGCAGGTATGAGTACTAGTATGTTAGTAAAGAAAATGCAGGATGCAGCAGCTTCAAGAAACATTGAAGCAACAATTTGGGCTGTCGGTGATGCAGAATCGACAAGTGAGGCAGCGAAAGCTGACATTGTGTTATTAGGACCACAAGTTCGTTTCTTGGAATCCAAAATGAGAGATCGTGTGAATAACGAAAAACCGGTTATGGTTATTGATATGGCTTCTTATGGTTCAATGAACGGAGAGAAAGTGTTAATGAGCGCATTGGAAACATTAGAAAAAAACTCATAAATAGTTTCGAATATTAGAGGAGGACAAGTATGAAAGGATTTACTGCTTGGATGGAAGAGCATTTCGTACCAGTTGCAGCTAAAATAGGTTCACAAAAACATTTAGTAGCAATTCGTGATGCATTCATCGCAATTATGCCGATTACTATGGCTGGGGCTTTTGCCACATTATTAAATGTATTCTTTAGAGATTTACCAACAACTTGGAAAATGACTGAGTTTGTTACAGCTATGAACCCAATTATCACAATTAACGGAAACGTTTGGTGGGGAACATTAGCAACATTATCAATGGTGTTTGTATTTGCATTAGGTTACAACCTAGCAAAAGCATACAAAACACATGCATTAGCAGGAGGTTTAATCGCCTTTGCTTCATTTATTACAGTAACACCACAAATTGCAACAGTGGCAGGTGCTGGACCAAAAGGGGCAGATGTTGTCGCTTGGGGTAACTTGAACTGGGGTTTCCTGGATGCAAAAGGATTATTTACAGCTTTATTTATCGGTTTATTAGCAACTTGGATTTATGCGAAATTAATGAACAAAAATGTGACAATTAAATTGCCAGATTCTGTTCCACCAGCTGTATCAAAAGCATTCGCTGCGATTATTCCAGGGATTATCGCAATCTATGCTTGTGGATTATTAGCTTTCTTATCACAACAATTCTTAGGTGCAAGTATTGGAGAATTAATTCTTAAATACGTACAAATGCCATTCTTAGGATTATCACAAGGATTGGGTGCTGTTCTTATTATCATAATTGCAGTACAAGTATTCTGGTTCTTTGGATTGCATGGTACAAATGTATTAGCACCTGTATTAGATGGTGTATACTTAACAGCAACAACAGCAAACAACTCTGCTTACATGGCAGGAAAGACATTACCATACTTATGGACACGTGGATCTTTCGATGCTTATGTATGGATGGGTGGTGCTGGATGTACGATCGCATTAATTATCGCAATCTTTATTTTCTCAAAACGTGCAGAAGCAAAAGCGGTAGCAAAACTATCCGCACCAATGGGAGTATTCAATATTAATGAACCAGTTGTATTTGGTATGCCAGTTGTGCTTAACCCAATTTACTTCATTCCATGGTTATTAGTACCAGTGGTATTGACAGTGATTGCGTATGCAGCAACATATTTTGGATTGGTACCACCAGTATACAATGTAGTTCCTTGGATTATGCCACCAGTTATCTATGCATTCTTAGCAACTGGAGGAAGCATTACTGCCGCTATTTTAGCTATTGTTAACTTGGCAATCGGTGTCGCAATTTGGTCAGTATTCGTTATCATTGCGAACAAGATTGAAATCAAAGAAGACGGAGAAGAAGTAGTCGTAGATTAATGGTTATTTAATTGTATCGATGGGAAGGGCAACCTTCCCATCATAAAATGGAGGTATCATATGGAAGGGATTGAATTAATTTGTTTCGAAATCATTTCTGCTGTAGGAGGTGCGCGTTCTTACTTTATTGAAGCAATTGAATGTGCAAAGAAAAATGATTTTGAAAAAGCAGCAGAAAATATGAAAAGCGGTGAAGAGTTGTTTGTACAAGGACATCACGCACACGCGAAATTGGTACAACAAGAAGCCAATGGTGAAAAAGTTGATGTAGTATTATTATTAGTACATGCAGAAGACCAATTGATGAGTGCGGAAACGTTTAAAATTTTAGCGGAACAATTCATCGACTTATACAAAAGTAGATAAAGAGGTGAGATACATGATTACAATTTCATGCCCAATTAAACAAGATTTTATCATTGAAACATTGGATGACAAGACAATTGATGGGATTGGTTTCACATACGAGGGTAAAACAGGAATTAATTTAAGATTTAAAATTACAGGTGACGATAAAGAAAAAGCGATTCGTATTGCGAAAGAAACAATCAAAGCAACCGAAATTGGAAGCGTTCTTTATTTTCAAATAGTATAATAGAAAGTAGTAAAGATAGGTGATCAACATGGATAAAAAATGGAGCTTGTTTGGAATTAGTTTTGGATGCGTATTAATATTGTTATCGCAAATGATGGAAACACCATACCCAATCATTGTGAGTGGATTGGTAATTGGTATTGTATCAGCGTTTACATTTTTTAAAGCAAAGAAAAAAGCGAGGTAGTTTAGTATGGAAGTAAAAAGAACATTAGCTGTGAGTGTGGAAGAGATGGATAAGTGCATTGAAACAATGGTACTAGAAGACATTGCCAACGCAACAGGGAAACAAGTAGATTGTTCAAAAATCGGTGCTGGCTATAAATACCGTAAAGAACTAAAAAACAAGATGGGTAAGGTAGGGAAAGTAACAACTAGAATCGACAAGATGGTAAGCGGAAATTATTGTGCTTCTTTTGAGAGTGCACAAGGAGTGAATCATTTGTCCTACACTTATCAACCATTGAGTGAGGATCAAATATCTTTGATTTATTTAGAAGATTATGAAGGCGTTTCATCTTCTAAGAAAATGAACTATAGTTTGATGTCGTTTCTATACAAACGCGCAAACAAGAAAAGAATTAATTTGATGCTTAGCCAATTAGAAAACTACATTTTAGAAAATAGAAAACAGCCAGCAGAGTAATTTTGCTGGCTTTTATAGGAGGAAACCATGGGACGTTTAGGAATCTCGATTTACCCAGAACATTCAACATTACAAAAAGATATGGACTATATTACACTAGCAGCAAAATATGGATGCAAACGTGTATTTAGTTGCCTGTTGAGTGTCGAAGGAAAAAGCAAAGAAGAAATCAAACAAGAATTTACTACACTAATTGATCATGCGCATTCATATGGAATGGAAGTAATTTTAGATGTCGCTCCTTTCGTATTTGAAAAACTAGGAGCAACCTACGCTGATTTGTCATTCTTTAAAGAGATGCATGCAGATGGAATTCGTTTAGACGAAGGATTTGATGGAATGAAAGAAGCATTGATGAGTTGCAACAAAGAGGATTTGAAGATTGAAATTAATGCGAGTTTTGGTAACCAATACATTGCGAATATCATGAGTCATTATCCTAATGTGGACAATGTTATCACTTGCCATAACTTTTATCCACAACGTTATACAGGATTAAGTTTAAAACATTTTAATAAATGCAATGACGATATCAAAAAGTATGGATTGAAAATTGCTGCTTTCGTATCAAGCCAACAAGCGAATACATTTGGTCCTTGGCCTGTAAACGAAGGCTTATGTACATTAGAGATGCACCGTGATTTACCAATGGATGTACAAGCGCGTCACTTGTTTGCGACACGAATGGTAGATGATGTGATCGTGGCAAATTGTTATGCAAGTGAAGAAGAATTAAAGACACTAAGTGCGATTCGTCCAGGTATTCTTACTTTCAAAATTGCATTTGAAAAAGAGTTACAAGAGAGTGAGCGTAAAGTTATTTATGAACACGAACACTTTATCCGTGGAGATATGAGTGAATATATGGCACGTAGTACGTTTCCTCGTGTCACGTATGCAAACGAAAGTGTCGTAGCGGAAAACACAAGAGATTTAAAACGTGGGGATGTCGTAATTGTAAATGACAATTACTCCCGTTACAAAGGAGAATTGCATATCGTTTTAAAGGATATGCCTAACGATGGAAGAAAAAATGTAGTAGGTTCAATTTGTGAAGATGAAATGATGTTGTTAGATTATATAGAACCATGGAGACCGTTCACATTTATTCGCTAAATAATGGAGAAAAAGCGATAAAGATTTGTTTTTCATTGGTATATATAATATAATTTAATAAGTAATTTTCACGAAAGGAGATGCCTATGGATAAACCATTATATCTACAAATAAAAGAGCATATTTTGGAATCCATTGCGGGTAAAGAACCCAATTCTATGATTGCGAGCGAACGTGAAATTGCGATTACTTATAATGCGAGTCGTATGACAGTACGCAAGGCGGTAGAATCATTAGTCGAAGATGGGTATTTGTATCGTGATAAGAATAAGGGGACATTTATTGCGGATGAAAAAATGCGTAAAAAGATTAGTCCTGTATTGCTTGATGAAGCGCAAGAAGAGGACACGCATTATAAAATTTTATACTTTGATATCAAAGAGCGAAGTGACGAAGATGTGCAGGAGTACTTAGAAATTTCTTATGGTGAATATATTTTACGAGTGGTTCGTCTTGTGGAAAGAAAAGATGGTCCAGTGTGTATTGAAGAAATTTACATCGCACGTGAAAATATATCAGATGATGAGCTAGGAAATTTAAAATCATTTCTTGATCTCGATAAATACATC
Organism: uncultured Erysipelotrichaceae bacterium; assembly: GCA_964370395.1. Taxonomy (GTDB): domain Bacteria; phylum Bacillota_I; class Bacilli_A; order Erysipelotrichales; family Erysipelotrichaceae; genus JBGUVL01. The sequence continues at coordinate 16,116 of CAYJIZ010000014.1, forward strand.
AGTGATGGAAGTATGAACCAGATGTTTATACCAATGATGGTACCCACACAATATGCACAGTTGCTTCATTTGAAAATTAATACACCAATCATACGTGTGGATAATGTAATTAATAAGAAAAATGGAAAGCCGTTTATTTTCATTAAATCATTTTACAATCCAAACAAAAAGAAAATTGAAATTACCTTATAAAGTCCAGAGCAATCTGGATTTTTTATTTACTTTTTTTGATGCCTCTTATATAATTTGAAAAAAGGAGAAAGCCATGGTAATTGAAAAACTAAAAGAGCATAATTCGTTGTATGAATTTCATAAAATTACACTAGATAATGTAGCAGATGTGTATGCATTAATGAAACAGAATACCTATTATTATGAGAAGTGTGAAGAAACGTGTAGTTTGCAGTATTGTGTGGATGACATAAGCAATCTACCACCCAATAAAACAATGGATGACAAAGGATACTATGGCATCTACCAACAAGGTCAACTTGTCGCAGTGTTGGATTATGTCATTGGATATCCGCAAAGTGATGTTTTGTTTTTGGGTTTATTTATGTTGGATGTCAAATACCATAAGAAGAAAGTAGGAACGGCTTTCATTCAATCCTTTCTTGCTGTTGCGAAAGAAGAAGGGTTTCATGAAGTGCGTTTAATGTGCTATAAAAACAATGAAGTAGGGGCAAACTTCTGGAAACGAAATGGATTTGAAATACAAAAAGAGTTTTGTCGAGAAAACGATCATCGCCAGTTGTACCAGATGTCACAAATAGTAAACAAAAAAGCTGCATAGGCAGCTTTTTATTGTAGTTTTAGTAAATGTGCACTGTTGGCTTCTAGTGTTAAAGTTAATCTTTGTTCTTCAATTGGATAACTTTTATCGCTTGTGATAGCAAGTGCTTTTGCACATGAAGTAGGACAAGGAATGCTCACTTCTACTGCTTCCTCATCGTTGTTTAGTACGATAATAATCGTTTCGTCTTCATGAATACGCGCATAAGCGTATTGGCGATTTTGCAACAATAGTTCCTTGTAAGAACCATAGGTTAAAGCCAAGTGTTCTTTTTTTGCTTTCGCTAAGGTTTTAATCGTAGCAAGCAATTGTGGATTTAAGTTTTTCTTTCGCATTTCATGAATGTCGAGTTGGGGACGCAAAGGGTCATCATTAGGACCTTCTTTTTTTCCTTCGATACCCCATTCAGAACCATAATAAATAGAAGGAATACCTGGAAGAGTATACAAACAAGTGTAGACAAGTGGCAAATGTTGTTTGTTTTCTAACTTCGATGCCAAACGATCCACATCGTGATTGTCCACAAAAGTATACAGTTTCATGCCCTTATAGATTCCTTGGTTTTCATCAAATTGTCGACGAACAGAATGGGCAATTTCAAAATAATTATGGTCGTTGTGTCCAGAATATAGCCCTTTGTGTAATTCGTAGTTCGTGGAAGAGTGCAACATATCATCGCTAATCCAACGTGAATAATCACCATGGATCAGTTCTCCCATTAACCAGAAATCATCTTTTTCATGCTCGCATAAACTTCGTAATTCTTGTAAGAAGTAAAAGTCCAAACAATCTGCACAATCCAATCGAATTCCATCAATTTTAAATTCGTGAATCCAGTGGCGAACAACCCCAAATAAATATTGTTTTACATCAGGATTGGTTAAGTTTAAGTTCGCTAGTTCATAAATGTTTCGCCATGCGCCAAAATAGAAAGGTTCACCACTCGGTGCACTGCGTGAAAAATCAACATCTTTGTACCAATCGCGATAAAGTGAATTTTCACGATTGTTTACGATGTCTTGAAAAGCAAAAAATTGTTTTCCTGTATGATTGAAAACACCATCAACAACGACTTTAATATCATGTCGATGGCAATAATGAACAAATTGTTTAAACTCTTCGTTGCTTCCAAGTCGACGATCTACTTGGTAATAATCTTTGGTATCGTAACCATGCGAAGTCGATTCAAACAAAGGTCCTATATAAATAGCGCTAATGCCTATCTCTTGTAAGTGATCTACCCAATCTTTTAATTGCTCAAAGTGATGTTGCTCAACGCCATCATTATACTTAGGTGCTCCTACCATTCCAAATGGATACATGTGGTAAAAAATGGCTTCTTCGTACCATTTCCTCATATTATCAATTCTCCTTTTCTAGTAATTTTTTACTTAAGGAAATAAATTTTGGATCATTAGAAGAATTCAATATTTCAATGCTGCCATCTTCCTCTTTATTGCGCATGTTGTTTTCTTCTAAAATGTGTTGCAATTGATTGCTTGTTCCTAGGTTTCCATCGATGGTATTGATGTGGTTGAAATAGTGCTTGAAATAAGAACGATAAAAAACAAAGTGTGTACAACCTAATACAATGCTATCAATTTTTTGTAAATCGATAGCTTGAAAATAAGTAGATAACTGTGCCATCACTTTTGTTTCGTTTTCCAGTTCGTCTTGTTCAATGATTTCAACAAGTTCAGGACAAGGCATCTTAATGATGTGATTATCATTACTGTAATGCGACATCAAATCTTCAAATTTCTTTTCCTTTAGTGTTAGTGGAGTAGCCATAACAATGATTTGCTGGTTTTGCTTGTTGTGTGCTGCAACTTTTAATGCAGGTTCCATACCGATAATCGGAATATTATATTTCTCTCTTAAAAGTGGAGCTGCGACACTAGTTGCGGTATTACAAGCGATAAGTATTGCCTTCACATTACGTGATACAAAATAATCACAAATGCGAATACAACGTTCTATAATCATTTCTTTTGGCTTTGTTCCATAAGGTGCATTGGCTGAATCACCATAAAAAATATAGTGTTCATTTGGCATGTGTTTCATAATTTCTTTCAGGACGCTAATGCCACCTAATCCAGAATCGAAAATACCAATTGGTTGTTTGCACTCACTCATGGACATCCTCCTTTTTACATGTTTTTATTATAGCATTTTACACTTATTTAATAAATACAAGATAATGGTAGAAATTGTAAAACAAATAAGCTATAATATGAATAAGGAAAATAAGAGAAATAAGAAATGGAAGATAGGAGGGGGAAATGATGTTGAACAAACGATTTATGTATGTTGAGGAAAAACTATTGGTAAGTGAAAAAGAGTGGTTCTCTTCGATCGCTGTGAAAACTTGTATTTTAACTTGGGGAAAGAAAGAAGAGAGTGATGCCTCTTTTTATAATGTATTTGAAGGTGGTGGAGAATTTGCATCACTGCTGATAGAATTAGCGCTGAGGAAAGCAGACAAGAAAAGTGTCGTTGTAGTGCATTCTAACAGTTTCTTTTTAAAAAGAGCCAAAGAGGAAGGGTTTACTTGTATTGGGATAGGTGGTCCATTTGAATTTGTGGATGCCCAATACAATAGTGTGGATTCCTTGTTTCAAACATACTACAATAAAACAAAAAGAAACGGAATTTTGAGTGCTGTTTGCGCTGCTATTTCAATGCTATCCATCATTACTGTCGTCGCCTTATCGCAAGATCCATTTTATGTGGTGACAGGTACACTTTGCTTTTTTGTCTTTGTTACCTTATCGATTTATTTTTACCCGAATCGAAAGTTCTGGTCGATAATGGAGTTATTAAGCGATATTTTAATGCCATAAAAAAAGGTAGTTGATAATCAACTACCTTTGTCTTTTTAATCGCAATGCATTTGCGACAACACAAATACTGCTTAAACTCATTGCGGCAGCACCAAACATTGGATTTAATAAAATACCGAATGGCAAATAGAATAATCCTGCAGCCAATGGAATACCGATGACATTATAGAAGAATGCCCAGAATAAGTTTTGTTTAATATTTAAAATAACAGCGTGACTTAAGCGGATTGTATTTAATACATCCATTAAGTCATTTTTAATTAACACAACATCAGCACATTCAAGAGCGATATCACTACCAGCGCCAATTGCGATTCCTACATCAGCACGCGTAAGAGCAGGGGCATCATTAATTCCATCTCCTACCATCATCACTTTATGACCTTCGCTTTGTAGCTTTTGAATGATTTGTTCTTTTTCTTGTGGTAACACTTCTGCCACCACTTCATCAATATCCAATTGTTTTTGAATTTGTGCAGCAGTGATTTTATTGTCACCTGTTACCATCCAAACACGAAGACCTAATTGTTTCATTTTTTGAATGGCTTCTTTACTTGTTGCTTTGATTTGATCTTGTAAACTTACCATTCCAACAACTTCTGTTTCACTTGCAATATAAAGAGGAATTTGTCCTAAACTAGCAAGTTCATCCGCTTTTTGTTGGTAGTCATGTAACACGATATTATTTTCACGCATTAACTTCACGTTACCGATGTAATAAGTACTGCCATCCACATCACCTTTGGCACCTTTTCCACCAAGTGCTTCAAAGTGTTCTACATTCATTAAGGTCATGTCTTTTTCTTTTGCGTATTCTAAGATAGCAAACGATAGGGGATGTTCACTCAGTGATTCAATGGAAGCTACTTTTTGCATTAATTCTTGATCTGCTAACACTTCACTTACCTTTGGTTTTCCATAGGTAATCGTTCCTGTTTTATCTAGTACGATTGTATCGACACTGTGTATTACTTCTAAGCTTTCGCTACGTTTTAATAAAATACCATTTTGTGCTGCTTTTCCACTTCCTACCATAATGGCAGTAGGAGTTGCTAGTCCAAGAGCACAAGGACAAGAAATAACCAATACAGCAATCGCACAAGATAAAGCAAAGGAGAAATCATAACCCAATGCTAACCATACGACAAATACGACGATCGCAATGACAATGACAACAGGTACAAAAATACCGCTGACTTTGTCTGCTAATTTCGCAATATTAGGTTTGCTCGCATTGGCATCTTCCACTAGCTGAATAATTTGTGCTAGCGTTGTTTCGTTTCCAACACGTGTTGCTTCCATCACAAAGGAACCTGTGGTATTAAAAGTACCACTGATGACTTCATCACCAATCCCTTTTTCCAAAGGTAAACTTTCTCCGCTAATGCTACTTTCGTCAATACTTGAACTACCAGAAACAATGACACCATCAACAGGAATACTCTGACCTGGCTTAATAACAATTTGATCGCCTACGATAATGTCTTCTACTTCAATCTCAATCTCTTTGTCATCACGGATGACGATGGCACTTTTCGGTGCCAAATCGATTAATTTAGAAACGGCTTCACTCGTACGTTTTTTGGATTTGTCTTCCAAATACTTTCCTAATGAAATTAGTGTTAAAATCATTGCTGCACTTTCAAAGTACATGTTATGTGCACTTTCATGCAGTAAGGTATGTTGCATATTCATATAGTAGTTAATCATAACAATCCATAAATAAAAACTATACAAAAAGGCACTGGAAGCACCGATCGCAATTAAGGTATCCATACTCGGTGTCCCTTTGAACAACATCTTAAATCCATTTTTAAAGTAATGGAAATTCAAAGCGATGATAAAGATAGTGAAAAGTCCTTGTAAACCAACCATCACAACAATGTTTAAATTGGATTCAAACAACATTGGATTAGCCAATCCAATCATTGGTCCCATCGATAAATACATTAAGGGAATCAATAATACAAAAGAAGCGATTAACTTGTTTTTCTTTTTGTTTAACGCTGTGAACTCATCCTTGTTTGTTCGTTTCTCTTCTTTATTTACCAACGTTGCATCATAGCCACCATCTTGTATGACTTTGATAATTTGTTCGTTTGTTATTTTTGTTTCATCGTAATCAACTAACATGGATTCTTGCAGTAAGTTCACGCTACAGGAATGCATTCCATCCATTTGAGAAACACTTTTTTCCACATGCGCACTACAAGAACTACAATGCATGCCGCTTACTTTAAATTTTGCTTTCATATGTACCTCCTATTTTGTTATTTTTAATAAAACGTTATGAATTTCTAGCATCTTTTCATCAAGATCTTCGTTGTTTTCAATCGCACGAATCAAACAAGAGTTTAAATGTCCTTGTAAGATTTCTACGTTTGCTTTTTTTAATAATGCACTAGAAGCACTAATTTGCGTAGCGATATCAATACAATATCGATCGTCATCAATCATTTTTAAAATACCTTCAATTTGCCCTTTGGCTGTTTTCAAATATTTTATCGCTTGTTTCTTTTGTTCGCTCATCATTACCTCCACACCCCCTAGGGGTGTTTACATCATACCACTAGTCGTTTTATCTGACAACTTAAATGCACAAAAAAAGAAACGAAATTAAATCGTTTCTAATAAGTCGTTAACAACTTCTTCCCCAAGTACACTTTGTAATACCGGGATGCTTTCTTCTTGGGTACGTGCTTGCAGTAATGGTGTATACGTAATACGGAATCCATAGCTACCATACAGAGCAATGGCTTTGTAACTCCATGTTTGGGTATGCAAGAAAATTTCTTCTTCCTGTGGTTCTACGATAGGGAAGTTTGCTAATACGTAGTGAACAATCTTTCTTCCTAATCCTTTCCCTTGTTGGCTTGAAGAGACACAAACCCAGTGGACCAAAGCATAATGACGTTTCTCATCATCTTTAAACCAAGCACTTGCTGTTGCGACATAGTTTTTGTTTGCATCTAAAATAAAGAACATTCGTTTTTTTAGTTGTTCTTTATGTGGAGAAAAAACGCGATGGAAGTAAGCCAATGCTTCTTCTTTGTTTGCGAACTCCCCTACTTCACATTCTAATTCAGCCCACTTTTCTTCGTCGTTGTCTTCGTAATTTTTATACGTGTAGCCATCCGGCAGAGCCAATGGCTGTAACTGTTTGTCCATTGGGGCTTTCATAATTACATCATAAAACGGTATTTGTTTGTTCATTATTCAAATCCTCCTTTGTTTCTGTTTCTTGTTTGGTTGCTTCACCAAACGCTTCTTGTAATGGTATCGTACTCATTATTTTTGTTTTTGACAAGCGCTCATAGAACAGCGTTTTATCCGTAGCAATCTCAATCATAGCGAAGCACAAATAAATAATGAGAACAGCTACGATAAAACCAACAAACAAAAAATAAGCATTTAAAGTAAGAGCATTATTTGTATACGCATCAAATAAAGATTGGTACAACAGCGATGGCACGACAAAGACAAAGCCATATAAGAGTAGGTATCGTAATCCATACTGGTATGATTTAGTCGTATCATTGTTTGTGGACACAACTTTTATTTTTGTGATCTTTTTCCCAATGCTTGCTCCCTTTGTTAGTAGTGTAATGAAAATAAAATAGAAAACATACACGTAAACAAATAGGAAAGGAAGAGAAAGGGTAAGACGTTGCAATAAATATTGAACGAATAAAGAAAAGGATAAAACAATAAAACTATCTAAGAGAAAAGCAGTCATACGACGTGGTAAGGATACTTCCATACCACGATGGTAACTTTTTTCATCGATTTCTTTTCGTGTAGGTAACACTTTCATCAATGGTTTCATAAGCGCAAAACCAAGCATTCCACCAATCGTATTAATCAATAAATCATCGACATCAAAGATACGATAACTTCTTGGATAAATTCCATACAATCCACTTAGCTGTGTAAGTTCAAAGAAAAGCGCTAATAAGAAAGAGAACAACAAAGTTTTCTTAACGTCACATTGAAAGTAATAACGCAAGTACATACCAAAGGGCATCGTCAGTGCAAAGTTGAATAGCACTTGGTACACCGTAGATGAACTTAATGTAGGAAGGTAAGTAAACACATCAGAAATAGAAAATGAGGTCGTTTCGCTTATGTCTTGAAGAAAGCGAAACAATTGAAGTTGGGTTGCTGGTTGTGTCATCTTTGCAACTTCTTCAATCGAAGGAAGGGGTAAAATGACTAAGAAATAAGCACAGATTAAATATAAGATAAACGAATATACAATGGCGATTCGCATACTTAAAAAAGAACCATACTTATGATAATTAAATAAAATATAAGGCAAAGAAAAGACAAAAGCGATGATAGGGAAAACAAAACAGGCTTGTAGTAATACTGGAATATAAGCTGACATTGTGATTTCCCCCTTTGTGTTATTAATTATAGCTCACTTTTCTTAATTTTAATAGGGTGTGGGATAGGAATGAAAAAAGTGTGTGCATTGTGTATTAATTTAGTATAATTAACATAATAAAGAGGTAGGTATGCAAATTCATAAAAAAGATATTTCAATACGTTTTGAAGAAAACGAATACACAATTCAAAAAGGTAACAAATGTTGGCGTATGCCAAGCAAACACAATGAAATTGTTTTAAAAAATGATCGTTGTGTCGCTTTTTCTAGTGCCGCTAACATTACGGTCAGCCAATACAAAAGTGGCGTTGGCGAAGGAATCAAAGTGCGTTATCGCGAGTTTCGTGGTGTTAATTTCGCATTTGATACGATTGTTTGGATCGAAGAAAGCAGTGGGAACATTTTATTTGAATGGATTCCTGTCAATGAACATGGCTATGAAATAAAAGAGATTGTTTGGCCAAGTGCAATAGAATCAAAAACAAAGGGCTATTCTTTGATTCCTTATCGACAAGGAATCTTGTTGCCGCACGATGACAAACACGATTACGAAAACATCTTACCATTTGATGGACAGCTTTGTAGTTGTGCAGCGTATATGCCATGGTTAGCGCAAGTAGAAGAGAAAGATGCGTATTTAATGATCAATGAAACACCTTGGGATGCACGCTATGTAGTGAAACACACAGCAAAACAAAACCAAAGTGAAGTGAGCATGCGTATGTTGCCAAGTCTAGGCAAGATGTCATATCGACGTGTAATCCGTTATGTGTTATTTGATGATGCAAGTATTACAACCATTTGTAAGACGTATCGCAAGTATGCGAAAGAGCAGGGAAAACTAACAACACTGAAACAAAAGCAAGCAAGTGGGCTACAAGTGGACCAATTAGTAGGGGCTAGTTTTGTCCATACAACGATAAAGAAAAAGATAAATAAAGATTCTAAGTTTTATGATTTTGAAACGATACAAAACAACGAGAGCATCACTACCTTTGAAGAGAAGGTCGCATTGCTTTCTTCTCTAAAAGAAAAGGGTGCAGAAAAATTGTATGTGCATCTTGATGGTTGGGGACAGCCAGGGTATGACAACCAACATCCTGATTATTTGCCGGTATGTGAAGAAGCAGGTGGGTATGAGGGATTAAGAAACCTGATTGATTATGTTCATAAAGAAAAAATGAGCATTGGGTTGCATGATCAATACCGTGATTATTATCACAATGCGACAAGCTATGATAAACAATTCGCACTGCAAGCAAGCGATGGAAGTTATGCAGAACATCGTGTATGGGCTGGTGGGGCGCAAAATTATTTGTGCGCAACACAAGCGAAGTACTATGTGAAACGTAATTTTGAAACGTTGTTTGCCCATGGGATAAAAGTGGATGCCAGTTACTTGGATGTATTCACCTGCAATGAACTTGATGAATGCATTAACCCAATGCATCGTATGAGTAGAAAGCAATGTATGCAAGAACGTGAAGCATGCTTTCAATATGTTAGTGCTAATGGCATGTTAGTAAGTAGTGAAGAAGCAAACGAATGGGCGATGAACTCACTTGTGTTTGCACATTATGGACCATATGAATTTATGTTGCGTAATCCACAAGAAGAAAAAATAGGAATCGGTGTTCCATTGTTTAATTTGGTTTACCACGATTGTGTCATTCTTCCATGGCCAATGCACCAACACAAAGAAGACATGATGTTGTATGCGTTGTTAAATGGTGGGGCTCCGTATTTGCTTTGTGAGAAAGCGTACCCTCAGGTAGATGGAGCATTTGATTATCCACAATTACCCTTAGCGCAACAAATAGAAAGATGTAAGATAGTAAGTGATTGGCATCGTGAAGTAGCATACGAAGAGATGCTATCGTTTGCTTTTATTGATCAAGACTACCAAAAACAAAAAGTGGTGTTCGCCAATGAAAAAGAAGTAAGCATTGACTTAACAAGTGGAGAATATACGATAAAATAGGCATATTCTACTGTTGGTTGAGAAAAAAACAACGAGAAGTAGAGAAATCCAACTAGTAGGATGTTCTACTTTTGCATATTAATTTCTATAATGAAGTCATAACGAAAGGTGGATTTCAAAAATGAAAACATTAGGTATGAAAATAAGTGAATTGCGTAAAACACACAAAATGACGCAGGATGAATTAGCGGAGAAAATGGGAGTTTCTTCCCAAGCGGTTTCGAAATGGGAAAATGATTTGTCTATTCCTGACTTGCCACTTTTGATTGAGTTGGCTAACTTCTTTCATGTAACTTTGGATGACTTAGTCAAAGAGAAAGAAGAAACAGTAAAGCTTGTCCCTGAAGAAGGAAGAAAAAAGATTGATGATATGTTCTTGCGTATTTATGTAGATAGTGTAGAAGGAGATCGTGTTCGTGTGAACTTGCCTTTGGCATTAGTGAAGATTGCATATGATATGGGATTAGACATACCACAAGTAACCAATAATACAGCATTAAAAAGTTTGGACTTAAAAATGATTATGAGTATGATTGAAAGTGGTGTCATCGGTAAGCTTGTGGAAGTGGATAGTGCCCAAGGGGATCACGTACAAGTGATTGTAGAATAGTATGCGCATTAAAGTAAGAGGTGAAAAAGCGAAGTTAAACTTATGGTTTCCTACTTCGCTTATCACTAGTCAATTTGTTTTACGCACCATCGCCAAAAAGGTATGCGAAGACAATCATATTACGATAGAGGAAGAGCAGTTGAAGACAATTCTAAAAGTGCTTTCTGTCTATCTAAAGAAACATAAGGGATTTGTTTTGGTTGATGCACAAGCAGCCAATGGAGAAAGTGTAAAAATATCTCTGTAAAGAGAAGACGCTTTCTCTTTTTTTTATGAAATCACAAGCAAATAATGCTTGTTTTTATTGTCGATAAGTAGGTGCATTTGCTGTTTACTATTTTTTAGAAAAATAGCGCATGACATGAAAATTTAGTGTTTTTTTCCTTTTTTCACACTCTTTAAAGGTTGTGATAGAAAGATATTCCAGCATTTTTTATATATTTAGCGCGAATAAGTTACATTGTTTGTAAAGCTTATGTAATAGCAGTATAATTAAAACATAGACAAGGAGAGTGTTATTATGAGTACATTAGACAATCGAAAAATTGTATTAGTGGGTACTGGTTTTGTAGGAATGAGTATGGCGTACACATTTCTATCACAAGCTGGTATTGATGAATTGGTCTTAGTAGATGTTGCGAAAGAGAAAGCAGAAGGAGAAGCGATGGATTTGTCGCATGGACTTCCTTATTCACAAAGTAAAATTAAGATTAAAGCAGGTGGTTATGAAGAGTGCAAAGATGCAAGTATCATCGTGATTACAGCAGGAGCAGCACAAAAACCAGGGCAAACAAGACTAGAGTTAACAGGCATCAACACAAAGATAATGAAAGGAATCTGTGAAGAAATCAAAGCTTCTGGATTCAATGGTGTCATTGTTGTCGCTAGTAATCCAGTGGATATTATGACTTACGTTGCACAAAAGGTAACAGGATTACCAGCAAATCAAGTAATCGGTTCAGGGACATTACTTGATACAGCAAGATTACGTTTTATGATTTCTGAATATTTAAATGTTAATTCAAGCAACATTCATGCTTACATTATGGGTGAACATGGAGATTCAAGCTTTGTTCCATGGATTCATGCATATGTAGGATGTAAGAGCTTATTGGAATTATTGGATGAACAAAACAAAGACTTATCTGACTTACTTACTATTTATGAAAATGTAAGAGATGCCGCTTATCAAATAATTGAAAAGAAAAAAGCGACATATTATGGAATAGGGTTATCCCTTAATCGTTTGGTACAAGCAATTTTAAATAATGAAAATGCAGTAATGACGATTTCAGCAAAACAAAATGGTGAGTATGGACAAGAAGGATTTTATATTGGGGTTCCCGCTATCGTCAATCGTAAAGGGATACGTGAAATCGTACATTTACCATTGAATGAAGTAGACCAAGGTAAATTTGATGCTTCTTGTGAAGAGTTACAAACAACAATTCGTGAAGTAGTAGATCCAATTTTAGACTAGATGGTGTAATACACCATCTTTTTTTATCTTACAAAATTGTAAGCTAGTGTAAGCTAAATCAATGGTTAACCTAACGTAGTAAATCTATAATGAAAGTGTGGAAAGATAAGACTTTGACTACACATACACACAAAACCCTCTTATCTTTCCAAAGGAGGTAATCATATGTCACTTAGTTCAATAATGCTCATTCTAGCTATGTGTGCCTTCTTCTTTGTATCTTTATTTACACTAGAAGGAATCAGCGACGATGGTATGAGTGGAATCAAAGAGCGATACCGTTCCATTAGTGGAGCATCTATTTGTTTTTTCATCGCTTTTGTGATCTTTCTAGTAACAAGTAATTTTTAATCAATACAAAAGGAAATGCGTTCATTTCCTTTTTTTGTGGCAAAAAGATGCAAAAAAAGAGTGGTATCGAAGTGAAATTTGGAAATAAGTATCACGATTTTAGAAAGCGTTGCATAAACAACAAAGGCTGTTTATCATAAGGGTGTAACAGGAGGTAATGTTTATGAAAAAAGCAGTTAAGATTGTGACAATTGGTGGAGGAAGCAGTTATACACCAGAATTAATGGAAGGATTTATCAAACGTTATCGAGAACTACCAATCAAAGAAATTTGGTTAGTAGATGTGGAAGCAGGAAAACAAAAGTTAGAAATAATAGCGAATCTTTCTCAACGTATGTGGGATGCAAGTGGCTACCATGTGAAAGTACACGCAACCTTAGATCGCAAAGAAGCATTAAAAGATGCTGACTTTGTGACAACACAATTTCGCGTTGGGCAATTAGAAGCGCGTATTAAAGATGAAAGAATCCCGTTATTACATGGGATGTTAGGACAAGAGACAAATGGTGCGGGGGGAATTTTAAAAGCATTTCGTACGATTCCGGTAATGAAAGAAATCGTTGCGGATATCAAAGCAATTTGTCCAGATGCATGGTTAATCAATTTTACAAATCCAAGTGGTATCATAAGTGAAGCAGTCATCAAACACTTCGGATTTAAGAAATGCATAGGATTGTGTAATGTACCAACCATTGCGATGAATGAAGAATACAAAATCATCAATCGTGAAAAAGAGGAGTTACAATATTACTTCTTTGGATTGAATCATTTTCATTGGCACACGGTTAAAGACCAAAAGGGAAACGATGTCACACTTGATGTGATAGAACATATCAATGAAAAGGCAGGGGGAACACCTGTGAATATCTACCAATCTCCTTTTCCTATTGATTTGTTGAAGACGATGCATTTATTACCTTGTGGGTACCATCGTTATTATTATGTGGAAAAAGAAATGTTGAAACATAGTTTAGAAGAGTTTCAACAAAATGGTACACGAGCAGAGCAAATGAAACAAGTAGAAGCAGAATTGTTTGCTCTTTACCAACAAGAATCATTACATGAAAAACCAGAACAACTAGCGAAACGTGGTGGTGCATATTATAGTGATGCCGCTTGTGAATGCATAAGCGCAATCTACAACGACAAACAAAAGATGATGGTAGTGAGTTGTGAAAACAAGAATGCCATTTCTGTTTTAGATGATACAAGTGTTGTGGAAGTATCTAGTATAATTGGTAAGGATGGAGCCAAACCGATTGCGAATCCAACTATACGCAGTGCAGAAAAAGGTTGGTTGCAGTTAATGAAGGCAATGGAAGAGTGTGTCATCGATGCTGCGCTAAGCGGTGATTATGGATTAGCACTTGAAGCATTTATGTTAAACCCATTAGTGGAAAACAGCGAAGAAACAAGAACGGTATTAGATGAATTGTTAGTCGCACACGAAAACGATTTACCACAATTTAAAGAAGTGATCCAACAACTGAAACAAAAAGGAGTACGTTGTGCAGATCCAGTAGTGGAAAGTTTGATGTAGAAAAAAGGCAATCCCCGTTTTTTTAGAGGGATTGCTTTTTTCTTCTAAAAAAATCATGTATGATTACAGTAGAAGTAAGTGAGGAAAGCTTATGACATTAGAAAAGATGATTTTGTTATGTGATAATTTAACACCAGTGGAAAATGAAGTAGCCCAATTTATTCTACAAAATAAAGAGCGAATTCTTCATTTGTCGATTCAACAATTGGCAGATGAAATATTCGTATCGAAATCGGCAATTCATCGTCTGTGTAAAAAACTATCGTTTCGTGGTTTCAATGAATTAAAAGTAAAGTTGGCTCAAGAAGATTCGACAAGAGCTAGTGAGGATAGCATTGATGTAAACTATCCATTTGAAGCAGATGATGATGCAACAAACATTGCGAAACGATTGATGAAATTATATGAAACAACAATTCAAGATACCTTTCACTTCATCGAAACAAAACAATTAGAAGTAGTTGCGCAGAAAATGAAGGAAGCGAGTTGCATTGATGTGTATACGCATGCGCATAATTTGAATGCAGCGCAAAACTTCAGTGATAAAATGCTGACGATTGGACGAGTGGTGAATTGTCCTACTTCTTTTTATGAACAACGATTGACTGCACTAAAGGCTGATGACAGCCATGTCGCTCTTATTTTATCGTATTCAGGGAAGGCAACGTATATCGCTCCATTGATGAAGATATTAGAGAAGAAAAAGATAGCGATTGTATTGATAGGAAAAGCGGGAAGCAATGCCTATCCATCTATTATTCAATATCCACTTTATATTAGTGGGAAAGAAAATTTGCGTAATCGCATTTCGCAATTTTCTTCCCATATTGCTTTGCAATATATGTTGGATGTGTTGTTTGCTTGTATTTATAATAAAGAGCGAGAGAAAAATATGACGTATTTAAAAGAAGCGATTCATTTTATGGATGATCGCGATGTAGAAGACAAATAAAAAAGTCGAGTGATCGACTTTTTTTATACAAACATTGCGTATAAGCCAGCACCGAAGTAAACGATGATAGCCATAACGATTAAGTAACCAAATGCGTATTTCGCAATTTTTCCTAAGATTTCTCCGTCTTTGCCTTTCAGTGCACATGCTGCACACCCGATGGCAATACTTTGTGGTGATAGCATTTTACCAGCACTTGTTCCTAAGGAGTTGGCAGCGACCAACCAAAATTCATTGGTCCCAATGGCACGAGCTGCCTCTAATTGTACGTTTCCAAATAGGACTTCAGAACTTGTACCACTACCTGTTACAAAGGTACCTAGGGCACCGATGAATGGAGCAGCAAGAGGATAGAAGCTACCTAATACACTAACAAAGAAAACAGAGATACTTGATATCATTCCTGAGTAACCCATGATTTTTGCACAAGCTAACACACCTAACATCGTAAAGATTGTTTTTGACATTTGTACAATTGTATCTTTCATGACTTTGCATAAATCTTTAAATCTACAATCTTGAATGATTCCACCGATGATACCAGACAATAAGATTAAAACACCTGGTGTATTAATCCATGTGAATGTATAAGGGGCAGCATTTTCACCTTGGTATATGTGTACGGATGATTTGATAGCACTTAATGGTTCGTTGATGAAAGGAACCAATTTGCTTGTTAGAAGTAAGAAGACAAAGATTAAAATGAAAGGTGACCAAGCGACAAGGGCACTGCGTACCGTGATTGGTTTTGCATTTTCTTCTTCTATAATTTCCATTTCGTATTCTTGTGGTACACTATGTTTTTTACTATGCGCAGAGGCATAAGCAAAGGTACATGCCAAGGAACATACACTAGCGATAATAACTGGTAAATCAGCACCGATAAACTTAGCAGCGATGATTTCAGGAATAACAAAACTTAAACTTGCTACTGTAATAAAAGGAATCATTCCTTTTAATCCTTTTTTTCCACCACTTACTAACATGACCATTAAGAATGGTGAAATAAATAGTAATGGTGCAACTTGTAGTGTTTGGGTAAAGGCTAATTGCACAGCATCAAGTGATGTGATAGAGGCAAGTGTAGTAGTAGGAATACCAATGCTTCCAAACATCGTAGGACAACCATTGGCAATCAAACAAACAAGGATTGCTTTAACAGGATTGAATCCTAATGCATAAAGCATACTGGCAGGAATGGCAATCGCAACACCAAAACCAGCCATACCTTCTAGAAATCCTCCAAAACACCAACCGATTAAAATAACTAAGATACGTTTATCGCAACTAACAGAGGTAATCATACGTTTGATAATATCCATAGCTCCTGTATAAACCGTTAAATTATAAGTGAATACAGCAGCGATAATAACAAGTACAATCGGCCATAAAGCCATTGCAAACCCTTCTAATGCAGCACTTCCTGCATTGAGTATTGGCATATTCCAAATTATAATAGCTTCGATAAAAGCGATAATACATGCTCCAGCACTAGCGATGTGGGCTTGTAACTTTAATCCACACAAGGCAATAACAAGCCAAATAATTGGAAGTAACGCAAGAATAAACATAACAAATATATTGTCAAACATAATGCGATTCCTCACTTTCTTCTTTCAGTGTTCTATTTTAGTACGCTTTTTCATTTCTGTCCATGGTTTACAAAAATGATATACGCTTACATAATAAAACGGGGGTTACCTATCCCCCGTTTTGTTTAAAATAAAGGTTTCGATGACTTCTGCAACCGCTCCTTCATTGTTATCACTATGGCATACATACTTACTGATCGCTTTGATTTCTTCGCGTGCATTGGCTACGGCACAACCTAACCCTGCTGCTTCAATCATTTGCCAGTCATTTAAGTTATCCCCAATCGCAATGGTATCTTCGATTGCGATATTTAAATAATTAGCAAGATGGCGTAACCCAACTCCTTTGTCGATCCCGATACGATTCAACTCTAAATAACGATTGCTTGAAAAGGAAACAGCGATGTTGCCTTCTGTAATGGGTAACAAAGCTTCTTCAAGTTATTGTAAGTAAGGCATGTCCACTTTTTGAAAAATCATCTTAATGATTGTTTCGTCTTTTAAATCAGAAATATCATCTGTTTCTAAAAAGATTAAGTGTTCCCCAAACCCACTTACCGCTTCGATTTCATCTGCGCTTGCATAATAGAAATGAATGCGATCCTTTAAAAAGATTTCCACACACAATCCTCTTTCTCTACCAAATTGGAACAACTGCTCACAAAGTGAGAAAGGAATCGGATTTACATCAATGGTTGTATTACTTTTGTTTTCAATAATAATACCACCGTTCGCTAAGATGGAATATTCGCTATCGCTGTCAATGTCTAAGGTTTCGTATAAATTTCCTAAAAACTTAGGACTGCGTCCACTACATGGAACAATTTTGACACCTAATTCTCTTGCTTTTTTAATAGCGTTTAAATTTCTTTGGCAAATGCTACGATTGTCATCGTAAAGTGTTTCGTCTAGATCGATTGCGATTAATTTGTACATAGTTATTTCCCCTTTGTATTATTATATAGGATATTCGCAAATAAAAAAAGCGAAGAGAGGGATAAAGTTAGGATTTGGTAAGCAAAAAAGGATGTATTTTGTTTATCCCTTTTAATCTTTGTGTTATAGAAATTAGTAAATGGTAAGGATTTCATAATATTTGCTTTCTTTTTACGAATGCCCTAGGGTATAATGTACATATTGAATTAAAGGAGATTTATTTATATGGACCAAAATATTCTTATCGCAATTGTGATCGCGTTAATATTAACAGTTGTTATGTTCGTTGTATCGAAACGATTAAAAGCGAGCAAACAAAACTTAATGATTTCTTATTTGCAAACTGGAAAGTTTGAAGAGTTTGAAAAACTGACAAATAGCTTTTTGGTAAAGATGCTATTTCCACGTTACAACATTGAATACTTAAAATTAAATGCTTCTATCTTAGAAGGTGACGAAGCGAAGATTGAAGAGCAGTTTGATGGCTTATTAAAAGTGAAGAAAAGTAAGGTACAAACAGAAGACATTACGATGAAAGCATTCAACTATTATGTGGGTGTGGAAAACAAAGAGAGATGCAGTGAGTTGATGGAGACAATTAAGGGTTTTACCAACGAACGCATGGTACAAGAAGCAACGATTATGTATGATATTTTCATTTTGAAAAAAGGAAACCACATCGAAGAAGTAAGCAAGATGATGGAAGGTATGCCAGATGCCCAAAAAGGGGTTAACGAGTACTTATTGGCTGTTCAGTACGAAAATATTGGAGATTTAGAAAATGCGAAAAAGTATGAAATGTTGTCAAAAAAGCATTTAAGTAAGCCAATGAAATAAACAATACATGAAAGAATTAGCACATTTTAATAAATGTGTTATTTTTTTTGTGAATTTTCCCATATTTGCTTGAAATACAAGTGTAAAAAAGGTACGATTTTAATGTAAAAAATTTCAAGGAGTAATGTATGAACATAACAATGGGGATAATTGGCTTTCTATTTTGTTACTTATATGATGTCAATCAAGTGAAATTACATAAGCAATATTTAAAGGGGAGCTTTTTTATCGGCAGTGCACTTATTTGCATTGCTTCGATTACGATGTTTATTACATCCTTTACTTACTTTAACTTTACGATATTAGGGTTCTTGTATTTGTTATTGTATATTATTTTTTTAGGGTTACTTATTTACACTCTTTTTTTTGCGCTGCCCTTTGATCAGACATACGCACAACAAGAAGTAAATAAGACGTATCGTGATGGTGTGTATGCACTATGTCGCCATCCTGGGTTTTGGTGTATGTTTTTTTTGTATTTGATGCAAGCGTTCGCTTTTTCAACAAGCGAAGTATGGTGGGCATTCATTATTTTTAATAGTATGAATTTGATTTACATACTACTACAAGATTATTGGAGTTTTCCTAAGTTATTTGTTGATTATGAACAATATAAAAGAGCTGTACCATTTTTATTAATTAAGAAGAATAATGTTGCCAGATGTTGGCGAACATTAAAAAAAGGAGACGCTAATGAAACTAGAGGAGAAACTGAAGAAATATAGTAAAGAAGAAATCTGGGTTGAATATTGTGGTTACTTGGATTTGGATATGGATGAATACATGCAAATTCAAAAGCGTTTAATGAGTGAACAAATTGAGATGTGGAAAAACAGTGGATTAGGAAAAGCGATTTTAAAGGATAAAGTCGTGAGTGATTTGGCTTCGTTTCGTAAGCATGTTCCACTTACCACATATGATGACTATGCCGATATTTTATTAAGTAAGAAAGTAGAGATGCTTCCTAGTAAACCATTGTTGTGGATTCAAACAACATGGGAAGGGGGAACGCGTCCCATAAAGGTAGCCCCTTATAGTGAAGGGATGTTAGCTACGTTTAAACGTAATGTAGCTGCTTGTTTACTTCTTTCTACCGCAAAGTCACGTAATGATTTTGATGTAAGTAAAAAAGATAAGATATTATATGGGTTAGCACCGTTGCCTTATGCGACAGGTTTGTTGCCACTTGCTCTTGATGAAGAGATTGGTATTTCCTTTTTGCCACCAGTACAAGAAGCGATGCAACTGACTTTTTCGCAACGCAATAAGCTAGGGTTTAAAATGGGGTTAAACAAAGGAATGGACTATTTCTTTGGTTTGGGTAGTGTTACCTATTATATTAGTAAGAGTTTAGAGAAGATGGCATCTTCAAAAAGCGATAAGAAAAGCAGTAGTGGTGGTGTTAAGTTAAGCAAGAATGCATACTTGAAAATGGCGCGTGCCAAACTACAATGCCAAAAGGAGCATCGTGAACTGAAACCAAAAGACTTGTTTCATTTAAAAGGGTTTATGGTTGCAGGAACAGACAATGCTTCCTACAAAGATGATTTGGAAGACTTATGGGGAATTCGTCCGATGGAAATCTTTGCGGGAACAGAACCGACTTGTGTGGGAAGCGAAGCATGGGATAAAGATGGAATGTACTTTTTTCCAGATGCTTGTTTCTATGAATTTATTCCTTATGAAGAGATGATGAAATGTCGCATTAATGAAAATTACCAACCGACAACCGTATTAATGGATGAAGTGGAAGAACACAAACGTTATGAACTGGTGATCTCGGTATTAAAAGGTGGGGCGTTTATGCGTTATCGCGTTGGGGATGTGTACCAATGTGTCGCACTTGCGAATTATAGTGAAAAAATTAAATTGCCACGTTTTGCTTATATTGATCGTGTACCTGATGTCATCGACATTGGGGGATTTACACGTATTACGAAAAATTCGATTGATCGTGTTATCAATTTAGCGAATTTAGAAATTGAAAATTATGTTGCATGCAAGGAATACAATGAAGAGAAACGGCCATATCTTCATATGTATGTGGAATTAAAGGAAGATAGTACGCTTACGCATGCCATATCGCATCGTGTGTTAAAAGAACATTTGAGTGTGTACTTTAAGTATGTTGATGCGGATTATGAAGACTTAAAGAAAATATTGGGTGTCGATCCACTTACGATTACCATATTACGTAATGGAACCTTCGCTCATTATGAAAAAAGGAAAGGGAAGACACTTTATCAGATTAATCCTGATAAAGTTGATGTGATGTCTTTGTTAGAAATTCAAAATGAAGATTATCGCAGTAATGAACATGGAGGACTCTGCTATGACTAGTTTTTCAACTCTTTCCATTATTGCACTACTTTGTTACTTGTTTATTTTCCTTGCGATGTTAGCTTCGCAAAAAAATAAAGTAATCAAATCATTTATGCGTGTATTAATCGCAATGATTTTGTGGACAAGTGGAAGTTTCATCATGCGTATTGAAATGGAACAATTGTTTTCCTTTGGATACCATGTATCGATATTAGGGTTATGCTTAATGCCTTATGCATTCTTTGAATTTTTCACCCAATACTTATACAATTCCAAAAGCAAAGATTCGTACATATGGTTAATTATTTTTGGTGGCGTTTTCGTTATCAACTATTTTACTGGATTCTTCTTAGCAGAACCACATGAAGTTATCGTTGGTGGTAGCATTATGTACGTTTATGATGTTGGAATTGGTGCGTATATTTTATTTGTATTATTTGCGACATATCTGATTTATTCGATTGTATTATTAGTGAAAGTAATCCAACGTAAAAAAGAGTTGTTGAAAGAATTGGTACCCATCTTTTTGGGAATCGCTTTATTAGTAATTGGGAATGTGGTTGTTATCTTACCAGTGTTCAAAGGTTTTCCAACGGATATTGTAGCTGGTATCTTCAACGCCTTCTTAATGTTTTATGCACTTTATCGCCGTCGTTTATTCAAATTGACTTTGCTTGTATCAAGAGCGAACTGCTATGTTATTGCAGCGGTGATGACCTTTGTCTTCTTCTTTAATGCCTTTGGACCAATTAAAGATAGTGTGATGTTAATTCCAGGATTAAGCATTCAACAAGTCGTCATGATTATTTCTGCGGCATTTACGATTGTGACATCACTATTGTACATCGTATTAAAAAGCTTTATTGACCATGTGTTTATTAAAGATGAAGTGCGTCAAAATGAAAATTTAAAAGCCTTTTCTTCCAATGTATCCAAAACGTTAAATCGTTCTGAGATCATTGCGGATGTAGCGACGATGATTAATGATACAATCTCTACCAAACATCTGTACATTTGTTTGGAAGATGAAAAGGGTGATTACACGATGGTGTATGGAAACTCTTTGTTTACTTCGAATCAAGAAGTGTTCAAAAAGGAAAATCCTATCGTGCAAAAAGCAAAAGAGAGCGAAACGATTTTTACGTATGCTAACTTTAAACGCTCATTGCGTTTTCGCTCGATGTGGGAAAAAGAAAAAGACCAATTTAAAAAATTGGAAATTGATACGATTGTGCCAATTCGTAATGAATCGTTAGTAGGGATGATCTTACTCTCTAGAAAAAGCAATGGTTCGCTTTACCATTACCATGATTTAAACTTCTTAACTTCGATTGCCTCTATTTGTGCCATTGCCTTAAACAATGCGAAGATGTATGAGAAAGTGTACATGGAAGCGCGTATCGATGATTTAACAGGATTGCATAATCGAAAGTATTTCTATGAAAAGTTAAATGAGTTATTCTCGATTTATAAACAAAAAGCGTTAACACTTATTTTAGTAAGTGTTGATGATGTCCGTTTGTACAATCAATTATATGGAAACAAAGAAGGGGACAAAGCGTTAGTAAGCATTGCCTCTATCATTGCTGACTTTGTGCAGACCCATGGGACCGCAGCGCGTCTTGGGGGGAAAGAGTTTGCTATCTTATTACCGGAATACAATATTATGGAAGCACAGATGATGGCGGAAACGATTCGTGAATCAATTGAAAAGATGAGCCAAGAAGATAGTGACTTCAAACACAAAAGTATTAGTGCTAGTTTTGGTATTAGTAGTATCCCTTATTTGGCAACGACACAAGATCAATTGATGGACTATGCGAACCATGCCTTGTACCAAGCCAAACGCAGTGGGAAAAACTGTGTGTATATCTACAATGAAAGCAATCATAAAACGAGCAAAGAAAGCAGTCCGAAGAAAAAAGCATCGGTGTATTCAGAATATGCACCAACGATTTATGCATTAACGGCTGCCATTAATACCAAAGACCATTATACCTTTACCCATTCTTCTAATGTTGCATACTATGCAACAGCACTAGGAAGAGCTTGTGGGTTAAATGAAGATGTGATTGAAATACTTAAAGAGTCAGCCTTGTTGCATGATATTGGAAAGATTGGTATTTCTGAGCATATCTTAAACAAAACAGGACGATTAAGTGAAGAGGAATTCCAAGTGATGAAATCACATGTGGATGCTTCCATTGGTATTATTCGCCACTTGCCTTCGCTTGATTACTTAATTCCAGCCGTTATTTCGCATCATGAGCGATATGATGGAAAAGGATACCCTAGAGGAATTGGAAAAGAAGACATTCCGTTATTAGGACGTATCTTATGTGTTGCGGATTCCTTTGATGCGATGACATCATCGCGTTCCTATAAAGAAGCGTATTCACTTGAATTCTCTATGCAAGAGTTAGAGAAAAACAAGGGAACACAATTTGATCCACATTTAGTTGATGTTTTCTTATCACTATTAAAAGAAGAACAAATTGCTGTGCAAGGAAACCGTCGTTTACAAGAACAAATCGTATCATAAAGTATAGCGCAAGCGACTTCGTGTCATTTGCGCTTTTTCTTTTGCTTTATTAAGCAATCTTTATACTATCTTAATACGTTAGGCGATATTGTTTACAGCATCTTAAATACTACTTCTCTATACTTGGTATATAGATAAGAGGAGGACGTATTATGAACATTGTACGTATTATTATCGCTGTTATCGCGATTGTATTAGTAATCTATTATGGTTATCTTCTAATGAAAGGAGAAAAGCAATAATGACTTCCATCGTACTTGAATATGGACTTTATTTAGTACTGTTAGTAGTACTAGCTTATCCTTTGGGATTGTATATTAAAAAGGTAATGCATAACGAACATACTTTTTTAGATCGTATCTTACAACCCTGCGAGCGAGGTATTTATCGTTTGCTTAATATCAAACAAAAGGAAGAGATGACATGGAAAAAATATGCACTAAGTGTATTATGGTTTTCCTTATTTAGTTTATTGATTGTTTTCTTGTTGCAAATGCTACAAGGATATTTACCGATGAATCCAGAAGGAATGGACAACGTATCTTGGGATTTATCATTTAATACAGCAGTTAGTTTCATTACGAACACAAACTGGCAAGCGTACAGTGGAGAAGCGATTTTGAGCTACTTCACACAAGCGATGGCATTGTGTGTTCAAAACTTTGTTTCAGCGGCAACTGGTATTGCCGTATTGTTTGCATTAGTACGTGGGTTTTCACGTGTTAAAACAAAATTAATAGGAAACTACTTCGTCGATATGACACGTATTATTTTGTATATTTTAATTCCACTAAACATCGTGTTAGGTATCGCTTTGGTTGGTGGTGGTGTCGTACAAAGTATGGATGGACACAAAGAAGTGGCATTAATTGAACCGATTGCCGTAGATGCACAAAACAACGTGTTAGAAGATGCACAAATTGATATGGATAAAAAAATTGTTTACATCGATGGCAAAGAAGTCAAAGATGCACAAATTGTGGATAAGCAATTTATGCCACTTGGGCCTGCTGCTTCACAAGTAGCAATTAAACAAAGTGGAACCAATGGGGGAGGATTCATGGGAACCAACTCTGCTCACCCATTAGAAAATCCAAATCCTTATACTAATATATTAGAGATGTTATCCATCTTATTAATCCCTGCTGCGCTTTGTTTCACATTTGGAAAAAGTGTCGGTAGCAAAAAACAGGGAATGGCAATTTTCTCAGCGATGTTCTTATGTTTGGTGGTAGCGCTAAGTTGTATTGCGGTAAACGAACAAGTAGCAACCAAACAATTAGCCCAAGATGGCATTGTCGATATTTCCATGCAACAACAAGCGGGTGGAAATATGGAAGGAAAAGAAGCGCGATTTGGTATTGCTGCTTCCTCAACTTGGGCAGCGTTTACGACAAGTGCTTCCAGTGGGTCTGTAAACTCGATGTTAGATAGTTACACGCCATTGGGTGGAATGGTTACGATGTTGTTAATGCAACTGGGAGAAGTCATTTTTGGTGGTGTTGGTAGTGGATTGTATGGGATGTTAGCCTTTGCAATCTTAACTGTCTTTATCGCTGGATTAATGGTAGGAAGAACCCCAGAGTTCTTATCAAAGAAAATAGAGCCATATGAAATGAAATACGCAGTGCTTGTCTGTTTGGCAACACCGATTGCGATTTTAGTAGGAAGTGGTATTGCTGCCATTGTACCTAGTGTAATGGGTAGTGTACAAGATAGTGGGGCACATGGATTTTCAGAAATGTTGTATGCCTTTTCTTCCGCAGGAGGAAACAATGGATCTGCCTTTGCTGGATTCAATGCGAATACCCCATTCTTAAATATTAGTTTAGGTCTTGTGATGTTGTTTGCTCGCTTTGTGCCAATTATTGGAACCTTAGCCATTGCTGGTAGTTTAGCCCAAAAGAAAAAACTAGCAGTAAGCGCAGGGACATTATCGACAACGAGCGTTATGTTTGTTTTCTTATTAGTATTTGTTGTGTTACTAATTGGAGCATTAAGTTTCTTACCAGCATTGGCATTAGGTCCAATTGCTGAGTTCTTTACACAACTAGGATAGGAGGAAGTCAATTATGAATACAACAAATAAAAAAATGTTAGACCAACATATGTTTGTACAAGCGATCAAAGATTCGTTTATTAAATTAAAACCTAGTATTCAAATGGAAAACCCAGTGATGTTACTTGTGTATATCGCTGCGATATTAACAAGTGCATTATGGGTGTTATCCCTGTTTCAAATAGCAGATGCAACTTCTTCTTATACGTTAACAATTGCGATTATTTTATGGTTTACCGTATTGTTTGCTAACTTTGCAGAAGCGATTGCAGAAGGAAGAGGAAAAGCACAAGCAGATTCTTTACGTGCTGCCAAAAAAGATGTAGTGGCACATAAAATAGCGAGTGCAGCGCAAAAAGATATCGTTTGCGATATCTCCTCTGCATTGTTGAAGAAAGGGGATATTGTTATTGTTCATGCGAACGAACAAATCCCAGCAGATGGGGATGTCATCGAAGGCGCGGCTTCTGTAGATGAAAGTGCGATTACGGGAGAATCTGCTCCAGTTATCCGCGAAAGTGGAGGAGATCGTAGTGCTGTTACTGGTGGAACAACAGTATTATCTGATTTTATCGTAATTCAAATTTCATGTGAAATAGGAGAAAGTTTCTTGGACAAGATGATTGCGATGGTAGAAGGGGCAGCGCGTAAAAAAACACCAAATGAATTAGCGCTACAAATCTTCTTAATCGCATTATCAATTATCTTTATTTTAGTAACCCTTTCTTTGTATACGTACTCACAAATGAGTGCGTCCTTAACAAATGAATTAAACCCAACTTCCATTACAACATTAGTTGCATTGCTTGTATGTTTGGCACCAACAACCATTGGTGCATTACTATCCGCAATCGGGATTGCAGGTATGAGTCGCTTAAATCAAGCCAACGTATTAGCGATGAGCGGTAGAGCGATAGAAGCAGCAGGAGATGTGGATATCTTAATGTTGGATAAAACAGGAACGATCACATTGGGAAATCGCCAAGCGTTTGAATTCGTTGCTTGCGATGGTGTTGACGAAAAAGAATTAGCAGATACTGCACAGTTATCTTCATTAGCCGATGAAACACCAGAAGGTAGAAGTATTGTGGTGTTAGCCAAAAAACAATTCAATATAAGAGAGCGCTCATTGCAAGACAAAGCGATGGAGTTCATCCCATTTAGCGCAAAAACGCGAATGAGTGGTGTTAACTTTGAAGGCAATGAAATCCGTAAAGGAGCAGCCGATTCCATTCGTACTTACGTACAAGAAAACGGTGGCGTATTCTCAAGTGAATGTGCAAGTATTGTAGAAACGATTGCCAACCAAGGAGGAACACCACTTGTTGTTTGTAAGAACCACAAAGTATTAGGGGTTGTTCATTTAAAAGATATTATTAAACAAGGGGTAAAAGAAAAATTTGCCGATATGCGTAAAATGGGAATCAAAACAATTATGATTACTGGAGATAATCCAATGACAGCAGCAGCGATTGCTGCAGAAGCAGGAGTGGATGATTTCTTGGCAGAAGCAACACCAGAAGGTAAATTAAATATGATTCGTGATTTCCAAAAGAAAGGTCACTTAGTTGCAATGACGGGAGATGGAACAAACGATGCCCCAGCATTAGCCCAAGCTGATGTTGCAGTAGCGATGAATACAGGAACACAAGCAGCCAAAGAAGCAGGAAATATGGTTGACTTGGATTCTTCTCCAACCAAACTAATTGATATCGTACGAATTGGTAAACAGTTATTAATGACAAGAGGAAGTCTAACTACATTCTCTATTGCGAACGACTTAGCAAAATACTTTGCGATAATCCCAGCGTTATTTGTGGGAATTTATCCAAGTTTAAATTATTTGAATATTATGCAATTGTATTCTTCACAAAGTGCAATTCTATCTGCGATCATCTACAATGCGCTCATTATTATTGCCCTTATCCCATTGGCGTTAAAAGGGGTGAAGTATCGCGAAGTGTCAGCACAAAAACTATTAACACGTAATTTATTAATTTATGGAGTTGGTGGATTGATCGCTCCCTTTGTATGCATTAAACTAATTGACATGTTATTGGTCATGTTTCATTTAGTATAAGGAGGACATGATGAAAACAATAGTTAAACAAGCCTTTATTCTTATCTTAATTATGAGTGTGATTTGTGGTGGTCTGTATACCTTTCTAATGTGGGGAACATCGCAATTGGTGTTCCCACATCAAGCGAATGGTTCTACAACACAAGTAGAGGGAAAAGAGTATGGGACATTATTAGGACAAAATTTCAGCGATGAAAAACATATGTGGGGACGTATCGTATTACTGGATACAACAACTTACAAAGACAAAGAAGGCAATCCATTGGCGTATGGAGCACCTTCTAACTTAAGTCCAGCAAGTGATGAATACGAACAATTAATTAAAGAAAGAGTAAAAAAGATTGAAGCGGCACATCCTGAAATGAAAGGGGTCGCTGTTCCCGTTGATTTGGTTACTTGTTCTGGTAGTGGATTGGATGCTTCAATTTCACTTTCTGCAGCCAATTATCAAGTAAAACGATTAGCAAGAGAAAATGGCATAAGTGAAAAAGAGGTTATAAAAATAATTGAAGAGTGCACAGACGACGAATTTCTTGGCGTGTTTGGAGAGTCGACTGTAAATGTTGTGAAAGTAAATTTAGAACTTAAAAAAATAAGCGATTGATTATCAAAATCGCTTATTTTTTTATGATTACTATAACAACAGATGGCAGATTAGGGAAATAAAATAAGAAAATGAAAGCAATATTTCTAATAAGAAATAGATATACAAAAAATGTAAATTTTGTATACTTTAGGATGAAATTAGCCTTTAAATTAACGAAATGTTGCTATCTTGCTTGAAAATGTAGACATTAAATTTCTACCCCATTTTACCTAAATATTAACATAAATTAAGTGTAACACTCACGAGTTAGAAAGTCTAACAAATTGGAGCGCGGGAGTGAGTATATGATACGTTATAATTTAATAGAGGATTTATCCAATCAATTGCGATTAGAATACATATCTGATATTAAAGAACCAAATTATTTTGAAGTTATTTTGAAAGCTGTTGCTGAGATTGATGCAACACATTATAGCTTACAAAATTGGGAAGACTTAGTGACTTATATTACAGGGGAAGAATACCAAGCGGATGACTGTCAACAAGCGAAGCAAAAACTAGTGGAAGTATTGAAGGGAAAATAAGACATCGAGGATGTCTTTTTTTTGGCTTTCTTAATACAATCTTAATACGTTAAACACGGATATTAGTGTTACCTTAAGAACATAACGTGATATAATTAAAAAAATAAGCATGGAGGCAAAACGATGATGGATTCTAGAGCTAATCCTGATGATTTGTTGAAAGTCATTCAAGAGGCGGATAATGCAAAACACAAAGGCAATTTAAAAATTTTCTTTGG
Source organism: uncultured Erysipelotrichaceae bacterium (assembly GCA_964370395.1). Classification (GTDB taxonomy): domain Bacteria; phylum Bacillota_I; class Bacilli_A; order Erysipelotrichales; family Erysipelotrichaceae; genus JBGUVL01. The sequence goes on from CAYJIZ010000014.1 coordinate 44,770, forward strand.
TTATGCAGCAGGAGTGGGTAAAACATACGCGATGTTAAGTGCCGCTCATGCAGCGAAAAATAAGGGATTGGATGTTGTTATCGGATATGTGCAACCACATGCTAGACCACAAACGTTGGCGTTAGTGAATGGGTTAGAAGCAATACCAACAAAGAAAGTTACATACCACAATATGTCATTGGATGAAATGGATCTCGATGCCGTTTTATTGCGTAAACCAGAAATCGTGTTGGTGGACGAATTGGCACATACTAATACACAAGGATGCCGTCATACCAAACGTTACAAAGATGTGGAAGAAATATTAAGTGCTGGAATTGATGTGTATACGACAATCAATGTACAACACATTGAGAGTTTAAATGATATGGTTGCTTCGATTACGGGTGTTATGGTACAGGAGAGAATTCCTGACCGTATTTTTGATGATGCTTCTCAAGTGGAGTTAGTCGACATTGAACCTCAGGAGCTAATCGAACGTTTTCATGCTGGACAAATTTATCGTGAGAACCAAGCAAAGAGTGCATTGTCTAATTTTTTCAAAGTTGAAAATTTGATTGCGTTACGTGAAATTTCGCTACGTCGATGTGCGGATCGCGTTAATAAAATATCGGAACAAGAGCGTATTAAAAATAATAGTAATTATTATACTGATGAACATATTTTGGTATGTTTGTCAGCGGCACCGAGTAATGCGAAAATCATTCGTACAGCGGCTCGTATGGCACATGCATTCAAAGCGAAATTTACGGCATTGTTTGTAGAGACACCTAGTTTTGATAATTTGGATCAAAGTGACAAAGATCGTTTGCGTTTTCATATTCATCTTGCGCAACAATTAGGGGCGACCATCGAGTTGGCTTATGGGGATGATGTTCCATTTCAAATTAGCGAGTTTGCTCGTTTGTCTGGTGTTTCAAAAGTCGTAGTAGGGAGAAATAATGCGAGACGTAAATATTTCTTTTCCAAACCATCATTGATTGAAAAGTTAATTACATTAGCACCGAGTTTGGATGTGTATATTATTCCAGATAAAGAAGTGAACATTTATCGCAAGGCTTCGCGTAAGAAAGAGAAGTTTGCCTTAGTAGGTAGTGATTGCGTTAAGAGTATCCTGGTATTAGCTGGAGCGACTGCCATTGGGTATGCGTTTGAACATTTGGGATACAGCGAAGCCAATATTATTACGATTTATATTTTAGGGGTGTTAATTACAGCTGTGATGACAACCAATCGTGCGTATAGTTTAATCGTATCTATCGTCAGTGTCTTAGTGTTTAATTTCTTTTTTACGGATCCGAAGTTCACATTAAATGCCTATGATTCTGGTTATCCTGCAACGTTCTTAATTATGTTTATCGCCGCCTTTATTACGGGAACGCTAGCGGAGAAAATTAAACTGCATGCGAAGCGTTCAGCACAAACAGCATACCGTACAAAAATCTTGTTTGATACCAACCAGATGTTGCAACAAGCAAAAGAGGAATACGATATCATTAGTGTCAGTGCGAACCAATTGAATAAGTTAGTTGAAAAAGATGTTATCTTTTATTTGGTAGAAGAGGATAAGTTATCAAAACCACACGTTTTTTCATTACATGGAGAAGATAATTTAGATTGTATTAGCGACAATGAAAGAGCTGTTGCTACTTGGGTATGGAAAAACAACAAACGTGCTGGAGCGACAACCAATACCCTTTCCAATGCGAAATGTTTGTACCATGCTGTACGAGTAAATGAAGTCGTATATGGAGTTGTTGGGATTGTTATGTTAGATAGTGATTTGGATAGTTTTGAAAATAGTATTATTTTATCTATTTTAGGTGAATGTGCATTAGCGCTAGAAAACAAGCGCGCAGCCAAAGAGAAACAAGAAGCTGCCATACTCGCAAAAAACGAACAATTACGAGCGAACTTGTTGCGTTCGATATCGCATGATTTAAGAACGCCGCTAACTTCAATATCAGGAAATGCAGGTATTTTACTAACAAGTGAAGAATCGCTTGATGAAGCCAAACGAAGAAGTTTGTATACAGACATTTATGATGATTCGTTATGGTTGATTAATTTAGTAGAAAATTTATTATCGGTAACACGTATTGAAGAAGGTACGATGAAATTAAATGTAAGTGCGCAATTAATGGAAGAAGTCGTGAATGAAGCATTGCATCATGTACGCAATTTAAAAAACCATACGATTGAAGTCATTCAAAGTGATGAGTTATTAATGGCGAAAATGGATGCGAAGTTAATTATTCAAGTTATTATTAATATTGTGGATAACGCAATCAAGTATACACCAGAAGGGTGTAAGATCACGCTTGTAGTAAGTCGTGTAGAAAAGGATATTGTCGTTTGTATTAAAGACAATGGAGATGGCATTGATGATGAAGCAAAACCACGTATTTTCGATATGTTTTATACCGCATCGACAAATGTGGCAGATAGCCGTAGAAGTTTAGGATTAGGATTGGCTTTGTGTAAGTCGATTATCAATGCGCACCAAGGTGAAATTTATGTAAAGGATAACGAGCCAACTGGAACGATATTTGAATTTACATTACCAGCAGAGGAGGTAACGGTTCATGAATAAACCTTTATTGTTAGTAGTAGAGGATGATAGTGCAGTACGTAACTTAATTACGACAACACTAGAAACAAATGATTATCGCTTTTTGATTGCACCGAATGGGGAAAGTGCAATCATTGAGGCATCTTCGCATAATCCCGATGTGGTATTATTGGATTTGGGATTGCCTGATATGGATGGTATTTCCATTATTAAAAAGATTCGTTCTTGGTCAAACATGCCAATTATCGTAATTAGTGCGAGAAGTGAGGACAGCGATAAGATTGAAGCGTTGGATGCTGGGGCGGATGATTATCTGACAAAACCATTTTCGGTAGAAGAATTACTAGCCCGTCTTCGTGCGACATTACGTCGTTTGCATTCACTACAAAATGATAATGTGAAAGACTCTGTTTTCATTAATGGTGATTTGAAAGTAGATTACATGGGTGGGTGTGTTTATCTTAATGATAAGGAATTGCACTTAACACCGATTGAGTTTAAATTGATTAGCTTGTTGTCGAAACATGTAGGAAAAGTACTTACGCATACGTTTATTACCAAGGAAATATGGGGAAGTGATTGGGAGAGCGATGTTGCGAGTTTGCGTGTTTTTATGGCAACCTTACGCAAGAAGATTGAAAGTGATCCAGCGAATCCTAAATACATCCAAACCCACATTGGGGTAGGGTATCGAATGCTTAAAATATAGAGAATCGTTACGATTCTCTTTTGTGTTATAATAAAGAAAAAAAGAGGTGATTAGATGTATCGTATTGGACAATCCAGTGATATTCACAAGTTTTGTGAAGGCGAATATATTGTATTAGGAGGAGTTCGTATTCCTTTTGATAAAGGAGTAGAAGCGCACTCTGATGGAGATGCGCTATGCCATGCAATTGCTGAATCGATATTAGGGGCATTGGCATTAGGAGATCTTGGGAAGCATTTTCCTGATACAGATGCGCAATACAAAGGAATGTCATCGATTGTTATTTTAGAAAAAGTATACGAATTGATGGCAAGCAAAGGTTATGAGATCAACAATATCGATTCTTTAATTATGATTGAGAAACCAAAGATGGCACCACATATTGAAACAATGCGTGATCATGTTGCCAAAGCGTTGCATTGTGATAAATCGCAAATTAGTTGCAAAGCGACACGAGGTGAAAAAATTGGTTTTGTTGGTAGACAAGAGGGAGTATTGTGCCAAAGTGTTTGCTTATTAAGAAAGAAGTAGAATAGTGTATGGAATACAAAGGAAAAATTGATAAATGGGTTATTGTCTTGTTTGTTTTTTTACTTATTGGACCGATACTGCTATTTTGTTCGTTCGATAAGCAACGAATCACGCTCTTCGTCATTATTATTAACGTTTTCTATTATCTTTTTGTGGTGTTATTAATCGTACCGATTTGGGTGCGTAATAAAGTTGAATTATACGATGATTATTTTGTGCTTTCCTTTGGTTTTCAAACAAAGAAAATTGCACTGAAAGATATTACAGTGATTAAGAAAACACGTGATGTAACAGCAGGAAGTGCCTTGTCATTGGATCGTATTTATATTGATACAAAAGAAGCAGATTTTCTTATTGCGTTACAGAACAATGAAGAATTTATTAGTGAAGTAAAAAAACGAAAAGAGAATGGATAACAAAAGGTTGTAACAAACTAGACAAGTGTCTAAGATGTTACAACCTTTTTATAAGGATAAGGAATCGAGGTAGCGAAGCACGCCATCCTCTTTGTTTGTGTACTCGCTTATGTAAGGAGTAGCTTCTAGACAAGGAGCATCCGCATTTTTCATTGCGACACCAATGCCAGCAATTTTTAAAAGTGGTTCATCGTTGCCACTATCTCCAAAAAAGAGCACATTATCTAATGTATGTTGTTTTTTGTTGACGATACTTTGCACTGCGTAGTGTTTTCCTACGTCGTCTTTGGTGATTTCTAATGCCATGTTACCAGATGGATAATAAGCATAAGGCAAAGGTAAGTTTGTTACGTGTTTTTGAAATTGCATTAATTTTTGATTGGTTCCTAAAAAACAAATTTTTGCTAATTCAGAAATGTTTTTATTTAAATGCGTGCGAATTCGAGCACGATACAATCTTGATATTTTATGTGTATCGCTTAGCATACATTTTGCAGGATACAAAACGAGTTTGGATAAATTAACAAGTTTGTGATGCAAAGCGCAAGGGATGAATTCATAGTGTTCATCATAATTAACATACGTGGATACTTGATTTTGTTTTGCCATTTTAATAAGCAAGACTAGTTCGTTTCTACTTAGTTTTGAAAAGGAAGTAACCCTTTTGTTTTTGCAATCGTGCACTTCTGCACCATTGCAGCAAGCAATATAGCCACCAAAGATAGCTAATTTTAATTTTTCTACTAATTCTTTCACTTCATAGTAATAACGACCAGTAGCGATGATAAGCGTGTAGCCATTTGCTTGTAACTGTATTAACTTTTGAATGGTAGCTTGGCTAATTTTAGCGCTGCTAGTATACAAAGTGCCATCTAGGTCACAAACGATATATTTAATTTTTTTAACTTTTTCTTGGTTTGGGTAGTGATTCATATTGTTACTCCTATGTATGACATTATAATAAATTATCACCCATTCGTAAATTACAATCAATATCACATACTTGTGGTATTGTATTTTTCTTCTATTAATGAAAAAATAAGGGTAAGAAAAGAGGACTCGTTATGGCAAGTGATTTAAGTTATGTACAATATGTCGTAGATACGCTACGAGACAATGCAATTACCTACAAAAAGATGTTTGGTGAATATGGACTTTACCAAGATGGAATCTTTTTTGGATTGGTGTGTGATAACCAATTGTTTATTAAAATAAGCGAAGAGGGAAAAGCATACCTAGGACAATATACATTGGCTCCGCCCTACAAAGGAGCAAAAGATATCTTTTTAATTGAGGATGTGGAAGATTATCGTCGCGTAGGGGAGTTAATTCACATTACTTGTGATGTGATGGCAAAAGTGAGTAAGCCAAAAAGAAAGGCGGCCAAATGAGATTAGATATTACCAAAGAAGAGAAAAGAAAATTAGGGAAGATGATCAAAGGGTTGCGATTGGATGCAGATTTAACGCAATTGCAATTAGTGAAGATGAGTCGCTTTCCAACTTCAACGCGTTCTTTGATCTCGTTGGAAAAAGGAAATCTCATCCGAAATGATGAAGTATACGATGCGTTACTAGAAGTGTTTGCGCTGTCGCATTGTTATGATGAGAAAGTGTTAGAAAGACTTCATCAAATGGTAAAGGAGATATTTCAAGCCTATTGTGATTATGATGTGATGGCATACCATCGTTTGTGTTGGGATTTGATTAGCCAATTTGATTGTGAATGCGATTATGTAGAAGTACAGTTTACAGTGGAAGCAGTGAAGTGTATCGCAGATTTATTCACAAGTAAGGAATGCATATCGCGTAAGGAATTTTTCTTTTTGTATTTTAATTTTGATTGTTTTCATGATGAATTAAAAATGATTATTGGAGATGCTTTATTTATGCATGAATACCAACATAATCATGACAATGCAACACTAGCTGATATTTATGAACTGGTGCATTCGTTAAATGATTGTTTGTATACGCGCTTTTGTATTGTGAGTATTTTGTATTTGGTAGACAAACGCAAAGATTATCTGAATGCGTATTTGCTTTTGTTGCGATTGGAAAAAGCAGAGGCAAAACGCAATAATGAAAATGAGCATGTTCACTTTGCGATACTGCAGTGGAAAGCCAATATCGAAGTGTTTATTTTACCATTATCCTTTGAAGAGAGAATTGAACAATGCGAACAATTGATTGAACAACATTGTTTTTCCACAAAGGAATTGGTACGATACTACAACAATACTTCAGGAGGCTTTTACCAGTTAAAAAATTACGAAAAAGCACGCGACTACTTAAAGAAAAGTTTACAGTTACCGAATGAATTTTTATTACCACAGTTAATTTGGTACTACAACATGCATTACTATGTCGACAAAACATTGCCGATGTACAGAGCGGTAGACGTTTCAAATTGCAGTGAACAACTACAAGTATGTTGGCACTACTTTGTCTTAAAACAAACAGGTGCGGATGCGTGTACTTTAGAAAATTATATTATAAAAACATTGCTTCCTTATTTAAAAAATCTGTCATCCGAATTTGCGAAAGTATACTTTATGCAATTGAGTGATTTGGTGAAGGAAACAAGAAATTATAAAAAGTTATCTATCTATGTGGATAAATTATCCTTTTTGACTTTCATATAATAAAAAGAAATGCTCTTAAGTGTGGCATTTCTTTTTCATGTGCAATTTTTTCGTGTGCTATGAAAGTAAGACTATAATAGCAGTAAGGAGGTGGTGGTATGAATCTTGAACAATGGTATGAAGAGTTTGATGAAGACAAGCGATTACGCCATAGTAAAGCGAGTCAAGTAGAGTATCTTACAACGATGAAGCATTTTGAAAAGTACTTTACAAGACCGCTTCGTATATTAGAATTAGGAGCAGCAACAGGTGCGTATACCATGGCACTAGCGAAGCAACAACACGAAGTGTATGCGCTAGAGTTACTAACGAAACATGTTGTGCAATTAAGGAAGAAAAGCGAACAGGTAAACAATGTACATGTCTTGCAAAAGGATGCTTGTGATTTATCGGTATTTGAAGATGCAATGTTTGATGTTGTACTGTGTATGGGACCGATGTACCATATTAATGATAAACAAAAAGCCAATCAATGCATAAAGGAAAGTATACGTGTATTGAAAGAAGGTGGTTTATTGTTTGTGGCTTTCATCAATAATGATGCTTGCTTTGTGAGTGAAGCACTGTGTTATAATAAGACGATGTTAAAAGAACAAGCAGGGTATGAAAAAGATACCTTTCATTTATACAATCACGACTTAGTTTTTCATACGATAGAACAGATGAAGGAAGCAGTAACATTGAAAAACAGTAAACTTATTTCAATGTTTGCCCAAGATGGATTGGCAGAAATAGTAGCAGAAAAAATAAATGAATTAAGTGAAGTTGAATTCAAAGAGTAATTACGATTTCACGAATTGATGAGTTCAAAAGAAGAAGCACTAGCGTACTCCAATCATGTGATGTGCGTTGTCAGAAAGGAGAAGTAATGGAAACAGAAAGATTACAATTAAGACAATTATGCTTACAAGATGCAGAAGCGATGTATGAATTAGCAAAAGAAAAAGAAGTGGGATATGCATGTGGATGGAAACCACATGAAAATTTAGAAGAGACAAAAATGATTTTAGAAAAGTTTTTGATCAATGAAAAAACGTTTGCGATTGTGGATAAACAAAGTAAAACATTATATGGAGTTATTAGTTTAGAAAAAGATAACAGACGTATGGATGAACAGTATCGTGAATTAGGGTACTGGCTTGGGAAACCTTATTGGGGTCAGGGAATTATGGTAGAAGCTGCGAATGCATTACTATGTTATGGATTTGAAACATTAGAGTTAAAGATGATTAGTTGTTCGCATTTTTTATTCAACGAACAAAGCAAAAGAGTCATCGAAAAGTTAGGTTTTTTATACGAAGGTGTCTTACGTGATGGGTTTCAACACTATCAGTTAGGACGCATCGATATTGCGACATACTCTTTAAAACCTGAGGAATTTGCGCTTCGCAACCGATAGTTGCTAATGAAACAACGATAAGTTGAGTGACATCAACCACATGTAGGTAGTAATTGTTTTTGATTCTTATATACTAAGGGTGTGGAGGAAATGATATGAAAGAAGAGTTAAAACAATTATGGCATGAAAAGAATTATATCAAGGTTAGTTTAGCTACCTTTATTACGAGAATTGGAGATGGGATCGATATGGTTGCCTTCTCTTGGTTAGTATATGAAATTACAGGATCAACGACATTAGTCGCAACGATCTTTGCGGTGAATATGATTCCTAACTTAACCTTTGGGGTAATCGCAGGAGCAGTATCAAAATACATCAATGAGAAAAGTATATTGTGGATTTGTGACTTTGGTAGAGCAATCAATGTAGGACTTGTTGCTTTGCTTTATATGAGTGGGAATCTGCAGGTGTGGCATTTGTTTGTGGTGACTTTCTTGAATTCGACTTTTGAGTCTTTTCGAGCTCCTGCCCAAACGAGTATTTTTCCAAAAATACTAAAAGAAGAATTGCATGAAAATGGATTAGCAATCCAACAATCCATCATCGGTGTCGCAAACTTAATCGGATTAGGTTGTGGACCAATCTGTATTGCGATGTTTGGTTTAGGTGGAGCAATTATTGTGGATGCAGCAAGTTTTCTACTTTGTGGAATCATTATATTAATGTTGAAACGAGTTGAAAAAACAAAGAGCGAGGATGCACTTACGATAAAAGGGTATTTAGCTGATTTAAAAGAAGGTTTCATTTATACAAAAAAAGATAAGCTATTAATTAATATATGTATCTTTGCTTGTTTTGTGAACGCGATTGTTGTCCCTATTAATATTTTTGAGGCACCGTATATGAAAGACTACTTAATGGTTGGAAGTGAGGGTATCGCAATCTTTGGAATAGGACAAGTACTAGGTATGATTTTGTTGTCACCATTTGTACCGAAGATGAAAACAAAGTTGTGTTATCGCAATATGTTAATTGTATCAGGTGTTTTACTAGGAGGATGCATCGTTTTCTATGGCTTGATGCCGATGATGAGCGGAGTGAGTGTTTATATCGCATTAGCGATATTGGCATTTGTTGCGGGTGGTCTTCTTACGATGATTAACTTACCTGTACAAATTGCGATGTATGGACGTGTGAAACAAGAATATTTATCACGCTTTAGTTCATTGATGATGGCTTTCGCTATGGCAGCACAACCATTGGCTTCTTGTTTCTTTGGGGCGTTGTCTAGCTGGTTGGCATTGGATCAAATCTTTCTTTATAGTGGGATATTAATTGCTGTTGTATTTTTCGCACAAATATTTAATAAGGTGTTAGTACAATTAAATGATTATTAGAAAAAAGAGGACTTACTAATCGTCCTCTTTTTTCTATAGTGTATTTCCTAAGTGAAATGCTTTATCATAATAACTTTTTAAGCGTTCTTCTCTGTTTTCTGCATATTTTTCTTCTCTGCTTGTTTGGCCAAAGAAATACATTTCTTTGTGTTTGGCACGAGCATTGATACGATCCTCTAACATTACCGTACGCATTGCCTTAATTTGTTTCGCATGAATGTGGTCGTCCTCTTGGCCTCCCATTGATACCAAACAGATGACTTTTTCTAATACTTTCATCCGTGCATCAATATAAGCGAAACCACAATTCATAACGCGTTGAAAGTAACCAGTTAAAATAGCAGGACATTCACTCCAAAAAACGGGATAGACAAAAGCGAGTGCATCTGCATTTTGAATCTTTTCTTGTTGCGCCAAAATGATTGGATCTTTACTAAGGGAACTATCGTAGAACGCATCTTTTTCGTATTCTTTTTTGCTTATGACAGGATCAAAATGCATCGCATACAAGTCTGTGACTTCGTAGGTATGGTTGGCTTCTTCTAATCCCTTAATAAACGATTTCTTTAATTCATTTGTAACACTTTGCTCACTTGGGTGTGCATAAATAATGAGAACATGCATACTATCACTTTCCTTTTTTCCATTATACCATACTGGATTTGTGTGGCAATGTAGCAAAAGCAAAGACATATTGTAACCTTTCTTGGGATTGTACAGTATTACTTGTGAGCAGGGTACAAACATACTATAATTATGTTACATGACATAAAGGAGTTTTGTATGGGATTATGGAATAGATCAGAAGGGATTATGCTCACTTGTGAAGAAGCGATTGAAAACTATAGTGATACGGTATATAAGGTAGCGCTGTGTACGATGAAAAACGAAGCGGATGCACAAGATGTATTTCAAGAAGTTTTTTTACGCTACGTGAAAAATAAGAAGTCATTTGATTCGCATGAACATTTAAAAGCTTGGTTTATTCGAGTGACATTGAATTGTTGCAATACGATGTTCACTTCGAAAACAAGAAGAGAAAGTGTTCCTTTAGAAATGGATTTTGCGAAAGAGGAAGCACCAGATTTAGGGGTTATTTATGTAGTGAATGAATTAGAAGAAAAGTATCGCACGGTTATTCACTTGTTTTATTACGAGCAAATGTCGATTGTTGAAATTGCTCATTTGCTGAATGAAAAAGAAGGTGCGATTAAAACGCGATTATCAAGAGCGAGAGCGATGTTGAAAGAAAAGTGGGAGGTAATGTTACATGATTGAAAAATACAAAGAAGAATACGAAAACATTAACGTTCCTACAGATTTGAAGACAAAGACGTTGTTGTTGATGAAAGAGGAAGAAGAAAAGAAGAAACGTTTTAGAAAAAAACCGATATTGGTGTTTGCTACATCATTTGGGGTTTTGATGCTTGTTTTGTTTAATGTGCTACAAGAAAAGCCGTTGTTAGAAACAAACTTAGAGGTAGGAAAAACAGCGACACAAGTGAAGTTAAAAGAAGGTTCGCTAACATTTGAGAAGATGGAAGAGCAATCACGTAAGTTTGGACGCAATGAAGGACTTACTGTTACTACTATTGGAAAACAAGAAGCGCAACGCTTAAGTGAAAAAACAATTGAACCAGTAGCTCTCAAACAATACGAACTAAGTAAGAAACGCTATCTTGCTTACTATCAAAATGAGACATTAAAAAGTGTAGAATGGCTATATGATTATGAGAATGAGGATAAGGAAGTGAAGCTTCGCTATGAAACACCATACAAAGAAATATCCACTAATTCTACTATCGAAAACAAAGAACTAGCCATTTATTATGATAATGAAGATGGGGAAGTATACGATGCCTATTTCAATTATGATGGGGGCGTAATTCAAGTGAACTCACAAAATGTCTCACAAGAAGAGTTTATTAAAATTGTAGTGGAAGTAATTCACTATTTTAAATAGTTTGTAACCTTTTTGCATTAGGGAAAGTATGATAAGTGAAAAGAGAAAAGAGGAAAGATTATGAAAAGAGGATGGATTCAAAAATCGTTATTGTCATCATTGCTTGTGATAAGTGCTTTTGGAATGAGTGCTTGTGGACAACAAGGAGAGGATGGAGAAAAGGTTGATGCGAAACAACTGACAAAAGACATTACACAAAAATATGCGAAAGAGGAAAGCGTACGCTACAAAGAGAAAAAAAGTAAGGTAGCTCGTGATGAAGGTTTTGCATTTGATGTATCCAAAGAAGCGTTGGATAAATTCAAAACATTTACGACTAACTGGTCAGATGTGATTACGGTATATCGTGATAGTGATTTAACCCAAGAAGTAGCATTTAAAGCTACGCAAAGTGATACTGGTGTTATTTTTTCACCTTATCGTAAACCTGTGTTCGCTTTGACAGACAAAGAACGTGGTGGTTTGTTGTATGATCAAGGAGAATGGAATGATTGGGGAAATGCGCAACAGTACTATATCGTAGAGAAATACGACTTAGAAACGGGTGAAAAACTAGCAAAACCAGAGGTGACTGTATTCGATGTCAAAACCGAAATTGCAGGAGCACCACAAGTTCGTTTTTATGTAGATGACAATGGAGTTGGAGGATTACGTTGGGATAAAGTAAAAGGTGCCAATGAGTATGTAGTTGTGGAAGTAAGAGAAGCGAAAGATGGAAAGTCATCGGCTCGTTCTTTGACCACTGTCGCAACAACAAAAGAGACAAAATGGTTGGATACCAATGATAACGAAGACAAAATTAATTGGAATTTACGTACGACGTTTGGACAATCAATCGATACAGAGTACGAGAAACAAAAGAAAGAAAATACCAATGCGAATGCCAAAGAGGCTGCGAAAATGCGCTATGATGGCGAAAGTGAGTACGACAAGCAAGAAAACAAATACTTTGCTGTGATTGCGATAAACAAAAAAGGAACATCGAAAATAAGTAACTTAATTGATAAGCGAATGGTAGCGAGTCAAGTTCCAGTCGATTTGGCATACTTCATGAACGAAGGTGGAATTCGACCAAATGGAGATAGTTCAAAAGCGGTAATCGATCGTGATATTATGATGTCTCCTAGCCATGCTTGGGTTATTATGGGAGATGGGAATGCTACGCAAAAATTAGTGAACTACAATATTAAAAAGGCGAAAGAGGATGTAACGCACTTTTATACTTATGAAGAAGATGAAAATGGAAATATTAAAAAAGACGGTAATGGCAATCCTGTAAACTTTAAGTCAGAGGATGTACCATGTTTGTCAATTCCTTATACTATTGATGGAACATCAATAAAAGGATATGCACAAGTACTGCAATACGATGAAGACAACTATAAGAAACAATTGAAACAATTGGCGAAACGCCAAGAAGGGTTGCGTGATCGTAGTGGAGATATTGAAAAAGACATTCAGTTAAACAGCAGTGCTGAAGAGGAAGAAGAGGGAGCAAAAGAACTATACAACGATTACCAAGTGTATGCATCAAATGCGCTATCAGAATACTTAGCAATTCAAATGATGAATGGGCAAAGACGTGTTAGTTTGAATGATTTTAAAGAAGCGTATGACCAAGAGTACTTGTTGGATGCATGGTATGAAGCAACTTACCAAAATCCATTAACACTAGGAGTACGAGGCATTCGTTATGATTCCAAAAACAATGATTTGTTTATTTCTTATGATGAAACGAGTCGTTCACAACGTGAGAAACAAAAGGAAATCATGAATAAAGTGAAAGAGATCAATAAGAAAATAATCAAAGAGGGAATGAGTGACTTAGAAAAAGAAACGGCAATCAATGATTATTTGTGTGAGAATGCACAATACGATACAAAAGCATTAGAGAATGCAGAAAAAAATAACTTTAAGAAAGTAGACGAAGAATTTAATGATTCGTTTACGGCATATGGAATTTTGATTGAAGGTAAAGGGGTATGTGCTGGGTATGCAGGAGCATTTAAATTATTAGCTGATGCAGCAGGGTTAAACAATGTTGTTGTGACAGGATACTTACAAGGTAGCTTACCACATGCATGGAACCGTGTTTCCTTAGACAATCAATGGTATACGCTTGATACGACAAACAATGACAATGATTACTTTAAAAATGGATTGTTTAATTTATCAGATCAAGAAGCAATCAATGTTTTAAGTGAAGATGATCTGTATGTGATGAACAGTTCTATCGATAACTTTAAGGCAAGTGACAACAACCAAGAATACTACCGTATTAATCAAAAGTACTTCTCACAAAGTGAGATCGTTGATAAATTAGTAGAAGCGATGCAAGCAGAAGGAAGTGCAACATATCGTACGGATATCACATTAACAGAAGACCAGTTTTATGCGATTGCGAAACAAGTAATTGAAAAAACAGGAATGGTAGATATGCAAGGTGGATATTTCTTAGGTGTGATTTATTTAAGTAAGTAATAAGAAAAGAACGCATAAATCTTACAACAAGATATGCGTTTTTTTTGTTTCTATGAAAAAAGTAGCATTTTCATGGTAAAAATTTCATTGGTTTCGTAAGAATTGTTATATAAAACTAGTTTTGATTGGTGTATAATAAATGCAATAAAGGGGTGAATTCATGAATAAGTTAGAAGAAGCGAGAAAAATAATTAACGATGTTGATGAGAAAATGGCAAAACTGTTCGAAGAGCGTATGCGAGCTGTGGAAGACGTCGTTGCTTATAAGATAGAAAATGGTTTGCCTGTATTTGATGGGAGCAGGGAAAAAGCGTTGATTGAAAAAAATGTTTCTTATTTAAAAGAAGACAAATACAAAGAAGCGTATCTTGCACAATTTTCAAAGATGTTGGAAGTGTCAAAAAACTACCAAAAGCAATTAATCAATAAAGATAAGATTGGTTATGGGGGAACAAAGGGAGCGTTTTCGCATATTGCTACAATGAATTTATTTCCTAATCATACATTAGTTGCGTATCCTACATTTGATGAAGTAGTGAAGGCAGTAGAAAATGGAGAGATTGAATATGGTGTGATTCCATTTGAAAATTCATTTACTGGAGAAGTTGGGGAAACAAGTGATCTGTTACGTGATTCCAATGTATTTATCCATGATATGTACGAATTAAAAATTACACAAAACTTACTAGGGGTACATGGTGCTACGATAAAAGATATCAAGCAAGTGTATTCGCACCCACAAGGCTTATCGCAATGTAGTTTGTTTTTAAAGGGAAGAGATTGGCAATGTACTTCTTATCCTAATACAGCGATTGCTGCACAATATGTAGCACAAGAAAATGACAAGAGTAAAGCAGCGATTGCTTCGATTGAAACAGCGAAGTTATTTGGCTTAGAACTCATTGAGGAAAACATTAATACGACGATGGATAATACAACTCGTTTTATTGTGATTCATAAACAATTAAAAGAAGAAGGAAATTTATTTCAAATGTTGTTTACGGTTAAGAATGAAACAGGTATGCTAGCAAATGTAATGAGTTGTGTCGCATCGTATGGTTTCAATATGATTAGTTTAAAATCAAGACCGATTCCAAATGAACCATGGAGTTATTATTTCCATGCGGAGATGGAAGGTTGTTTGCATGATAGTAAAGTAAAAGAAATGTTGATTGCATTACAAGAACATTGTAGTGATAGTAAAATACTAGGTGGATATTTTAGAAACGAGGGGTAAGCAAATGAAAACGTTTATTAAACAAAATGTAGATGCCACGCCAATTGTGGATAATGTATTTGGAATTGCAAGTTTAGCAAAACAAGCGAAGGAAAAAATCGGAGCGGAAAATGTGGTGGATGCGACAATGGGTTGTTTGTATGATGAAGACAGCCAATTGGTAGCGTTTGATTCTGTGTATACGCATTACAATGAAATTGAAAATCGTAGCAAAGCAAAATACGCATCGAGTTTTACTGGAAATAACGACTTTAAGGAGCAAGTGTATCGCTGGGTTGTACAAGATGCAATTTGTACATTAAAACATAGTGTCATTGCTACTCCTGGGGGAAGTGGTGCAGTTGCAGCAACCATGGCAGATGTATTGGATGCCAATCAAACATTAGTGATTCCTGAAATTGCTTGGGGTTCTTATAAATTGATGGCTTCTATGAATAACTTAAAAACAACGACGTATTCGTTGTTTGATGAAAACCACTTTAATATTGAAAACTTTAAAGAAGTGTGTCGCAATGTAATGAAAGAAGAAGGAAAGTTATTGGTTATTATTAATGATCCTTGTCATAACCCTACGGGATATTCTTTGTCGATGGAAGAGTGGAAAGCAGTTGTTGAAGTATTAAATACCATTTCGCAAGAGGGACCAGTTGTCTTGTTGAATGATATTGCGTATATTGATTTTGCGTATGATTTTAAAACATCGAGAAGATACTTAGAAACGTTTAATGATATTAGTGATAATATCTTAATCGTTGTTGCATTCTCTTGTAGTAAGACATTAACATCGTATGGATTACGTTGTGGTGCAGCGATGATTATGGGGCAACACAAAGAAAGTGTACGCCAATTAGAAATCGTAATGGAGAAAAGCGCACGTGCAATTTGGAGTAACATTCCTAATGCCGCGATGGATAACTTTGTTTATGTGACAAGTGAAGGATACGAAGCATTCGACAAAGAGAAATCTTACTATGTTAACTTATTAAAAGAACGCAGTGAAATTTTTGTGGAAGAAGCGAAGGCTTGCGATTTGATTCACTATCCATACAAAGAAGGTTTCTTTGTGACATTACGCATTGAAGGCGATGAATTGCTTGATAAATACCACCAAGCATTGATGGATAATTACATTTTCACCGTAAAAGTAACAAAAGGAATTCGTGTTGCTTTATGTGGATTAACAATTGAAAAATGTAGAGGGTTAGCCCAACGCATGAAAGATGTATTAGAAACAATTATATAAAAAGAATGGGATAAGCACTAAGACGGTTACGTCTTAAGGCTTATCCTTTTTTGTTAGAAATAATGCGAAAAAACAAAAAAACTTAATAAAGTGAAAAGATTGGAAAAATCTACTTGTTGCGTAGCGATATGAATGAAGTTACTATCAAACTAGATAAATTTGATTGTCTTTTTGTGTACACAATACACAAATTAAAAAATTTTTATTTTAGGTGCAATATTTTTAAACATTTCGTTACTTTATATATGAGGAGGAAAGTTTAATGGTATTTGATGGATGATAAAACAAAGAAAAGGACATTAGAAATATCGTGGAAAAAGAAACAATGAACCTAGAGAAGAGTAGCAATTATTTGTGTTTTATGAGCAAGCTAGAGTTAATTCGATATTTTTATGATGAATGTCATTTTGATTTTAGTGAAATTAGTTGGATTTTAAATGGACATGAAGAAATAATCCAAATGTATTTCACAAGTTTGATACTGAAACAAAAGGAGTGATTTTCATGGATAAAAGTAAAGAGTTTGATTTAACGCATATAAAACAATTTATGGAAGGGGACAAAAGTGCATTTGATCAACTTTATACGCAATACCAAAAGCATGTGTATTATGTTGGGATGCAAATGTTTAATGAGGATGAGGAAAGGGCAAAAGATTTAGTTCAAAATACATTTAGTGAAGTATATCGTTGCATAGCAAATTTACAATCAGCCGAAGCGTTTTTTGTTTGGTTAAGTAAGATTGCATACCAACAAGGTTGCAATATGTTACGTTACCAATCAAAGGATGCATCGTATTATGCAAGCAATGATGAAGAAGTCATAGCTAGAGTCGTGGATGCGAAGAGTAGGGATGCACTGACTCAATTGAGTTATGATGAAACGATTTCACTAATCTTAAATGAATTGAAACTGATGTCACCAAATAAACGCTTGATTGGTTATTTACGTTACTTTGATGAGCTATCGATTAAGGAAATTAGCGAAATCACAAACGTCAAAGAAAGTACTGTAATCAGTCATTTGCATCGTATCAAAGCACGATTGAAAAAGATGTTAATAGAAAAAGGCTATACTAACAGTGCTTGTGTTGCCTTTATTGCTTTTCCTAGTATGCATCATTATTTTGACTTGATGCAATCAAAAATGCCTTACCACCCACAAAGTTTAAAAAAGAAGCAAAGTAGGAAGATAAAACAGACGAGTACATCGATTATGACTTCGGCTTTGGCCATATCATGCGTAGCAGCAATCGTTGCTTTGCCAATGATAAAAGAGGCGAATACTAGTCGTGATACGTTAAGTGATTATGCGAAAATTACGCAAGTGAATTACGATACGAACTTCACCAATGAAGCAGTGAAGTTAGATGTACAAACAACGAATAACAATTATGACAAGATTTTAGTAAACAATCGAAATCAACTTGTTTGTGATCAAAACGGAGAATATATCATTTCTCTACTTAAGGGCGAACAGGTGATCGATGAAAGAAAGATTACGATTCAAAATATTGATGAAGAAGCACCTGAATTAGTGAACTATGTAATGGACGATACGTTTGTTACATTCTCTATTCAGGATGATGCCAGTGGCATTGATTATGCACTACTTAATGAACAAGTGAAAAAAAATAATATGATTCTTGTGAGTGCCAATGATGAGCAAAGAAGTGTTACACTTCAGTGGCCAAAGAAACAAAGCGGGGACTTTGTTGTAGTCGACAAAGCGGGAAATCACTTGAATGTGAGTGCGAAATTAGTAGTAAAAGAAACATCAATAAATAGCGATGGTGTGAATAATGCAGGAGAATAAAAATGATAAAGAAAAAGAGTTTTTGGAAAATAAAATTGCATGTCGCTATTTTTGTGTTAATTGGATTTATGATGACAATGACGATAAATCCTACGAATATTTTGATAGCAAACGATATGCTAGATAACGATGTCTTTGAAGTACCGCTGAATGCGACGTTTGAAGACATGAAAGAATTGATCGAAGCGAGTGCATTACAAGGTAGTGAGATAACGATAAAGCAGATTAGTGATCAAATCAATTGGGATGAACTAAAGACGATTGATACTTCAATTAGAAATGCATCGTACGAAGTGAATCTAAAAGTTATGGATGAATTACATAATGAAGTGAGTAAAACAATCACCATAATAGTAGCAGATGGTAGTGTCATACGTTTGCCTAGAGTGAATAAAGTGGTAAACGAATACTTTGACCCTTACGAAGATGTCTACGTATTTGATGGGAATGGAAAGATTGTTGATCCAAAAGAGTTAATCGTGGATACAAGTAAAGTTGATTTGAGTAAACCAGGTAAATACGATGTGATTTATACGTACCATGAACCGACAGGAAAAACCGTAGTGAAAATGAATACGATTCGTGTTTATGGTGATATTCAATTTTCAGAAAGCAATCGTGTTGATTTGATAGAAAAAGAAGGGGCGATGTATATGCCCAAACAAAAAGCTTACTATCTTGATTTCAACAATCAAAAAGTGGCTCTCTATTGCAGTGTGGAAAAAGAAGTATCGCAAGGAGTAGTGGGAAAACAGAGCATTACGTACCAAGCGTTGCATCCAGTAAACAAAAAAGTAGTGAGCGGGCAACAGGATATTTATGTACATGGAGACATTGTCTTTGCTACACCAGATAAGGTGAAGTATACACAAGTGAACAAAACGCTCAATTCAGCAACCGATGTGAGCGCAACCTATTTGCATGTGAATGACGATGGCTCAATAAGTAAGAAAAGTGTTGCTGTGAATGGAGAAGATGTGACTAGTGATGTTGCAACTAGAAAAGTTGCTAAAGTATGGGCAAGCGTACAGATTAATGAAAATGTAACAAATACCAAAGAGACAAGTGTAGTACTTGGGTTTCAAGGCTTACCTCAGATACGTGCCAATACCAATGTCCATGTCATCGCTGATACGAGTAAAGAAGCGTTGCTAAAAGCAATCAATGCGCATGCAAGTAAAGTGATGGATGATGGAAGCACACTAGACTTAACAAGTAAGATTGATTATAGACAAATTAATAAAATAGCTCTGCATCAAGCAGGAAGCTATGATGTACGAATTAGTGTAGTAGACCAAGAGGGGCAACAAGCGTTTGTGGATATCACAATTGTAGTGGAAAAGAAACAAACACAGACAACGCCACCTACTTCAACAGAAGACAAAATAACGCCACCAAAAACAAGTAATACAAAAGTAGAAGGTAGTCCAACACAACCTAATCAAAATAAAACAACAATCAAAACAGAAGAAACAATTATCGTGGCGATAAAAGATATACCGTTAAGTAAAATAAAAAAAGAAGGATTAAGCGAATCATTATTAAGAAAGTATATAAGTGTGTATTCTAAAGATGCCAATAACGCAAGTTACACAATTGTCGCAAGTGATAAGAAGGCGAAACAAAAAGAGCATAGCGTTACGATCCAACTGGCAGATGGGACACAAAAAACACTACAAATAGAAGTGGTGGATGATTTGAAAACACCAAAGGCAAACATGGAAAAGGAAACATGCACATCGCAGTATTGGATGGCATTGGTGATGTTGGTATTTGGTGTATATGCAGTTTATGAAATAACAAAGCAAAAACGAGAAAAAAACAAAGGAGCAAGAAAAACCAATGAGAAATAAAGTAATCATAACAATCCTATTTTTAGCGCTGGAAGCGGTGCTGTATTACTTTGGTTCTTGCGATTTGGATTTTACATTGTATTTGGTTTGTATAGTACTAGCACTTGTATTCTTATTAGTCTCTTATTATCAAATGAAAAAAGAAACTAACAATCCAACGACGAAGTAAGATAAATGTGATAGTAAAAGGGCGGTTACATGATGTAGCCACCCTTTTTTTAATTGCTTGTACTCGCTTTATCCAAATGTAATTTCTTAAAGAAAATAATAAAGAGCGTAACGGTTGTACATACCGCGATAAAGTCTGCGACTGGTTCTGCTAAGAATACTCCCATGACTTTGTTCTCTACAAAGTTAGGAAGAATATAAATAAGTGGAATTAGCAGGAATACTTTTCTTAGTAATGCTAAGAAAAGAGATGTCACAGCGTTTCCTAAGGCGATGAATGTTTGTTGGCAAGCGATCTGTGCACCAAACATTAAAGAGGTTGCCATATAAATTCGCAGTGCCCATACAGAATACTCGACCAGTTTTGGATCGCTTGTGAAAATTGAAATCAATACACTTGGTGTAAACATCGACAATGCCCAAAGCATTGTGGAATACGCGACACAGGACAGCAACAACAGACGGAATGTTTTTGCGACACGAGCCATGTTGTTTGCCCCAAAGTTATAACTGATAATAGGTTGTGCTCCTTGGGTTAATCCTTGAATTGGTAACATAGAGAATTGCATGATACTTGTAAGGATTGTCATAGAACCAACGGCGATATCTCCACCATACGCAAGCAAGGAAGAGTTAAAGCATACCGCGATGACACTTTCTGTAAATTGCATAATGAAGGGAGAAAGACCAAGAGCCAAACATGGTAATAAAATATGTGGCTTTAATCGTAAGTAGTGTTTCTTAATACGCAAGATACTTTTGTCACTGCGTAAAAAGAAGATAACATAAATACAAGATAGAGCTTGCGAGATAATTGTCGCTAAGGCTGCTCCTTGTACACCCATATTGAAACCAAAAATTAAAATAGGGTCTAAGATGATGTTACAAATCGCACCAATTAAAACCGTTAACATACTTGTTTTCGCAAATCCTTGTGCAGAGATAAAGGCATTCAATCCTAATGCCAGTTGAACAAAAATCGTACCAACACAATAAATACGCATATAGTCTAACGAATATTGAATGGTATTAGCACTCGCTCCAAATAAAAGTAAAATATCTTCAGCAAACACTAAAAATACGATGGTTAAAATAATAGAAGTAATAACTAGCATCGTAGTTGAGTTACCTAAGATATTTTCTGCCGTGTCTTTGTCTTTTTTTCCTAGCATGATACTAGCGCGAGGCGCTCCTCCCATACTTACTAGTGCAGCAAATGCACTGATACACATAATAATTGGCATACATACACCAACACCAGTTAATGCGAGTGAGCCAACCTCTGGGATATGACCGATGTACATACGATCGACCATATTGTATAAAACATTAATTACTTGTGCCGTAATGGCAGGTAGGGCAAGTTGAAATAACAACTTTCCTACAGGGGCATTGCCTAGTTTACTTTCCTTTGCTTCCATTCCATAATCCTTTCTTCTTTGTATCATCAAATACTTCATTGGCTTTTTTTATTAGCTCAACAAGTTGAATGTAATCACCAAACCCAAGCTTTTCTACTAAGGTATCGTATAGTTGGTATACTTCATGAAGAGAGTTTACCAAATACAAACGACCTTCCTCGCTTAAAGTAAGAGCATAACTGCGCTTGTCACTCGTTGAAGGCGTCATTTCAAGATAGCCTTGTTCAATGAGAGGCGTTATGATTTTTGAAATACGAGGACGGCTCACATTGAAATACGATGCGAGTACTTTCAGTGTCACGCTTTGTTCACTGTATTTAATAAAAAACAGTGTATGTAAGGTTTCCTTCGTGATGTTAGTTCGTACTTTATAATGGTGAAGATGATTCACAAACGTATAAATATCGATCAATCCTAAGGTTTTATTGTATAAATCGTCCATAGTATTCCTCCATCTTTATATTATAGTTAACTTAGTTAACTATTTCAATAAAAATTAACAAAATTAACGAAAAAAGCATATCAAAAATGTAAGCGCTTTGATATAATCGTAATGTGGAGTGAATGTTAATTAATTTATAACGTTAAGGAGGAACTATGAAAGTGAATAATGTGTTTGCGTTTAAAGGAACAAAGAAGCAAGCAGATGAACTACAAGTCGTAATTGAAAAACATAAAAACGAACGTGGTGCATTAATGCCAATCCTACAAGAAGCGCAAGAAATTTATGGGTATTTACCTGTTGAAGTGCAGACGATGATTGCAGATGGACTAAATATTTCATTAAGTGAAGTATATGGTGTTGCAACATTCTACTCACAATTCTCATTAACACCAAAAGGCGAAAACCGTATTAGTGTTTGTTTGGGAACTGCTTGTTATGTTAAAGGGGCAGATAAAATTGTGGATGAAGTAAAGAAAATTTTAGGTATCGATGTTGGTGGTATTAGCGATGATGGGATGTTCTCATTGGATGCGACACGTTGTGTTGGAGCATGTGGGCTAGCACCAGTAATGATGGTGAACGAAGATATTTATGGAAAAGTAGAAGTCGCACAAGTAAAAGGCATTATTGAAAAGTATAATAAGAAAAAGGTAGGAGGAAATTAATCATGTTGACAATTCAAGATTTAAATAAGATTAAAGAAAAAGAACTTCCTATCGTATCGTTGCGTAAAGAAGGAATGAAGCAAGCAAAAGATTCTCCTTATAAACGTCAAATATTAGTATGTGGAGGGACAGGTTGTACATCAAGTGGATGTCATAAAGTCATTGATGCTCTACAAAAAAGTTTAAAGAAACACAAAATGACAAAAGAAGTAAAAGTCGTAAAAACAGGATGTTTTGGACTTTGTGCTTTGGGTCCAATCATGATTGTTTATCCAGAAGGAAGCTTCTATAGTGCAGTGCAACCTGAGTTCATTGAAGAAATCGTAAGTGAACATATCGTAAAAGGGGAAATTGTTAAGAAGTATTTGTATAAAGAAACAGTACATGCGGATGGAAGTGTGATTTCATTGAATGAAACAAACTTCTATAAGAAACAACTTCGTGTTGCGCTTCGTAACTGTGGTGTCATTGATCCAGAAGATATTAATGAATACATCGCATTAGATGGATACCAAGCGTTGGCTAAGGTGTTGACAGAAATGACGCCTCAACAAACCATTCAAGTGGTAAAAGATTCACAATTGAGAGGTCGTGGAGGTGGAGGATTCCCAACTGGTTTAAAATGGGAATTTGCTGCTCGTGAAAAAAGCGATCAAAAATATGTATGTTGTAATGCCGATGAAGGAGATCCAGGAGCATTTATGGATCGTTCTGTATTGGAAGGAGATCCTCACTGTGTCATTGAAGCGATGGCAATTGCTGGGTATGCAGTAGGAGCAGATAAAGGGTATGTGTACATTCGTGCAGAGTATCCTATTGCGGTAAAACGTTTGGTGATTGCACTTGAGCAAGCACGTAAATTAGGTATTTTAGGAAAAGGTATTTTCGGTACGAAGTTTAACTTCGATATCGATATCCGTTTGGGAGCAGGAGCTTTCGTTTGTGGAGAGGAAACAGCACTTTTAACTTCAATTGAAGGAAATCGTGGAGAACCTCGCCCTCGTCCACCATTCCCAGCAGTCAAAGGATTATTTGGAAAACCAACTTTATTAAATAATGTTGAAACGTATGCGAACATACCACAAATCTTTATGCGTGGAGCAGACTGGTTTGCAAGTATGGGTACAGAAAAATCAAAAGGTACCAAAGTATTTGCGTTAGGTGGAAAAATTGAAAACGTTGGATTAGTAGAAGTACCAATGGGAACAACACTTCGTGAAATTGTTGAAGAAATCGGTGGTGGTGTTCCAAATGGTAAGAAATTCAAAGCAGCACAAACAGGTGGACCTTCAGGTGGATGTATTCCAGCTTGCCATATCGATACACCAATCGATTACGATAACTTAATCGCTTTGGGATCAATGATGGGTTCAGGTGGATTAATCGTAATGGATGAAGACAACTGTATGGTTGATATCGCAAAATTCTTCTTAGAGTTTACGGTAGATGAAAGTTGTGGAAAATGTACACCATGTCGAATTGGGACACGTCGTTTGTACCAATTTATTGAAAAGATTATTTCTGGAAAAGCAGAGTTTGAAGATATCGCGAAAATTGAAGAGTTATGCCATCATATGCAAACCACTTCACTTTGTGCGCTTGGACAAACAGCAAGCAATCCAGTTATGTCAACTTTGAAATACTTTAGAGATGAATATTTAGCACACGTTGTGGATAAACATTGTCCATCAGGAGTGTGTAAAGACTTGGTACAATATCGTATTTTAGCGGACAAGTGTATCGGATGTACATTGTGTGCGAGAAACTGTCCAACGCATGCGATTATTGGAGAAGTGAAAAAACCACATATCATTGAGAAAGACAAATGTATCAAGTGTGGATTATGTATGCAAAACTGTAAATTTAAAGCAGTCATTACGGAATAGGAGGACCTTATGAAAACAATAAAATTAAAAATTAATAATATTGATGTAGAAGTACCTGAAGGTTCTACTATTTTGGAAGCAGCAAAGCAAATAAATGTAGAAATTCCTTCATTATGTTATTTAAAAGACATCAATGCAATCGCATCTTGTCGTGTTTGTGTTGTGGAAGTAAAAGGAAAAAAAGGGTTAATCGCATCTTGTGTTTACCCTGTTGAAGAAGGAATGGAAGTGTTTACGAATACGCCAAACATTCGTACGAGTCGTAAAACGACAATTGAATTAATCTTATCAAGTCACCATAAAAAATGTTTGTCTTGTGTTCGTGGTAACAACTGCGAACTTCAAAAATTAGCATTTGACTATGGTGTAGATGAAGACCGTTTCGTAGCAGAAGAGATCACTTACAACATTGATGATGCAAGTGCTTATGTGGTACGTGACAACAACAAATGTATTATGTGTAGAAGATGTACTGCAGCTTGTGAGAAGTTACAAAGTGTAAGTGCAATTGGTTGTATTGATCGTGGATACAAAGTTCACATCGGTAGTGCTTTTGAAAAAACACTAGACCAAACATCTTGTGTAGGTTGTGGACAATGTATTGTAGCTTGTCCAGTTGGGGCATTAAATGAAAAATCAAACATTGAAGAAGTGTACGAAGCAGTGGCAGATCCTAACAAACATGTGATCTTCTTTACTGCACCAAGTATTCGTGCAACACTTGGGGAATGTTTCGATATGCCAATTGGTACGAACGTAGAAGGTAAAATGGTTGCGGCGATTCGTCGTTTAGGAGTCGACAAAGTATTCAATATGGACTTTGCTGCCGACTTAACGATTATGGAAGAAGCACACGAATTCTTAGAAAGAGTGAAGTCAAAACAAAACTTACCAATCATTACTTCTTGTAGTCCTGGATGGGTGAAATTCTGTGAGCATTTCTATCCAGAATTCATTCCTAATTTAAGTACATGTAAATCACCACAACAAATGTTTGGTGCAATCTTAAAATCATATTATGCACAAAAGAATGGATTGAATCCAGATGATATGTATGTGGTATCCGTTATTCCATGTACAGCAAAGAAATTTGAGTGCAAACGCGATGAACAAAAAACATTTGAATTCCAAGATGTTGATGCGGCAATCACAACACGTGAGTTATCAAAAATGATCAAAGGTGCAGGATTGAAGTTTGTAGATTTGGATGATGAAAGATTTGATGATCCATTTGAAACAGCAACAGGAGCAGGAGCAATCTTTGGAGCAACAGGTGGAGTAATGGAAGCAGCACTTAGAACAGCGAGCCATTGGTTGGATGAAGACTTGAAAAAAGTCGATTTCAAAGAAGTACGTGGAACACAAGGAATCAAAGAAGTGACGTACAAAGTAGGTGGCATTGAAGTAAAAGCTGCGGTATGTTCTGGACTAGCAAATGCAAGAAAAGTGCTAGAAAGTGTAAAATCAAAAGAAAAAGAATACCACATCATTGAAGTTATGGCATGTCCTGGTGGATGTATCAATGGTGGTGGACAACCAGTACAAGGGGATAGCGTAAGAAATTATGTTGATTTAAAAACGCTACGCGCAAAAGCATTGTATGAAGCAGATGCGCATTTACCACTTCGTAAGTCACACGAAAATCCAGCGATTAAAGTGTTATACGATGAGTTCTTAGGAGCACCTGGTGAATTTAGAAGTCATAAATTGTTGCATACATCTTATGTAAAGAGAGATAAATTCTAAAAAGAAAAAGGAGCACAAATGTGCTCCTTTACTTTTTCTTGTAGGAACAAAACTATAACAAGTTTCCATCGTAATCTCTTACGTATACAGAATGCATTTTTCCATATACTCCTACTCTTTCCACAATACCTAAACAAATGGGAATGTTTTTGCTGATTAAATAGTCATAATACGCTTCTACATCATCGACTTCAAAACAAAAATCATGGCAGCCTAATGTTACATGTGAGGCGTGAGGTAAAAGTTCTTTGCCCTTTTGGTGAACATTGATTTTAAATGTAGGGGTATGAAGTTCATAATGTTGTTCTTTTTCTACAATACTAAAACCAAGGGTTTCATAAAAAGACAAACAAGATTTCATATCTTGTGTCGTGATCACAACATGATCAATTTTGCGAATCATATTCATAGCATCGCTCCTTTCTAAAACTTAAAATGTATGGTTATCTGAAGTAGTAAAATAAAAGTAGACACACAAAAAGTACAAAAATGTATTTAAAGT
>CAYJIZ010000015.1:0-63785 GCA_964370395.1 uncultured Erysipelotrichaceae bacterium
ACTTTAAATACATTTTTGTACTTTTTGTGTGTCTACTTTTATTTTACTACTTCATTAATTATCACTTCTTTTGCTTTCTTTACTATACGCCTTGTGCAATCATTGCATCTGCAACTTTTAAGAAACCTGCAATATTTGCTCCTGCAACTAGATTACCTTCTACACCAAATTCTTTAGCAGTAGTAGAGATGTTTTTGTAGATTGTTTCCATAATGTCTTTTAATTTTTCGTCTACTTCTTCAAACGTCCATGATAAACGCATTGAGTTTTGACTCATTTCAAGACCTGAAACTGCAACTCCACCAGCGTTACTAGCTTTTCCTGGTGCATACATTACGTTGTTTGCTTGCAGTACTGCGATTGCTTCAGGAGTACATGGCATGTTTGCTCCTTCTGCTACAGCGATACAACCGCTTGCAACCAATGCTTTTGCACTAGCTTCATCTAATTCATTTTGTGTCGCACATGGAAGGGCAATATCACATTTCACTTTCCAAATGTTAATGCATCCACCAACATAAGTAGCACCATCCACTAAATCAGCGTATTCTTCAATACGAGCACGACGAACTTCTTTGATGTCTTTCATCACATCTAAGTTAATTCCATTTGGATCATAGATGTAACCTTTTGAATCAGACATCGCTACTACTTTAGCTCCTAATTGTGTTGCTTTTTCACATGCGTAAATGGCAACGTTTCCAGAACCAGAAATAACAACTGTTTTTCCTTCGAAAGAATTGTTGTTGTCTTTCAACATCGCGTCTGTTAAGTAACATAATCCATATCCTGTTGCTTCTGTTCTTGCTAGACTTCCACCCCAGTTTAATCCTTTACCAGTTAACACACCACTGAATTCATTACGTAGTTTTTTGTATTGTCCAAACATGTAACCAATTTCACGTCCACCAACTCCGATGTCTCCTGCTGGAACATCTGTAAATTGTCCAATGTGTTTGCTTAATTCAGTCATAAAGCTTTGGCAGAAACGCATGATTTCACCATCTGATTTACCTTTTGGATCAAAATCACTTCCACCTTTACCACCACCCATAGGTAGTGTAGTTAATGCGTTCTTAAAGATTTGTTCAAATCCTAAGAATTTAATGATACTAATATTTACAGAAGGGTGAAAACGTAATCCACCTTTGTATGGACCGATTGCACTGTTGAATTGTACTCTAAATCCACGGTTAACTTGTACTTTGTTGTTGTCATCAACCCAAGGAACACGGAAAATAATTTGGCGTTCAGGTTCAACGATTCTTTCAAAGACACCGCTATCTAATAATTCAGGTCTTTTTTCTGCTACCACTTCTAATGAATCCAAGACTTCATCAATCGCTTGTAAGAATTCTTTGTCATTAGGGTTTCTAGCAATTACTGCTTCTTTTACGTAATCTAACTTCTTCATATGTGACACTCTCCTTTGTTTGAAAATTCTTTATTATTATATGCTATTTTACGGCTTATGAAAACACTTTTTTAACTTTTTTCATTATTTTCATAAATTTTCATAAACTAAGCCCTTTCATTCGTTTTTTTACCAAAAATATACAAATTATGGTAAAAAACAGTCATTATTTAAAAAGAAATGGAAATTATTTGTTTCAAAAATTGTGTAAAGTGTGCGGTTCGTGATATTTCTTTCTCTTTCTTTTCAAAATAGGGTATAATAAATAAGATAAAGTGAGGTTATTGTATGCGAATTTTTACCGTAGGACCAGTGGAGATGTTTGAACGTACACTTGAAGTGCGCGCAAAACAGCTTCCTTATTTTAGAACTGATGAATTTTCAGAAGTAATGTTGCAAATCCAAACGAAATTACTTCGTATTTTAGATACAGCACCAACAAGTAAATGTGCAATCATCACAGGATCGGGTAGTGCTGCAATGGAAGCAGTCGTATCGAATAGTTTTGATCAAAGTGATCGCTTATTAATTATTAATGGGGGAAGCTTTGGTAGTCGCTTTGTGCAGTTGTGTGATATTTATCATATCGCTTATGATGCGATTACTCTTCGTTATGATGAAAAACTAACACAAGCACATCTTGATGCTTACAAAGACAATACGTATAGTGCAATGTTAGTGAATATTCACGAAACTAGCACAGGACAATTGTACGATATCAAAATGCTTTCAAAGTTCTGTAAAGAAAAAGAGATGAAATTAGTAGTAGATGCGATCAGTAGCTTTTTAAGTGACCCTTTGCATATGGATAAGGATGGAATTGATTGTGTTATTTTAAGTTCGCAAAAAGCATTATCGCTAGCACCTGGATTAAGTATGGTGGTAATGAATGAAACGTTCTATACCCAAAAGGTAAAAGAGAAACCAGTCATTAACTTATATTTAAATTTAAATGAACACATACGTAATATGGAACGCGGACAAACACCGAATACACCAGCGGTTGGGATTTGCTTTGAATTATTGGATATGCTTCAATACGTAGAAGAAAAAGGGGTAGCTACCATCATTGAAGAAACCAAAGCTCGCGCAATGGATTTTCGAGAAAAAGTAAAAGTGCTTGGTGTCACGCTACCAGCCTTTCCATTAAGTAATACCCTTACACCAATTGTATTCGAAAATGGGAAAGCGAGAGAAGTGTACGAATACTTACGTGATCATTATGAAATCTTTGTGACTCCTAGTGGTGGGGAATTAGCCACTAAAATTATTCGCATCGGTCACATAGGAAACATGAAAGAAGAATATTACGATGATTTAATCGAGAAGATGAAGGAGGCAATCCAATGAAAGCAATATTGATGGCAGCAGGAATGGGAACACGTATTTCATCAGAAACAAATAAGCCGAAAAGTTTATTACCATTAAAAGATGAAAGTTTAATTATGCATACGGTTCAATTATTATTAAAAAATAATATTGATGTGAATATTATCTTAGGATACAAAGGGGAATTCATTAAAGAGGAATTAAAAGGATTACCCGTTACTTTCTTTGAGAACCCTTTCTATAAAGTAACGAATTCTATCGCTTCTTTATGGTTTGCGAAAGACATCTTACAAGAAGAAGACATTATTTTAGGAAATGCAGATGTATTTTATACACAAGCATTATTAGATGTGGTAATGCAAGAAGAAAGAGACATTGTGATGATAGCTGACTCAAGTCGTATTGAACAAGGGGATTACTTCTTTCAATGCGATGCCAATTATAAACTAGTTGATTATGGAAAAGAGTTAAAAGTAAAAGATCGCAGTTGTGAGTATGTGGGATTGGCGAAAATTAGAAAAGGTTTTCTACCAACATTTAAGAAGCAATTGCTTTTCTTAGTTCATAATGGCGAATATAACTATTGGTGGGAAAACACCTTATATACTATGATTGATCAAGTTGATGTTAATGTAAAAGACATCAATGGCTTATTTTGGGGAGAAGTGGACACCAAAGAAGATTACCGTCGTATCTTGGATTACATTCAAACAAATGAATATTAAAAAAACGCTATGTTGATACTGTTACAGTGTTAACTAGCGTTTTTCTCTAAAAGCAGATAAAGTATTTGACCAAAAACATTACCAAATACAACAATAATAATCCATAT
The DNA here is from genome assembly GCA_964370395.1 of uncultured Erysipelotrichaceae bacterium. Classification (GTDB taxonomy): domain Bacteria; phylum Bacillota_I; class Bacilli_A; order Erysipelotrichales; family Erysipelotrichaceae; genus JBGUVL01. Next base: position 3,576 of record CAYJIZ010000015.1, read on the forward strand.
ATTACGATTACCATAATGAAAGTAACTTCGTTCATTAATATCATTGATGAGCACATACATAATAAAAAACTCACAAGCGAGTAAACCGAGTGAAAGGATTGTTATAAAAACCATACGTATCACCTCTGCTTTCATTATAATACAAAATGATACTATTTGCCTTTTTAATTGTAAGAAGGTACTATTAATAAGGAAGAAAGTGAGAGTACATGAAATACAAGAAATTATTACTCGTTGTGTTATCCATATTGCTTGTGGTGCTTATTATCGTAGGACACTATGCTATGATACATGAGCGAAAAGAAAAGCAAGAAATGGACAAACCAATTTATCAAAAAGTGAATATGAATGGATTCATTGAACCTTGGTACCAAAAGTATCGCGTCATTACCCATGCGTTAGGCGGGATTAATGGAAAGTCCTATACCAATAGTATCGATGCGTTAAACGTGAACTACGAGAGTGGGAAACGCCTTTATGAAGCAGATTTTAATTACACTAGCGATGGCGTTGTCATTTTAACACATGATTTTCAAGAAACAGAAAATAACTTAATTGATTTTCCAGATGGGTATGTACCTAGTTACGAAGAATTTATGAGCAATCATATTTATTATAAATACCATCCTACAAGTGCATTAGAATTATTAGAGTACATGCATCAACATGGGGATATGTATTTAGTAAGTGATATCAAATACGAAGATCCTGCTACGATTACATCAATCATGCAAGATATTGTTAATTTAGCGATAGAAAACGATATGGAAGAAGTGTTGGATCGCTTCATCGTACAATTTTACTTTGAACAAAATTATTACGACTTACAAGCTATCTATCCATTTAAAAATTACATCTATTCCTTGTATGCAGAAAAAAACAAAGATTTTGAACGAGCAAAAGACTTCTGTCTACAAAACAACATTCCAGTTGTCTTAATGCGTTCTAGTTGGGTGAAGGATGAAACAACACTGTCTGTATTCAATGATAACAATATTAAAGTATACGTTTATACATTAAATAACTTAACTACGATTTATGAGCGATTAGCACAAGGAGTGTATGGTATTGTAAGTGATTATACCTTTGAGAAGGATTTATTCATAAAAGACTATTACTCACTACCAATTATTTATCGCTTACCTATTGACATCGACTTTAATAAATTGTATGATTAAGCAGCAAGAAAAGTAAGTAGAAAGCAGAAGACCACTTCTCACCTGCTGCCTTAAGGCAAAGGTTACAGCGCTACCGTCGATCAAATGACAAAAGTGTATAGTGGGCGACTGTCGCTCACTTTTTATTTGCTTAGAAAGTAATGGAGGTGTCTATTATCAGAAAAGTAGTTCCAAACAATGTTAACGATGATTTAGTTAACGAAAAGATTCGCTTTAGAGAAGTTCTAGTTATCGATGCGAATGGAGATCAATTAGGGGTGATGACTCGCGAAGATGCACAAGCGAGAGCATACGAACAAGAATTGGATTTATTGTGTGTTGCACCGAAAGGGCAGCCACCAGTATGTAAAATTCTTGATTATGGAAAACATCGCTTTGCGCAACAAAAGAAGAAAAAAGAAGATAAACGCAAGCAACATATTGTGGAAATCAAAGGACTTCGTTTGCCGCCAAATATTGATAAACATGATTTCGAAACGAAATTAAATCATGCTCGTAAATGGATCGAAAGCGGTATGAAAGTGAAAGTTGACATGCGCTTTAGAGGACGTCTAATCACTAGAGTAGATGTTGGGAAAGTAGTAATGAATAACTTTGTAGAGCAAATTGCTGATATCGCAGCCGTTGAAAAGAAACCGTCGTTAGAAGGAAATACAATGTCTTGTGTATTAGCGCCAAAGAAGAATAAGTAATTAGGAGGACGTAAGATTATGCCAAAAATGAAAACACATAAAGGACTTGCTAAACGTGTAAAGAGAACAGGTTCTGGGAAATTAAAAAGAGGACACGCACACACTTCTCACCGTTTCCACGGTAAGACTAAAAAACAAAGAAGACATTTAGCAAAATCAGCATTAGTGAACAATTCAGATTACAAACGTATCAAACTAATGCTTCATAAATAGTAGGAGGATTCAAATATGCCAAGAGTAAAAGGTGGAACAGTAACACGCGCAAGAAGAAAAAAGATTATTAAATTAGCGAAAGGGTATTTTGGAAGTAAACACACATTATACCGTACAGCAAATGAACAAGTAATGCATTCATTAAAATATGCTTACAGAGATAGAAAACAATTAAAACGTGAAATGCGTAAATTATGGATTGCACGTATTAATGCAGGAGCTAGAATCAATGGATTAAGCTACTCAAAATTAACTTGTGGTTTAAAATGGGCTAACATCACAATTAACAGAAAAATGTTAAGTGAAATGGCTATACACGACGAAAAAGGATTTGCAGCTATTTGTGATGCAGCGAAAGCGGCTTTAGAAAAAGGTCCAGTTGCGAAAGCAGAAGTAGAAGCAAAACCAGTTGCGAAAAAAGCAGCAGCAAAAGTTGAAAAAGTAGAAGAAGCAAAAGCAGAAACTACTGATTTATCTTCTTTAAAAGTTGCTGAATTACGTGATTTAGCAAAAGCAAAAGGTGTTGAAGGTTATTCTTCAATGAAAAAAGCGGAATTAATTGAAGCATTAAGCTAATAAAGCAAAGGACTGTTTATGAAACAGTCCTTTTTTTATGAGAAATAAAATTGATTGAAATTGTATTTAAAGACACGATAAGCATATTTTTCTGCTTCGTAATTGTATTGTCGAATCATCTTTCCACTTGTGTCATATTCGTTGAAACAATGGGACTTTCCAGAACTTGTCACAATCGTGTTTTCATAATCTTGAATATTACTTACGATACTTGAATAAGGCAAAGCAAAGTGATCCACTAAGGTATAAGTACCTTTTGTTTCATCGACTAAATATTTGTAATAATACGAAGCTTCTCCTTCATTGAAACTACCTGCACCTACAAAGGCTGACCAGTCTATGTCATCGCGTGTTCTAGCGGCGGTGTAATTGTTGTTGTACATCGTAATGTAGTATTGGCCATCACGTAAGGTAGCATCACTTGAAAAAGTAATGGAATGTTGTCCTGATTGAGAAATAAAGTCACCATCCTTTTCTAGTAATATCGCTTGTGTTGCTTGATCGTTTTGATAAACAGAAGGATCGGCTATCATGTATTCGATTGTCGGATCACTATAAATATCATTGATTTTAATAATTGAACTTAACTCTCTTGAACTAACAAGTAAGCTAGTACCATCTAAGGTAAGTGAGTTTAAATGAATCCAGTCCAACTCATCTCCACCATATGTGTTTCCTTCTTCAGGATAGATGGCTTGTTCATATAAAGAAGGTAATAATTCTTTCATATCGATGATTTTTTTCACTTCATTTGTTTTCAAATTGTAAGAAATAACAACATCTTCAATGGTATCTGTTTCTGTTTCATCCGCTAAGATTAGTAAACTGTCGCTTTTCTCATCATAGATGAAATCATGGTGTTGTTCATATCCTTCAAAATTGTAGATGCCAACAATCTTTCCTAAACTATCCACTTTGATAAAACCGTTTTTCTTATATGCATACAATAAACAATCATCAATCCACAATAAGCGATCACTGCGATAGTTTTTCAAAATGTATTCACTTCGCATGATACCATCGTTATCGTACAAGTAAACGTTGGATTGGTAATTCTTATCCAAACCGAATACGGCAAACAAACCGTCGCTTATCGCTTGGGTAGAAGTACCTTCACTCACTGTTAATTTTTGATTTGCTGCATTTTTACTTTCAGGCATTTGAATGGTATGGGTTTCTGTTTTTATTACTTTATCATCTTGTTGGTAAGTGATGGACAATTCGTTTTGCATGCCATGAACAAACCCGATAAACTGGTATGCATAGCTACCATCTTCTAATTTGTGGAGTTTTGCTACTTGTTCATAATCAGCAATGCTTTCATCCTCAACATGAATGCGATAAGAAATCGTATACGGTGTATCGCTTTCAAATGTATAGTAGAAAGAAGAACTGTTGGTTCCAAAAGGATTATAAATTAAGAGCGGAGAAGAACTTTGCTGCAATGTCGTCTCGATATCTTGGCTTACTGCATTTTGATAACCCTTCGTGTAAATAGACATATCTTCCTCTTTTTCAATGCGGTATATGCCATCGCCTAATGTTTCATCTATTACTAAATGTGTATTGTCTTGGTACCAATAGGCATTGTTTTTTGTCATTGCAAAAACAATGCGATCATAATTCGTAATTGAGATAATCGCAAATGCGCATAGGACGAGTAGTGTAATCCATCTTTTTTTCATTGTGTCACCCCCGATGTCATTTTTATTATAAAAAAGATAATTGAATAAATGGTGAATGACGCATAAAATCTACTTGAAAAGTAAGTGGTAATATTTGGAATTAAAAAAATAAAAAAAGCAATAAGTTTAAAAAATCGACGTTTTCGAGGGAATTTAACTTGACTATTACAACGTTTAATTATATCCTAACAAAGTAGGAGGACACTATGAGTAATACACGACATACATTAAATGAATTATTAGTAGGACTATTCAACTACATTCTTTATATTGAAGAAAGAAATTTAAAGGCGTGTGGCGTTGAATTGTCAATGAATGAAGTTCATATCCTAGAGAATATTGAAAAAGCAAGTGACAATAGTATGTCGCATATTGCAGGTAGGTTAATGGTAACGCAAGGAACCTTAACGACTAATGTTTCAAAATTGATCAACAAAGGGTATATTGTTCGTTATCGAGACGAAGATGACAAACGAGTATTTCGTTTGAAAAATACAGACAAAGCAAAAAGCATATTGAAAATCCATGATGATTTTCATGCGAATATGATCGATAAAGCAATCGGCGACTTAGGCTTAGATGAAAATGAAGTATTAAACGAATCGTTAGAAAACATTCTACAATACTTTAGAGAAGAATATTCTGATAAGAAAGCTGTTTTATAAGAACAGCTTTTTTTGTATGTAATTGATTGTAAACCAAATATCGTTAACTAGGTTTACAATCGATTAAGAATATGGTATGGTATTGTACATTAGGAGATAAGTTATGAAGATAAATATTAAATCAATGTGTATGTGTTCTTTGTTTTCAATATTAATAGCGATAGGTGCATTTATTAAAGTTCCTATTTCTATTGTGCCGATTACATTACAAACGTTATTTGTTGTGTTAGCAGCAATTGTTTTAAAAAACAAGTTAGCGAGTGGTAGTGTACTATTGTATCTAATCATCGGTTTAATCGGTTTGCCGGTCTTTGCCAATGGTGGTGGATTGATGTATATTGTACAACCTACCTTTGGCTATTTGTTAGGATTTCTAGTCGCAGCATATGTAGTAGGTACGCTAGCGAAAAGGCAAAGTAGTCGTTGGTATCTTATTGCGATTAGTATTGTTGGGATGTTGCTTATTTATGCAGTGGGTATGGCTTACTTTGTATTCATACAACAAGTCTATTATGGAGTTAGTTTTGAATGGAGTTGGATTTTCTATTATTTGTTTCTTGTATATTTACCAGGAGATCTTATTTCATGTGTGGTTGCAGGCTTAGTTGGCTATCGACTACAAAATATTAGCAAACAAAAAGAGGGATAACCTCTTTTTCTTTTTGGTGTTGGTAAATTTTGTCATAGCGTTTGCGTTGTATGTACAACCACAATAAAGTAAAATAAGAGTAGATCAATAATGGTGTTGATGAGGAAGAGTAAAGGAGAGATAGTATGAATTTATATCTCGTGTTTGTTGCCGTGATGGCGTTTATTTTTATTTTTTATTTGATTGCGAAACACAGTAAAAAAATTAGAGGGAAGTTTGCATTTGTTGCAGCGTTTGTTTTAATTATTTATATGATATGGCGAGCCTTCTTTACTTTGCCGATGGATTCGACAGTTTCTTTTATCGCTGGACTATTGCTTTATGTTAGTGAGGTAATTGGTCTTGTTGTGTATATGTTTTTTATTGTTATGTTTCACAAAGAAGACAAAGAGGAAGAAGAGCAGACAAAAGAAGCAAAAGATACAAGTACTGCCTTTGAACCATCGGTGGCTATCTTTGTCTGTACCTACAACGAAGAAATTAATTTGGTTGTTTCCACCGCGCTGGCAGCACGATCATTATCGTATCCTAATAAAGAAATTTATGTTTGTGATGATGGACATAGAGATTATTTACGTATGTCTTGTGAGTACTTAGGTATTCATTATTTAAGTCGAGAAGGCAACGAACATGCCAAAGCAGGAAACATTAACTATGCTTTACAAAATAGTGAAAGTGATTTGTTTATGGTGTTGGATGCCGATTTCATCGTAAAGAAAAATTTTATTTATGAAGCGATTCCTCATTTTAGAGATGAACGAGTAGGATTAGTACAATACCCACAAACGTTTTATAACGAAGATGTGTTTCAATTAGTACGACATTCTCTGTACAATGAACAAGAGTTATTTATGCGTTATTTGGAACCACAATTAGCCAAAGACAATGCATTGATTCATATTGGAACGAATGCGATTTTAAGAAGAAGTGCAGTCGAAGCAATTGGAGGGTTTCCAACAAGTAGTATCACAGAGGATATGGCAACAGGATTGTTGTTGCAATCAAAAGGATACCTTACTAAATACATCAACAAGGCGTATGCGCTAGGTGTTGCTCCCTATACTGTAGCGGACTTAGCAGGCCAAAGAAGACGTTGGGCGAAAGGTACGATTCAGATTTTTAAAAATTATAAACCGAGAAAACAGAAAGGGTTGTCACTGAAACAAAAGATGTGTTACTACAATTCGTACTTGTATTGGTTTACTTCATTTCAAAAAATCATATACATTATCGCACCAACCATCTTCATGGTGTTTCAAATATTTGTAGTAAGAAGTGATCTATCTAATTTGTTGTTGTTTTTCATTCCACCGATTGTCATGATTATGCTAGCATTCCGCTTGTATATTCCAAAGGTGAGAACACTAACCACATCACATATCTATGATACATTTGTTGCTCCTATTCATGCAGGTGCAATTTTGAAAGAATTCTTTGTTAGCGAAAAGGTATTCAAGGTTACCAAGAAAGACATACATCATGAAACACGTTTTGATTTCAAAACGGTACGTGTTCATATTGTTTTGGCACTTTGGTTGTTGTTTGCTTTGGTGATTGCAATCATTCAAATATGGCATGATTCGCCTTACTTATATGGATATGTAGTGACAGCGTTATGGACCGTTTATAACTTATATGGATTGGGATATGCGATTGTCGCAGCAAAAAATAGAGAAACAAAAAATGATGCAGAAGCATTAAGTATTACAATCGATTTGGATTTGCGTTTGGATGATGCAATCTACAATGCTTACCAAATGAGTTTCAATGGATTTCGTATTCGTAAAGTATTCCGTGGTGCAAAATTGAATTTTGTGGAAGACGGGCGATACGATTTAGAAGTAGTGAAAACGGGCTTATTGATCAATGCGAAGTGCATTGCGATTAATAATGAATACGCAACCTTTGCTTTTGATAACTTAACCGTAGATGCAGCAAACCGCATTGCGAGTTTCTATAGTGATCAATTGCATGCAGCTCGACCACTCGATTTTGATTTGGAAGAAGCAATGTAATAAATAAGACATCTTGGTACAATAAATGGCCAAGATGTTTTTTTATATAAGAGAGGAAGTAGCAAAATTTATGTGAAATTAATTTTGATACTCAAACTATTTACTTTGATTCTCAAAGTGTGTATAATATAAAAGAACTTTGAACATCAAAGTTGTTTAGGAGGACATGAAAATGATCGAACAAATTAAAAAAGTATTAGTTGATGCAATCAACGTAGATGAAGAGGCAGTAACGCCAGAAGCGAAGTTAAACGACGATTTAGGAATTGATTCTTTAGCTGCAGTTGAATTAGCACTTGAGCTAGAAACAGAATTCGATGTACGCATTGAAGACGAAGAATTAGCTAAGTTAGAAACGGTACAAGACATTATCGACATCATCGAAGCTAAAAAATAATTAAAATAAGAAAACATATAACCTATGAGCTAAGTATTCTTAGCTCATTTTAAAAATAAGGAGTAATGTTTATGGATACAAAAAAAATTAAACAAATTATCGCATTGTTTGAAGAAAGTAAAATTTCTTCTATGGATTTAGAAATTGACGATATTAAAATCAAATTAGAAAAACAAACAGCACCTGTACAAGTACAAAGTGTAGCTGCACCTCAAGTAGTAGCAGCACCAGTGGCAGCGCCAGCGCAAGTGGAGAGTGCGGCACAGCCAAAAGAAGAAGCAAAAGATTACTTAAAATCACCATTAGTAGGTACTTTCTACGCAAGTGGAAGCCAAGGTGGAAAAGCTTTTGTGGAAGTAGGTAGCAAAGTAAAAGAAGGTGACGTTGTTTGTATTATTGAAGCAATGAAAGTGATGAATGAAATCAAGGCACATCGTAGTGGTGTCATTAGCGAAATCAAAGTGAATGATGGGGATATGGTTCAATTTGATCAAGAATTAATGGCCATAGGTGAGTAGTATGATTAAGAAGGTATTAATTGCCAATCGTGGAGAAATTGCGGTTAGAATCATTCGTACGTGCAAAGAGATGGGGATTGAAACAGTTGCCATCTATTCAAGTGCGGATAAAGATGGACTTCATGTGCAATTAGCAAGCGAAGCGGTATGTGTCGGTGGGCCAAAACCTGCAGACTCTTACTTAAATATGAATAATATTATTCAAGCTGCTTGTAGTACAGGTTGTGATGCAATTCATCCAGGATTTGGTTTTTTAAGTGAAAATCCAAAATTTGCACGCTTAGTAAAAGAGTGCGATTTAATCTTTATCGGACCAGATGCCTCTATTATTGAAAAAGTAGGGAACAAAGCAATGGCTCGTAAAATGATGATGGAAGCAGGAGTACCTGTTGTTCCTGGATCAAAAGAAATTATTACCTCACTAGAGCAAGGTTTAGAAATGGCAAAGGAAATCACTTACCCTGTAATGGTAAAAGCCAGCAGCGGTGGTGGTGGTAGAGGAATGCGTATTGTTACTTGTGAAGAAGAATTCGAAAGCAACTTCAACAATGCGAAAAGCGAAGCCATGGCTTGTTTTGGTGATGATGATGTATATATGGAAAAATTCATTGAGGAACCAAAACATATAGAAGTACAATTGATTGGAGATAACTTTGGAAATGTGATTCATCTTTATGAAAGAGATTGTTCATTCCAAAGAAGAAACCAAAAAATGGTGGAAGAAGCACCATGTTATATATTGGATGATAAAGTACGTGAAGCAATGTGTGCAGATGCGATTAAAGCATGCCAATTCGTTGGTTATAACTCAGTAGGAACGATTGAATTCTTACTTGATAAGCATGGAAACTACTACTTTATGGAAATGAATACACGTATTCAAGTAGAACATCCAATTACCGAAATGATTTGTAATGTTGATATTATCAAGCACCAAATTAAGGTAGCAGACAATCAAAAATTAGCGTTGCAACAAGAAGATATCAAGTGTGATGGATATGCGATGGAATGTCGTATTAATGCGGAAAATGCAAAGATGAACTTTGCACCTTCTCCAGGAAAAATTACTTTTTTAAATTTACCAGGAGGAAGAAATATCCGTATCGAAACAGCAGTATACAATGGCTATGAAATTCCACCATTCTATGATTCGATGATTTTAAAATTAATCGTACATGCACCAACACGTCTTGAGTGCATTAAAAAAATGCGTATTGCCTTAGAAGAATTAATTATTGATGGAGTGCATACAAACATTGAATTTCATTATTTGATTTTGCATCACCGTAAATTTATCGAAGGTAAATACAATACCGGATTCGCTCAAGAGTTCATTGAGGAGTTGAAACAAAATGGAGAATTTATTTAAGAAAAGACAAGAACGTTTGGTTGTGTTTCAAAACACACGAAACAAAGTTGTCCATAAAAATGAAAAGAAAGAAATTCCAGACAACGTATTCAAAAGTTGTGATCACTGTAATGCGAGTATGCCATTCGTTGATTTAATGAACAACTATTATGTTTGTGATCGTTGTGGACATCATTTGAAAATAACAGCGAGAGAACGAATTCGTCAAATTGTTGACGAAGCGACATTTCAAGAGTTAGATCGCCAAATGACTAGTAACAATCGTGATGGCTTTGTCGGGTATGATGAAAAACTGGAAAAATACAAAAGTGCAACAGGACTTCAAGAAGCCGTTGTTTGTGGCGTTGGTCGCATTGATGGGTACAAATGTGCGATCGCTATTATGGATTCTCATTTTATGATGGGAAGCATGGGTGCTGTTGTTGGGGAAAAAATAACAAGAACGATCGAAATGGCTCACAAAAAACATTTACCATTATTAATTAGTTGTACAAGTGGGGGAGCCCGTATGCAAGAAGGAATCATTTCTTTGATGCAGATGGCAAAAACGAGTGCAGCATTAAAACGCTTTAGCGATGATGGTGGATTGTACATCACATTACTTACAAATCCTACTACAGGTGGGGTGAGTGCGAGTTTTGCGATGTTAGGTGATATTATTATTTCAGAACCGAATGCATTAATTGGTTTTGCGGGAAAACGCGTAATTGAAAAAACAATCAATGAAGTGTTACCAAAAGAATTCCAACATGCGAAATTTGTCCAAGAAAAGGGCTTCATCGATATGATTGTCGAACGTAAAGATATGAAGAAAACAATTTCTGATTTACTTCGCTTACATGGAGGGAAACGCTAATGAACTTAAAAGAATGTGAAATTTTAATCAAAAGTCTAGAAGCGGAAAAAGCGCGTGTAGAAGATGCAAATAGTCCATACTATGAGCAATTGGATAGTGAAATTAAGAGGGTACAAAAAGAAACGTATGAAAATTTAAGCGCTTGGGATCGTGTCTATCTAGCAAGACATGCTGATCGACCAAAAGCCCAAGACTATATCGAATTATTGTTTGAAGACTTTTATGAAATGCATGGAGATCGCCGTTTTGGTGATGATGCGGCAATTATTGGAGGGATAGCGACATTTCAAGGAATGCCAGTTACAGTAATTGCACAATCCAAAGGGAAAACGTTAGATGAAAACTTAACCAAAAACTTCGGGATGGTAAATCCAGAAGGGTATCGTAAAGCGATTCGTTTAGCGAAACAAGCAGAAAAATTCAAACGACCAATTATAACACTTGTGGATACATCGGGTGCTTACCCTGGAAAAGGGGCAGAGGAAAGAGGACAAGCGCAAGCCATTGCGGAATGTTTGTTTGAATTCTCAAATTTAAAAACACCAGTCATTTGTATTGTGTTATCGGAAGGTGGAAGTGGTGGTGCTTTGGCATTGTCGATTGGAGATCGTATTGTGATGTTGGAAAATGCGATTTACTCGATTCTTTCACCAGAAGGTTTTGCAAGTATCTTATGGAAAGATGGTTCACGTGCCCAAGAAGCTGCAGAAGTGATGAAATTGACTTCGTATGACTTGTTGGAGAAAAAGATTGTCGATGCGATTGTGAAAGAACCGTTAGGTGGAGCACAAGAATGCATTGAATTAGTAGTGAATCAACTACAACAATACATGAAAGATGAGTTAGCAATGTTATTGAAAAAGAAAGAAAAGACACTAATGGATGAACGATACGAAAAATATCGTCGCATTGGGGTGATGTAATGAACAATATTAAATTAGTAGGAGCAGGATATGCGATTCCTGAACACTGTATTAGTAATGATGACTTAGCGTCCGTTGTTGATACGAGTGACGAATGGATTTATCCAAGAACGGGGATTAAGACTCGTTATGTAAGTACTAGTGAAAATACGAGTGATTTAGGGTATCGTGCAGCAAGAAATGCAATTGAAAACGCACAGATTGATGTGAAAGAAATTGATTTGATTATTGTGGCAACGATTACACCTGATAACTTTACACCTTCTTGTGCTTGTTTAATACAAGAAAAATTAGGATTGAACGAATGTGCAGTTATGGCATTTGATATCAGTGCAGCTTGTAGTGGATTTGTGTATGCTCTGCAAGTAGCGAGTGCGATGTTATCACAATACAAATGTGCGCTTGTGATCGGTAGTGAAACATTAAGTAAGATTATCGACTGGCAAGATCGTAATACATGTGTATTATTTGGTGATGGAGCAGGAGCAGCGATTGTAAAACAATGCGAAAACAGCAAACGTTATGCATATTATGCACGCAGCATTGGTGATAATGTAGGAACATTACGAGCAAAAGGGTGTTCTTTAAACCAAACACCGCTAGTCAACAGTGAAAAAAACTTTGGCTATATGGAAATGGATGGGGCAGAAGTCTTTCGTTTTGCAGTGAAAGCAATGGAAGAGGGGATTCGTGAAGTGTTAGCACAAGTGGATGTTGCCTTGGAAGAGGTGGATTATATCATTCCACACCAAGCCAACGTACGTATCATTCGTAATGTGGCAAAACGTATGAAATTAGCAGAAGATAAATTTTATATGAACGTAGAGAAATATGGAAATACTTCTGCTGCGAGTGTCGCAATTGCATTGGCACAAGCCATAGAAGAGAAAAAAGTAAAAGAAGGAATGAAATTAGTTCTAGTTGGATTTGGTGCAGGGTTTACCTACGCAGCAAGTTACATTGAATTATAAGGAGAAATCACATGTTGAACAAAATGTTAAATATTAAATACCCAATTATTCAAGGAGCGATGGCAAATATTGCGACAGCAGAATTTGCAGCTTGTGTGAGTAATTGTGGCGGGTTAGGGATCATTGGAACTGGTGCGATGAATGTTGAAGAAGCAAGAAATAGCATTCGACGTTGTAAAGAATTAACAGACAAACCTTTTGGGGTGAATGTTATGATGATGAATCCTTATACAAAAGAAATTATGGAAATGATTGCAGAAGAAAAAGTAGCATTGGTTACAACTGGTGCTGGTAATCCTGGAATTTACATGGATATGTTGAAAGCAAGTGGAGCAAAAGTATTCCCTGTTGTTCCAAGTGTTGCATTAGCGATTCGTATGGAACGCTCTGGTGCAGATGGGTTAATCGTTGAAGGTGGAGAAGCGGGAGGTCATGTTGGAGAACAAACAACAATGGCACTTGTTCCTCAAGTCGTTGATGCGGTTAGTGTTCCTGTTGTCGCAGCAGGTGGGATTGCGGATGGAAGAGGATTCAATGCAGCATTAAGTTTAGGTGCACAAGGGGTACAAGTTGGTACTTGCTTGTTAGTTGCTGAAGAATGTCCAATTCATGAGAACTATAAAAATGCAGTAATCAAAGCAAAAGATACGGATACAGTAGTAACAGGAAGAAGTTTAAATTCACCTGTTCGTATTTTGAAAAATAAAATGAGTCGTGAATACATTAAGTTAGAAGTAGAAGCCGGAAATCGTGAAGAGTTAGAAAAATTAACATTAGGAGCACTGAGAAAAGCCGTTTTTGATGGAGACATGAAAATGGGATCTGTTATGTTAGGACAAATTGCAGGGATGTGTAAAGAAGTAAAACCAATGCAAGTAATCTTAGATGACATGATGAATGATTCAAAAGTGCAATTAAAACAATTAATGAAAAAAGTTGAGGAAATGGAATGCTAAAAAGTGTAAAGTTAGGCGAAAAAACATTAGAAATTCCTATCATACAAGGTGGTATGGGTGTTGGGATTTCATTATCTAACTTAGCTGGAAATGTGATGAAACAAGGTGCGATGGGAGTCATTAGTGCTGCTCATCCAGGATATCGCAAGGCAAGTTTTAGAAGCGATAGTATCAGTGCAAACTGTGAAGCGATTGAAGAAGAAGTAACAAAAGCACGCGAAATATCACAAGGGAAAGGGCTACTAGGAATTAATGTAATGGTAGCAAGTAAAGATTACGCATCGTATGTGAAAGCAGCGGTAAAAGCAAAAGTAGATGCGATTATTTCTGGGGCTGGATTACCTTTGGAATTACCGACATTAGTAGGGGATTCAAAAGTGTTATTAGCACCGATAGTATCAAGTGGTAAAGCGATGAAACTCATTGCGAAAATGTGGGATCGTCGTCATAATGTAACACCTGATTTCGTTGTCATTGAAGGAAGCGAAGCAGGAGGACATTTAGGATTTAAAAAAGATGATTTAGTGAATGGAGAATGCCAAACACTAGATGAAATATTAGTAGATGTACAAGAAGAATTAGTAGCGTATCGTGAAAAATACAATAAGAGCATTCCTGTTTTTGTAGCAGGAGGGGTCTTTGATGGAAACGATATTGCACATTATATTCAAAATGGTGCAGACGGTGTACAAATGGGAACACGTTTTATCGCAACGGAAGAATGTGATGCTTCAGATGCTTTTAAAGAAGCAGTGATCGCTTCAACAAAAGAAAACATTGCGATTGTTCCAAGTCCTACTGGATTCCCAGGAAGAGGATTATGGAATGACTTTATGGTGAAAACCAAAGAACGTGGAAATGTTTGTATGAAAAATTGTTTGCAGTGTATGATTCCATGTACACCAAGTGATACTCCTTATTGTATTTCAGAAGCATTGATTCAATCTGCGCAAGGAAACTTAAACAATGGATTGGTGTTTGTGGGAAGTAATGCATGGCGTATTACACAGAAAACGACAGTGGAAAAGTTAATTCGCGAATTATGCGATGAAGCTAACATAGCATTGGAGGAAAAGTAATGAAACTAGGATTTATCTTTGCGGGACAAGGTGCCCAATATGTAGGTATGGGGAAAGAGTTTTATCATGAATACGAAGAAGCAAGAAACGTTTTTGATAGCGTAAACATTGACTTTACGATAAAAAACCTTTGCTTTGAAGGACCAAAAGAAATGTTAGATGATACCGCGTATGCGCAATGTAGTATTTTAACTACTTCAATGGCGATTGCTGAAGTGGTAAAAGCGCATGGGATTACACCAGATTATGTAGCTGGATTGTCATTAGGAGAATACTCAGCATTATGTTTTGCTGGTGTGATGAGTGTGAATGATGCTGCAAACATTGTAAGAGAACGTGGTAAGTTAATGGCGAGTGCACTACCAAAAGGAACAAGTGCAATGGCAGCCGTACTTAACTGTGATGAAAAAGTAATTTTAGAAGTTTGTGATGAAGTTGCAAACATCGGTATTTGCCAAGTTGCTAACTACAACTGTCCAGGACAAATTGTTATTACAGGACAAAAAGAAGCAGTGGAAAAAGCAAGCGAAATATTATTGGAACGTGGCGCTCGTCGTGTGGTTCCATTAAATGTAAGTGGTGCTTTCCATTCTTCATTATTAGAAGATGCTTCACAAGAGTTGCATAAGGTATTGGCACAATACGATCTTAAAAAACCACAAATACCAGTTGTTTACAACGTGAGTGGAAAAGAAGAAGACGAAGCGATCATTGATTTGTTAACAAAACAAATTAAGAGCAGCGTATACTTCATGCAATCCATTGAATACATGATTGCACAAGGTGTGGAAGCATTCGTGGAAATTGGTCCAGGAAGTGCATTAAGCAGCTTTGTAAGAAAAGTAAACAGAGACATTCCTGTGTACAGTGTAGACAGTAAAGAATCATTAGAAAAAATGTTAGGAGCATTAAAATAGTATGGAAAAACAAGTAGCCTTAGTAACAGGAGCAAGTAGAGGAATTGGTAAACAAATCGCACTTACATTAGCAAGTGAAGGATACGATGTAATCGTTAACTACAATGGAAGCGAAGACAGAGCCAATGAAGTAGTCAAAGAATGTATTGCTTTGGGTAGTGATAGTATCGCTGTGAAAGCAAACGTTGCTGATTTTGCTTCTGTTGAAGAAATGGTAAAAACAATCATGGACAAATATGGTCGTATCGATTGTTTAGTCAACAATTCAGGAATTACAAAAGATACTTTATTATTGCGTATGAGCGAAGAAGATTTCGCAAGTGTTATCGATGTTAACTTAAAGGGAACATTTCACTGTATCAAACATGTTTCAAAAGTAATGATGAAACAAAGAAGTGGTTCCATTATTAATATGGCAAGTGTGATTGGTCTAATCGGTAATGTTGGACAAGCAAACTATGCAGCAAGTAAAGCAGGAATCATCGGACTTAGTAAATCCGTTGCGAAAGAATTAGCAGCTCGTGGAATTCGTTGTAATGCGATTGCACCAGGCTTTATCGCAACGGAAATGACAGAAGTGTTAGATGAAAAAGTAAAAGATGCCATTATGGCAAACATTCCATTAAAACAATTTGGAAGTGTGGAAGATGTAGCTAATATGGTAGCATTCTTAGCCAGCGACAAAAGTGCTTATGTCACAGGACAAGTATTTAATGTTGATGGCGGAATGGTAATGTAGGAGGATTTGTGATGAAACGTAGAGTAGTCATTAGTGGAATGGGTGCATTGTCACCTGTTGGTAATAGCGCACAAGCGATGTGGGATGCAATCAAAGCAGGGCAATGTGGAATTGATAACATTACTCACTTTGATACAGCTGACTATAAAGTGAAATTAGCTGCGGAAGTAAAAGACTTAAATATGGAAGAATACTTTGAAAAACGTGATTTAAAATTTAATGATCGTTTTACACAATTTGCAAGAATTGCATCAAAACAAGCAATTCAAGATGCGAACCTTGATGTTGATTCAATCAACAAAGAACGCTTTGGTGTTATCATCGGTTCTGGTATTGGTGGAATTGAAAGTATTGAATCTGCACAAGACAATTTAAAAGATCGTGGTCCAGCTCGTGTATCACCATTCTTTATTCCAATGGCTTTGGTTAACTTAGCAGCAGGAAATGTTGCCATTGACTTAGGTGCACAAGGACACTGTTCTTCATGTGTAACAGCATGTGCAGCAGCGACAAATGCAATTGGAGAAGCATTCCATAAAATCCGTGATGGATACGAAGACATCATGGTAGCTGGAGGAAGTGAAGCAGCGATTACACCACTTGCGATTGCAGGGTTCCAATCGATGCGTGCACTTCATACTGGAGATGATAAAACACGCGCAAGTATTCCATTTGATGCAGATCGTAGTGGATTTGTAATGGGAGAAGGAGCAGCCGTTTTAATTTTAGAAGAATTGGAACACGCTTTAGCTCGTAATGCGAAAATTTATGGAGAAATGGTTGGATATGGAGCAACATGTGATGCACACCATATTACAGCACCATTAGACGATGGTAGCGGTGGAGCAAGAGCAATGGTGCAAGCCGTGAAAGATGCTGGTTTAGAAATGAGCGATATTGATTATATTAATGCTCATGGAACAAGTACACCATTAAATGATAAAACAGAAACAGCAGCAGTAAAAAATGCATTCCAAGAACATGCTAGTAAAGTTGCGATTTCTAGTACTAAATCAAACACAGGACATTTATTAGGAGCGAGTGGAGCAGTGGAAGCAATCGTAGCTATCAATGCATTGAAAGATGGATTTATCCCAGCGACAATCAACTACAAAAATGCAGATGAAAACTGTGATTTAGATATCGTACCTAATGTAGGTAGAGAACAAGACATCAAATACGCAATGAGTAACTCATTAGGATTTGGTGGACATAATGCAAGTATCGTATTCAAAAAGTGGGAGGACTAAGATGGTTTACAATTCAAATCAAATTCAAGAAATTATTCCTCATCGTTACCCTTTTTTACTAGTGGATCGCATTGATGAAATTAGTGAAGATAAAACAATGATTATCGGTACGAAATGCATCACTGCAAACGAAATGCAATTTTTGGGACACTTCCCACAAAAACATGTTATGCCAGGGGTTTTAATTGTAGAAGCATTGGCACAAACAGGATGTGTATTATTATTATCAAAAGAAGAAAACAAAGGAAAAATTGGTTTCTTTGCTGGAATTAATAAAATGCGTTTTAAACAACAAGTCATTCCAGGTGATGTGTTAACATTAAAAGTAACATTGACAAACTGTCGTGCTGGTATTTATTTCGCAGACGTCGAAGCAACAGTAGAGGGAAAAGTAGCCTGTAAGGGTGAAATCATGTGTGCTGTAGGAGAGTAATATGATAATTGGAATTGGCTGTGATATTGTGAAGCTTTCTCGTTTTGAAAAAAAACAAGAGGAGTTAGCGGGCAAAGTATTAACACTTCGTGAAAAAGCGTGCTATGATAAGCTAAGTCAAAAACGCAAGTTAGAGTATTTAGCTGGTCGTTTTGCTGCAAAAGAAGCAATTTTCAAGGCAGTACAAGACAACAAACTTGTTTTGTCACAAATTGAAATATTGCACGATCACGAAGGAAAGCCAACGTGCACATTAGCGCATGGTAAGATACATATTACCATTTCACATGAGGAAGAGTATGCACTAGCGTATGCAATGTGCGAAAGTGTAGAGGAGTAAGTGAAGATGAGTATTTTTCAGATTTTAAAAGTTATTGTGATTATCCCAGTTATTTGGGTACGTACTATTACATGTAAAAATAAATCCGAAGAAGAGTGTTATGCTATTTTTCGCATTTGGAGTAATCGTTTAATGCGATTTTTAGGATATCGTTTGGAAGTTGTTGGCGAGAGTAACATCCCTAGTGAAGGACCAGTATTTTTTGTTTCCAATCACCAAGGAACATTAGACCCTGTTTTAGTGGTTGCATCTTGTCCATTACCAATGGCGTTTATCTCGAAAAAAGAAAATGAAAAGATGCCAATTTTTGGGCGAACTGCACAAATGATTGGAACGATTCATTTTGATCGTGAAACTAGAGAAGGTAATGTGTATATGTTACGTGAGAGTGTTCGTCGTATGAAAGCGAAAAAGAGTTTGTTGATTTTTCCTGAAGGAACACGTTCCAAAGGGGATAAGATGAATGAATTTAAAGCGGGAGCATTGCAACCAGCCTATATGGCAAAGGCGACAATTGTTCCGATTACGTTGAATAATGCGTACTGTATTGATGACAAAAAGGATAAAAATAAGCATTTGAAAATCACCTATGGAGAAGCGATTCCCCATGAGAAATACGTACAATACAAAGCGGATGAAATGAGTGATATCTTATTTCAAAAAATCGAAAGCGAAATTGAATTTCATTAAAATACGCAAAATTGCGTATTTTTTTGTACCACATATTCAAAATGATGATAAAATATAAACTAACAATAAGGAGGATACATATATGACAATTAGAATCGGAATTGTAGGATATGGAAATTTAGGTAGAGGGGTAGAAAGTGCAGTAAGTGCAAGTGATGATATGGTTGTAGCGGGAATCTTCACAAGAAGAGATCCCAAAGAACTAATTCCACATAATAGTGATACACCTTGTTATCATATGGAGGAAGCAGAGCGTTTGAAGGATCAATTTGATGTGATGATTCTATGTGGAGGAAGTGCCAATGACTTACCAACACAAAGTGTGGATTTTGCGAAGCATTTTAATATTGTTGATAGTTTTGATACGCATGCGAAAATTAATGAGCACTTTGATCGTGTTGATGAAAGTTGCCAAGAAGGAAATACTGTCGCAATCATTTCAAGTGGTTGGGACCCAGGAATGTTTTCTTTGAATCGTTTGTATGCAGAAGCCATTTTACCAAGTGGGACTTCTTATACATTTTGGGGAAAAGGGGTAAGCCAAGGACATTCGGATGCGATTCGTCGTATTGAAGGCGTGAAAGATGCAAGACAATATACGATTCCACAAACAGAAGCGCTAGAACTAGTGCGTAGTGGGGTAAATCCAGATTTGAGTGTAAGAGAGAAACATGTTAGAGATTGCTACGTAGTCGCAAAGGAAGGCGCTGACAAGGCGTTAATTGAAAAGACAATCAAAGAGATGCCAAATTATTTTGCTGAGTACGATACGTTTGTTACTTTTATTAGCGAAGAACAATTACAACGTGATCATGCAGGGATACCACATGGAGGGTTTGTTATTCATAGTGGTAAGACTGGTTGGCAACAAGAAAACAATCATGTGATTGAATACAGTTTAAAATTGGATTCCAATCCAGAATTTACTTCAAGTGTATTAGTGTCTTATGCAAGAGCGGCTTATCGTATGCACCAAGAAGGAATCAAAGGATGCAAGAGTGTATTTGATGTCGCACCATCGTATTTGCATCCACAAGATGCGAAAACGTTACGCAAACGCATTTTATAAAAACAAGAAAAAAGTACGGTATGAGAGAAACATTACGATTTTTCTATCTCATTTCGTACTTTTTGTTTTATTATACAAACAAAAATTATTTATTGTTTACTATTATTATAAACAAATGTATAATATGTTTATAAACGAGGTGATTGTATGTACCAAGATATGAAAGATATGAGTGTGGAAGAAATCAAAGCAGGATATTGTGAAGAAAATGGGGTTTATCGATGCCACTTGTGCAATGAAACATTTGAAGTAGGACAAGTGTACCAATTTGATGAACGTTTCTACGATGCGAAACATGCTATCCTACAACATATGAAACAAGAACATTTTTCGATGTTAGATTTATTGTTGTCATTTGATAGCAAATATGTCGCTCTTACGGATAATCAAAAAGCATTATTGAAGATGATGGCGAATGGGGATAGTGATAACGACATTGCCAAACAAGCAAACATCAGTGCAACAACGGTTCGTAACCAACGTTTTCAATTTCGTGAGAAAGCAAAACAAGCAAAAATGTATTTGGCTATTTATGAATTAGCGCAGGCTGGGTTTGGTAAGAAGCAAAGTGATGAAATCATTGATGTGCATTTTAATGCAAGACAAGTTGATGATCGTTACATCATCACAAAAGAGGAAGAAGAACAGATTTTGGCACAAGTGTTTACTTCACTTGAGCCGCTTGTACTAGCGCGTTTTCCAAGTAAACAGAAAAAGAAAATTGTGATCTTACGTCGTATTATGCAACAATTTGAAGAAGGAAAGAAATACCATGAAAAAGAAGTGAATGCAATTTTAAAAGCCATCTATGATGATTTTGTATCACTTCGTCGTTATTTGATTGAGTATGGTTATTTGGATCGCAGTGCTGATGGTAGTAATTACTGGGTAAAGTAGGGCTGGATTATGTATATCAAAACAGAGCGGCATTACCAACATTTGGATGATGAACAATTAAGTCAATTCATTAATCAGATGGAATTTAAAATTAATGCATTTGGTTTGTGGCAAAGTCATGAGGACAAGCATATTACGTACTCTAGTGATGATTTTGAGATCATCTATTACATAGCTGGTGGTTCGCAAACCAATGTAGGTAAAAAAGCCTATGATTGTCCAGAAAACAGTTTGTTGTTATTGGAACCATATGGATTAAACACTTCTACGAATCGCGGTAGTGACTATTATGCGTATTATTATATTCACTTTGAAGTACAACCCTATCACTTGCAACGTCAGCTAGTGTCATTGTTGACGCGTCATGGACATGTGTTGTACGAAGATGAGTTTCGAGATTTCAAAGAGATGTTTGCGCGTTTGTTGTTAGAGGTAGAACACAAGGAGATGGGATATACTAGCATTATTACCGCTGGATTAATGCGTGTCTTAATTGAAATGATTCGCGCCCAATACAAACGCAATACCAAGGATTATCCGATTACATTAGTTGATAATAAACATGTAATTATCGTAAATGATGCGATTCGTTATTTAAAAGATCACTTACAGTATTCCTTCAAACAAGAGAATTTAGCAAAAGCGTTAGGTGTCTCTTCCAGTTATTTATACAAGGCATTTCAAGACGTTGTCGGGCTTTCCCCGACGAAATATGTGCAACGATATAAAATAATGCGTGCGCAAAAACTATTAGCGCAAAACCATCGTGTCAATGATGTTGCGAGTTTGTTAGGATATAGTTCTGCTTATCATTTTAGTAAAGTGTTCAAGGATATGATAGGGATGAGTCCAAAGCAATACCAAAAAGAAGCGAAAGTAAAGAAATCTAGTGAAAAAGCCTAAAAGGCTTTTTTTGTATTGAAATATGTATGTTTTTTATTAGAAATCGTATGTAATATATATTTGTAAGTGCTACCATTGAATTATAATAAGCAAAGGAGAGTAGTAGCATGAAAATAGTAGAACCAATTAAGGTCGGTAAGATTACGTTAAAAAACCGTATTATGTTTCCACCTTTAACGACAGGTTACGAAGAAAGAGATGGTTCCATTAAGGAACAAAGTTTTAATTTTTATAAACGATTAGCCCAAGGGGGAAGTGGCTATATTGTGATTGGAGATGTCGCTCCAGTTAATACGGTATCACCAACACCAAAATTATTTCATGATAGCCAAATTGATGATTTCAAAAAATTAGCAGATGCTTGCCATGAATATGACTGTAAATTAGGAGTACAAATTTTTTATCCAGATTATGATGTTCCAGCACTAATGGAATTTTTCATCAAAAAGGATATGGATGGAGCAAGAAAAAAACTTCATTATGATACATTGCATTTCATCGATGAAGTGAGCAAAGAACATTTGCGTGATGTAGTGGAAAAGATTGGAGCATGTGCAAAACGTGCTGCGCAAGCGGGAGTAGACGTAATCCAAGTACATGGGGATCGTTTGGTTGGTTCGCTAACATCAACTATTTTAAACCATCGTAGTGACAAGTACGGAGGCTGTTTAGAAAATCGTGTTCGCTTTGCTTTAGAAGTAGTGAAAACGATCAAAGAAAATGCACCAGATTTGTGTTTGGATTATAAATTACCAATTATCAGTACAAACCCAGTAAGAGGAAAAGGTGGTTTGTTTATTGAAGAAGCATTAATTTTTGCGAAGATGTTAGAAGAAGCAGGGGTAGACATGTTGCATGTAGCACAAGCAAACCATACTGGGAATATGGGAGATACAATACCAGCTATGGGTTGTCAACCATACACATTCTTTATGGATTATGCTAAACAAGTACGCGATGTAGTAAGCATTCCTGTTTCGACTGTAGGACGTATTGTCAATGCTCAAAATGCGAAATCATTAATTGAAAATGATGTCGTTGATATTGTTGCGTTAGGGCGTTCACTGTTGACTGATCCAGACTTTGCGAATAAAATCATCGAAGGAAAAGACGATGAAATTCGTTTGTGTATGATGTGTAATAAGGGATGTACAGATAATATTCAAAATCGTAAATTCTTAAGTTGTGTGTTGAATGCGGAAAATGGATATGAATACAAACGTCAAATCGTGCCTGCTGAAAGCAAGAAGAAAGTAGCGATTATCGGTGGAGGTCCAGCTGGTTTGGAAGCAGCAAGAGTTGCGAAACTAAGAGGACATGATGTGACATTGTATGAGAAACAAACGCGTTTAGGGGGACAATTAAACCTTGCTTGTGTTCCACCAAGAAAAATGGAAATGATTCGTGCAACGAATTACTTAACACATATGGTAAACAAATTAGATGTTACGCTACAGTTAGGTAGGGAAGTAAACGAAGAAATGATAGTAAAAGAAGGATTTGATGAAGTCATTGTCGCAGTGGGAGCGAGCAATGCGAAACCACCAATCAAAGGAAGCGACAAATTACATGTTTTGGATGCATGGGAAGTGTTAGATCAAAAACAAATTTGTAGTGGTAATGTGGTTGTGATTGGAGGAGGATTAGTCGGTGCTGAAACAGCTGAGTATTTGGCACAGATGGGCTGTCATGTTAGCATTGTGGAAATGCTAGACAAGATTGCGAAAGAAGAATCCAATACGGTATTACCTAGCATGTTAGAAGATTTTGAAAAACATGGAGTCAAACAATATGTGAATACAACAGTACAAGAAATTGATGCGACAGCAGTGAAATGCATTGATTCAGAACAAAAAGAAATATCCTTGCCTTGTGACTATGTTGTAGTAGCAACAGGGGCAAAAGCAAATGACTTTAAAACAAGCGTACTACAAGAAAACAATGTGAAAGTCACATTCGTAGGGGATTGTAACCAACAAGCATCAACAATCGATAATGCGATTGAACAAGGTTATTTAGCTGCCATTGAAATATAAAAAGAAAAACCAACGTAAGTTGGTTTTTTAATCGATAATTTCTCCATCACAGCTAATTGTGTATACCTGCCATGGAATGAATTTACCACTATTTTGAATAGCTTGTTTTGCCATATGTTCAATTCCCCCACAACATGGTACTTCCATACGTACAATACTAACACTCTTGATATCATTGTTTTTAATAATTTCGCATAACTTATGGCTGTAATCTTCCTCATCCAGTTTTGGACAACCGATTACAGTTACATGGTTGCGAATGAATTTGTTATGGAAATCACCATAAGCAAAGGCACTGCAATCTGCTGCAATCAATAAGTGAGCTTGATCAAAATAAGCAGCATTGGTTGGAACTAGTTTTATTTGCACTGGCCATTGTGTCAATTGGGAATCTTTTAATCCCACATTTGCACTGATCGTAGGCTGTTTGTGTAAACTTTTTGATGCGGAACCTGGACAACCACAAGGTAGTGGTTCAGCTTGTTTCGCATCCATGTTAGCTTGTACCGCTGCTTCATCATAAGCAAGCGCTTCTCTTTGTTCAAAAGAAATGGCACCAGTAGGACAAGAAGGCAAGCAATCTCCTAATCCATCACAATAGTCATCTCGAATTAATTTGGCTTTGCCATTCACCATCGCGATGGCTCCTTCATGACAAGCAACAGCGCACGCTCCACATCCATTGCATTTTTCTTCTTCTATTTTAATAATTTGTCGAATCATATAAGTATATCCTTTCTCTTTGTAAGCATAGTATAGTAAAATAGAAATAAGAAATATGTTGTAATTCCAACGAAAGGAGTGATTTTATGCTTTTGACTTTAAAACATAACGCCATGTTTGCCAACTTTAGCGATAGTGAAATAGAACAGCTGCTTAAGGCACTACAAGCGCACCGTGTAAAATACCAGAAACAAGAACAGATTATTCAACCGCAACAAGTCTTACAAGAGTTTGGTGTTGTATTACGAGGTAGTATTTATGTTTATGATTTGGACTATGAAGGGAATACATTATTGCTTGCAAAGTTCTCCCAAAATGAAGTGTTTGCGGAAACGTTTAGCATTGCAAAAGAAGTGGCAACGGTTTATGTGGCAAGTAATGAAGACAGTGAAATAGTGTGGTTAAACTACCATGCATTACTTGCCTCAACAATTGAGCAAAGTTTAAAAGCACGCTTTACGCAACAATTGTTGATACGCTTTGCGAACAAGAACTTATTTTTAACGAGTCGTTTGAATCATTTGAGTAAGAAAACGATTCGCGATAAATTGTTGTCGTACTTGTTGGAAGAGAGTGCCAAACAAAAGAGTAATGTTGTACGCATTCCTTTTGATCGTCAAAAATTAGCAGATTATTTAAGTGTTGATCGCAGTGCCTTGTCTTACGTGTTAAGCCAATTGCACAAAGAAGGGATCCTATCCTATCATAAAAATGAATTTACCCTATTATAATAAGTGTTTCATTGCTTTTTCAAACACTGTAATTTGTACTAAATTTAGTTTTTTTTATGGCAAAGTTTGGTATAATAGAACAGTTGTGTTTGGGAGGGTAATGTATGAGAGAAAAGTTTTCATCCCGATTGGGATTTATTTTAATTAGTGCAGGATGCGCAATTGGATTAGGTAATGTATGGCGATTTCCTTACGTTGTTGGAAAGTATGGAGGAGCGGCTTTCGTACTGATTTATTTATTTTTTCTAGTTGCGTTGGGACTGCCTATTTTAGTAATGGAATACGCAGTTGGTAGAGCTTCGCAAAAAAGTGCAGCGATGTCCTTTGATGTACTAGAACCAAAGGGTACGAAGTGGCATTTTACAAAGTATTTAGCCATTGCAGGTAACTACTTATTGATGATGTTTTATACAACGGTTGCAGGATGGATGTTGATTTATTTTGTGAAGATGGTAACTGGTGAGTTTAATCAATTATCTAGTGAAGCAGTGGGGGCAAAGTTTAATGAAATGCTAGCGGATCCTGTTTTATTAGTATCGTTTATGGCGATTGTTATAGTGATTGGTTTATTTGTTTGTGCCCGTGGCTTACAAAAAGGAGTCGAAAAAGTATCGAAGTTTATGATGGTTTCTTTGCTTTTGTTAATGGTTGTATTGGTATTTCGTTCCTTAACATTAGAAGGTGCGATGGATGGTGTTATCTTTTATTTAAAACCAGATTTCACAAAGATGATGGAATATGGTGCAGGAGAAGTTATCTTTGCTGCGATGGGACAAGCATTTTTCACATTAAGTGTAGGAATTGGAGCCATTGCTATCTTTGGTAGCTACATAGGCAAAGAGCGTCGCTTAAGTGGAGAAGCGGTAAATGTTTTAGCACTTGATACTTTTGTTGCTTTGGTTGCTGGTTTAATCATCATTCCTGCTTGTTTTGCTTTTGGTGTAAACCCTGGAGAAGGACCTGGATTGGTGTTTGTCACATTACCTAATATTTTTGTGAATATGCCACTAGGACAATTATGGGGAGCACTGTTCTTCTTATTTATGAGTTTTGCAGCATTAACGACAATTATTGCTGTATTTGAAAATATTATTTCCTTTCACATGGACTTACGTGGTTGTACGCGAAAGAATGCGATTGCGGTTAATATCGTACTTATCTTTTTATTGTCATTACCATGTGCATTAGGATTTAACGTGCTTAACTTTATTACACCATTTGGTGGAAGTTCAACAATCCAAGACTTAGAAGACTTTATTGTGAGTGATAATTTATTGCCGCTTGGTTCGTTGTTGTACGTATTGTTTTGTACTTCTCGTTATGGATGGGGATGGAAAAACTTTACAGAAGAAGCCAATACGGGGAAAGGATTACGCTTTCCTAAAAGTGTTCGTTTTTATTTAACGTATATTTTTCCTTTCATCATTATCTTTATCTTAGTGATGGGTTATATTGTAAAGTTCTTTTAGACTAGGAAATAAAATGAGGGTATTATGAAATTAAAAAAAGTGTATATTGAAATTACAAATCATTGCAATTTAACATGTTCTTTTTGTAGTGCCAGTACCAAAAAGAAAGAAGAAATGCGTGTTGCGATGTTTGAAGATATTATAAAACAAGTAAAAAAATACACGAATAATGTATATCTGCATGTCAAAGGGGAACCTTTATTGCATACTAAGTTGCCTCAGTTATTACAGGTATGTGAAGAACAAAAGATGCGCGTAAACATTACTACGAATGGGACATTATTAAAAAAGACATACGAAACGTTACAAATGTTTTCTTGTATTAAAAAGATAAATGTATCCCTCCATTGTGAACAAGATAATCCTAATTACTTTGCGGATGTCTTTGCATGTGCGGATACATTAAGCAAAACGATGACGATTGTTTATCGATTATGGACTTTACAAAACCACCAGTTGG
Source organism: uncultured Erysipelotrichaceae bacterium (assembly GCA_964370395.1). Classification (GTDB taxonomy): domain Bacteria; phylum Bacillota_I; class Bacilli_A; order Erysipelotrichales; family Erysipelotrichaceae; genus JBGUVL01. The sequence continues at coordinate 30,975 of CAYJIZ010000015.1, forward strand.
ATGCGTATTCGCAAAACATACTCGAATTATTAGTGAAACGATACCAATTAGAAAAAGAACAAGCCCAAGCCTTACTTGATGAGAACAATGTGAAAGTAAGCAATGGCATTTATGTGGATAAAGACAATGAATTTGAATGGCCTTCTTTGGCTTCACCAATCCTGCAAGAAGATGGGTATTGTTATGCATTGAAAACACATATCGCAATTTTGGTTGATGGAAGTGTGGTGCCTTGTTGCTTGGATAGCGAAGGTAGTATTTTACTAGGTAACATAAAAACGCAGTCTTTGGATTCGATTATGCAAAGTGAGCGTGTATTACGTTTAAAGAAATCATTTCAAGATCGTAAGCCATGTGAGATGTTATGCAAAAAATGTAGTTTTAAACAACGCTTATAAAAAGTCTGTTATAATAAAAGCAAAAGGGAGGGAATAGAATGGTTTTTAAACAAGTAGAAAGCAGTGATTTTAGTAAATATGCGGGAATCATAAAACATTTTTATCCACATGTTTTGGAAGCGTTCCAACAAGGACAAGGGATATTGTTTACAACAGAACGCTATCCACAAAATGATGTATTATACTTTTTGGAAGAGGAAGTATTTTTGATTGTTGAGCAATTAAAAAACAAGAAGATGGCTTCTCAATATTTGTTATGTTATCCAGAACAATATTTAGGAAGAGAAGTAAAATTATATACAAATAATGCATTGCTGTTTGAAGTGATTCAATTAATGCGTATGCCTAGAGAGCATGGGTATTTCCTATTTACGTATGCGGAACAAAACAAAGCGATTGTCGCTTCTGTAGACAAACAAAAAAACAAAACACTTTATATTATTATTGCCGTTATTTTCTTAGCGACGATTGGGCGCTGTGGATTGCAAGTTGTAATTCAAAACCCATTCCGATACTGGAGTGATGATGTCGTGCATGATGAGGAGTGGAATGATTATTTCTTCAATGATGAAGAAAACAATGATTATTATGATGATTACGATAATAACTACGAAGATTACTACAATGATCCTAGTAATGATCCAGACAGTGGGTCAGAAGAAGTTCCAGTAGGGGCATAAAAGAAAAAAAGATGAGCGATCATCTTTTTTGTTTGCGAATGCTTATTTCACCTGAAGATAAGGTTGTTAGACTTTTGTCTTCTTTTTGAATGATTAAATTAGCGTTTTCATCGATATCAAGTACACGAGCTTGGTAAGAGACATCTTTTTCGTGTACCATAATTGTTTTAAATAGTACATACGAATGTTCCTTATAAATCGGTAAAAAGGTATTGTCTTCAATCGTGTTATAGTAATAATAAAAATAGGATAGGATATCATGTATGATTTGATTGCGTTCTATCTTTTTATCAGAGAAGTCTTCCACACAACCAGCTACTTCCTGAATCTGTTTTGGCATCGCATAAGAATGAATGTTAATACCCATTCCAACAATCATATATTCTAAACTTGCTGTATTTAATTCTAAGCTGGCTTCACATAAGATACCAGCTATTTTTTTATCGTTTAAATAGACATCATTCACCCATTTAATCGCACACTCTAAACCATAATTTGCTTTGATTGCTTCATAGATTGCAACACTAGCACAAGCGGTTACTTTTAAAGATTGTTGGATCGACAAATTAGGTTGAAGAAAGATAGAAAGGTATATTCCACTTTGTTTTGGTGAGTGAAACTGACGACCATTGCGTCCTTTTCCTAGCGTTTGTTCGTTTGCAATGACGACATTTCCATCACGTAAATGGTTCGCTTGTTCCTTCATGTAATCGTTGGTGGAAGGAAGTTGCTCAAAAAGTTCAACGGTATGGTAAAACGAAGGTAACCCTTCTTTGATAACATCGCTGATTAAAATATCATTGTTTGCGCAAAAGCAGTACCCCTTGTTGGTCTGTGATTCAATTTCATAGCCTTCTTCTCTAAGCTTTTTAATATGCTTTGAAACAGCAACACGAGAAATATGCAACATTTGGGATATTTCTTCACCAGATATATAATTGTTTTTATGCTCATTTAAGATATGCAGTATTTTATTTTTCATATACCCATTATAGCAAAATACAAAAAGAATGAAACCAATTATCGTTTCATTCTTAGTAAAGCATCGTATTTATCTTGGGCAATTTGTCGATATACTTGCTTATGACGTGTTTCGTACATCATCATAGCCCAGTTGCACCACAATACATTTTGAAAGACTTCCCATAAGTATAGTTGTTCTCTTTTTTCTTCGTTAAGTTCTCCAAAATAAGCATGATAGAAACGTTCTCTTAGTTCTTCATCAAAGATTTGGTTTTCGCTTAAAAAAGAAATCACATCAAATAGGGGATCATTGCTTCCTGCGTATTCGTAGTCAATTAAGTAATCTTGGTTTTCTCCATACAACAGGTTACCAGAAACCAAATCGTTATGACATAACACTTGTGGATTGTTGAAGTGTTTTACGAGTTGGATTTGTTCCTCAAATTGGGATAATGGAAACAAGGGATTGTTGACTCGTTGTTGATACGAGGACAGTGTCGCAAAGGGATCAAATTGGAAATCGACATTTGGTAATGCATGTAATTTCTTTAATAGTTTTGCACATCGCTCAACTTTATCTTCATAGGGGCAATCATCGTATTCATACAGATGCTCCACATATTCACTAATTTTAATCCCGTTCTCTTTGTTGAAGTAGATGGTTTTCACATCTAGCTCACGAACGATTTTACTTACTTCGTATTCGTGTTTACGATTGCTAATATGTTCGCTGTTTTCATAAGGAACACGCATCACATATTGCTTTTCATTAACACAAAGCAAGTAATTGTGATTGGTTAATCCTTTGTCCATTTTTTCGATTGTGTAGTTTTTGGTATTAAACACTTCTTCAATTGTTTCTTTTATCATAATATCACCATGTCCATCATAGCATATTTTATCGTAATTTGTTAAAATATTAAAAGCGAGGTACAAGATGAATATATTACTTACTACATTAAATGCGAAATACATTCATAAAAATTTAGCGTTGCGCTGGTTATATGTAAGTGCAGCAAAAAATGCAAATGTAACAATTAAAGAATATACGATTAAACATGATACCAATGCAATTGTGGATGAATTAGTAGAAGATGCTAGTGATGTCATCGCATTTAGTATTTATATTTGGAACATTGAACAAAGCTTAGCGATAATCAAGCAGGTGAAGCAACGCTGTAACAAACATATTATTGTTGGGGGACCAGAAGTGAGTTTTGAATCCTATCATCTATTGGGTGAAGGGGTGGATGCGATTAGCTTAGGCGAAGGAGAAATTGCTTTTTGGCAATACATAGAGATGTTAGAAAGTGGAAACTGTTATGAAGTACCGTCGATGTACACAAAACAATTTCCAAATACAACGTATGCGAAAGTACCTTTGTCTTATCATGAATCCTTACAGAGTCCTTACTTTTTAGCAATCGATGAAGCGGAGATGGCAAATCGTTATTTTTACTTTGAAACAAGCAGAGGATGTCCTTATCAATGTGAGTACTGTTTAAGTAGTACGGATACAAAAGTGCGGATGTTCAGTGAAGAATATGTTTTTGCACAGTTAGAACAAATAGCGAAAAGCGATGTTCGCATCGTGAAGTTATTAGATCGTACCTTTAATGTAATGCCAGAGCGTGCTTTGCGCATTGCGCGATATATGAATGAACATTGTACAAAACAAATTTTTCAATTTGAAATTGTGGCAGAAACATTAAGCGAACAATTGTTGACGTTCTTTTGTGAAGAAGCAGATAAGAAACGTTTTCGTTTTGAAATAGGTGTACAATCTTTTCATGAAAAGACACTTCAAGCAGTAGGACGAATTCAAAACAATGCACGTTTATGTGAGGTAATCACGCGCCTACGACAAGCAGGTGTTGTGATGCATGTGGATTTAATAGCAGGTTTGCCTTATGAAGGGTTTGACTTGTTTGCCCATTCTTTTAATTCACTGTATGCATTGCATGCGGATGAGATTCAATTGGGAATTTTAAAGTTATTGAAAGGTACCAACCTAAAGAAGAAAAAGGATTGGTATGGATTTGAGTATAACGAAAATCCACCTTATGATATTGAGAAAACAAATTGGTTGAGTAAAGAAGAGTTAGAGTCGATTCATGATTGTGCCCACGCGGTTGAGAAGTTTTATAACAGTAATCGTTGCCGCTACACCATTGATGAAATACTTGCGCATGGTTATGCTACGGATGCCTTTTCCTTGTTTTTAAAATTAGGAGCATTATTAAAGCAAGTACCACGACCATACCAACCACATCAATTATTTGCTTTGATTAAACAAGTGTGTTCTGATCATGAAGAAATCGTTGATGGACTTATTAATTATGACTATTATCGTATTTTCAAACAGAAACCGAAGATGTTTTTACGCAATAAAGTAAGCCAATCAAAACGCAAAGAAATCATGGCTATGTTTGTACAACGAAATATCATTGAAGAAGAGCAACTGTACCATTATGGTCATGTTGATACCATTTATTATAAGCAGCAATTGGGGTACCAGCTTGTGTTATACAACAACTTACAACAGTATCCAAAACGGTATTTTATTAAGGAAGAAGAAATAGAGGAGATTGTATGAAAGAAATAGTAATCGCAACAAAAAATAAACACAAAGTAGAAGAATTCACACAAATGTTGAAACCTCTTGGTTATGATGTCAAAAGTTTGTATGATTTTGCGGAAGACTTTGATATTGAAGAAACAGGAACGACATTTGAAGAAAATGCCTACATTAAGGCAAAGGCGATTTATGATGCATTGCATATCGATGTCATCAGTGATGATTCTGGTATTTGTATCAATCATTTAGATGGTGCACCAGGGGTGTATTCGGCACGATATTTAGGAGAAGATACAAGTTATGAATTCAAGAATAATTACATCATTAATGAATTAAAGGACGCCAGTGATCGTGGTGCACAGTATGTTTGTAGTATTTGTCACTTTAAACAGGATGGTTCCCATGAAATGTTTACGGGAGTGTGCGAAGGGGAAATTGCGAAACAACCCCTTGGGACGAATGGATTTGGCTACGACCCAATCTTTTATTATCCACCACTAAAAACAACGCTTGCGAATGTAAGTGAAACACAAAAGAATCAAATTTCACACCGTTTTAAAGCGTTAGCGCAATTGATGAAAGGAATGGAATAAAAGATGATACACGTTGTTTTATTTGAACCAGAAATCCCACAAAATACAGGAAACATTATGCGTACTTGTGCAGCGAGTGGGTGCTGTTTGCATTTGATTGAACCGCTTGGATTCTCATTGGATGAAAAACACTTACGTCGTGCAGGAATGGATTATCGTAAGGAGTTAAACTATACTTCTTATCCTAACTGGGAAACATTTGTTGAAAAAAATCCTGCTCATCATTATTACTATGTGACTCGTTATGGAAAAGTTCCTCCAGAAGCACATGACTTCACAAAATGTGAAGATGATATTTATTTGGTGTTTGGAAAAGAGAGTACCGGTATTCCAAAACAATTATTGGCAGGAAACCAAGCGTACTGTATGCGCATTCCGATGATTGCGAGCGCGCGTAGTTTAAACTTAAGTAATTGTGTTGCGATTGTCGTGTACGAAGCGTTAAAGCAATTGGATTATCCAGGATTAGAAAGACATGAATGCATTAAAGGAGAGGACTTCTTGGACCAATGGGTAGATTAAACATTTCAAAAATAGTTTTATTTCTATTTTTGGTAACTTGTATCTCTACCAGTGTGATACCTATCGTCTTGTCACTTGATTTAATGCAAGCGACAAGTTATGAATCGATGGTAGCGATCTTAGATAAATCATATGTAACAAGTTCGTATTTTGTGCGTGTAATCATGCGTAATTTAGATTATCTAAATTTTAGTTTTGCGAACTTGTATTCGTCTTTGATTACTTCTTTGTCACTGCTTAATCTATTAGTCATTGCACTGACTAGTTATGTATGGGCGGCAAACAAAGAAAAGTGGATGAGCAAACATTTCAGAAATGTAGCGAGTCATCTTGTTGTTTTTTATGCTTTTGGCTATGGAATCATCGCTTTGCTTTTGGTGCTTGGCTTTCAAGCGAGCGATGCAGGTAGTGTGATTGCTTTGTTTAGTAATGTCGCAATTATCATGTTGTTGATTCATGCCATTATCATAATCTACGCTTTGTATTATTTGTATCTTTTATTTCGATACGAATTCATTCCTTATTTAAATCATCGTTTTCCAAAAGAAGCACAATAAAACAGGAAGCACTTATGTTACTAAGTACTTCCTGTTTTTTTTATTTGTTTATTTTGCACTTAATGCAGCCATCGTAATGTAGTTGTATGGTTGATTGAAGTGTGGTAAGAAGAAGATATCTAATAGTTTTAGTGTATCAATTGTTGTTTGTTCTTGAATTGCTAATGAGAACATGTGAATTCCCATTGAGATATCGTAGCGAGAAGCGATTTGTGCTCCTAGGATACGACGTGAGTCAAGATCGTATACAATTTCAATTGTAACTTCTTCGTTTGTTTTAATGAATCCTGGTTTTTGTAAGTCTTTGAATGAAGTTGAAGTAGCGTTCATTCCTAATGCTTTCGCTTTTTGTAATGTTAATCCTGTGGATACCATGTTTAATCCATAGATAGAAATACCATTGCTTCCTTGTACTCCAATGCTTTCTAATGCTGTACCACAAGCATTGTGAGCAGCAATAATACCAGAACGTACGGCATTGGTTGCCAATGCGATGTATGTCACAGCTTGCATTGCGTTATCGTATACAGTTGCACAATCTCCGATTGCATACACACCATCTACACTTGTTTCTTGGTTTTTATTAACTAAGAATGCACCGTTTTTAAATAACTCTAAATCATGTGCTCCTAATTTGTTATTTGGTTTGAATCCGATTGCTAAGATTACCATATCTGCATCGTATTCATTTTTGTCAGTGATTACTTTTTCTACTCTTTCATTACCAACAATTTTTGTTACCGTTTCATTGTATGCTAATTGAATCCCGTGTTCGCTTAAGTTATGATTCATCATCGTTGTGAAAGTATCATCATAATAAGTTGATAAGCAAGTATTTGCACAATCAATTAAGGTTACTTTCTTTCCTACGCGTTCAAATGCTTCTGCTAATTCTACACCGATGTATCCTCCACCGACAACAACGATGTTTTTAAGGGAATCGTCTTTTAACTTCTCAATCACATCTTCTGCATTTTGGTACAATTTCACTTGTTGTACATTTTTTAAATCTGCACCTTCGATTGCTGGAATTACTGGTAAAGATCCGGTAGCTAAAATTAGCTTATCGAATGTTTCTTCATAACTTGTTCCATCTTCCCCTTTGGCATATACGACTTTGTTTGTATAGTCGATACGTTCTACTCTAGTTTGCATGTGGATTGTCGCACCTTTGCTCTCCAAGATCTCTTTGCTAGAATAGAATAGTCCTTGTGGACCATCAATTTGTTTTCCAATCCATAATGCCATTCCACAACCTAAAAAACTAATGTTGGAATTGCTATCGAATACCACAACTTCGTTTCCTTGGTAGTTATCCAAAATGGTATTGATGGCAGCAGTTCCTGCGTGATTTGCACCTACAACGATAATTTTACTCATATTAAATTACTCCTCCTATTATCAAAATATGGTTAACTATTATAATAATATACATATGTCAATTAATATGCTAATCATTTGCTCAGAAGAAATAAAAAAAAGAAGTAGCTTGCTACTTCTTGTCCATACTTAAGTATAATGGAAGACCTAACAATAAGGCTCCTCCTAAAATATTACCGATGGTTGCAATAGTCATGTGAAGTGGAAGCATTGACCAATCAAATGCAAATCCATGTGTCACAAAGTTCATTGCGAATAATCCCCAGTTGGCAATACAGTGTTCTAGGCTACTGATGACGAATGTTGCCACAAGTAACATTAATACCATTAATTTAACACTTCCATCTTCCATCTTGTGAGAAGTGAAAGAGGCGATACATACTACGAAGTTACATAGTAATGCACGTAAGAATAATGGGAATATTGTGAATGCTAGTTTGGTATCAACTAGTTTAGTAATGTAAGCTTCAAAGTCGCTTCCATGTTCTAGCGATAACATAAATAGAATAGTAATAAAGCAAATACCGATCACATTACCGATATAACAAAGTACCCATGGTCGAATCACTGCACTTAGTTTTGCTTTTTTAGTAAAGACAGGGAACATAATCGTCAAACAGTTTCCTGTAAATAATTCTGCATTTAGAAAACTAATACAAACTAATCCAATACCGAAACTGAAGGCAATGACAGATTTTGATACCGCATAGTTATCTACATATAAAAATCCAAGGGTGTACGATAGAATCATCGTCGCTCCTAGAAAGAAACCTGCCATAATCGATTTCCACAAAAATTGTGAACTATTGTTTTTAGCCATATTGATTTTCTTCAAACCACGTTCGCTAAGCATTGTTAAATCACTCATATAATATAAAACTCCCTCTACATTTTTTGTCCTGTTCAATTATAACGAAAAGTGAGGCTAAAAGCTATAAAAAATAGCAATTTGTTATAATGTTTTCAAAAAGTTATAAAAAAGGGTCTCTCATTGCCAATTGTGACGAATTATTATATAATAACTCACAAGAGGTGATACGATGGTAGAAGACTTGAATATGATTATGTCATTATTTTGCATGGCTTTTATCCCTGTGACGCTTCTTGGATATGGCTTTTTTCGCTTGTTTTCACGCAAGAAGGAAAAAGTGTTAACGACTAGTGAAAAGTATTATAGGGAGTGGTAACAATTGGATAGTCATGAGCTCATTATGAGTATTGTTTTAGTGGTATTAATTATTTTGTCAGCGATGTTTTCTTCAACGGAAACAGCGTATTCTAGTGTGAATGGTATTCGTTTAAAGAATATGGCAAAAGAAGGAAATGCCAAAGCGAGTGTAGCATACGATGTATACAAACAAGGAACTGCTGCAATAACAACCATATTAATTGGAAATAACATCGTGAATATTTTAGCGACTGCGATCGCGACTGACTTGTTTATGAAAATGGTTGGTCCAGCTGGAGTAGCTGTTGCAACAGCAGTAATGACGGTATTGATTTTAGTGTTTGGTGAGATTACACCAAAAGTAGTAGCGAAATCAAGACCAGAAAATGTTGCTATGTTGATGGGAAAACCAATGAAAGTGTTATTGTTTATTTTTAAGCCGATTACAAAAGTAGTGGTTGGTGCACAAAGTAAATGGGAAGCAAACAGTGATGTAAATATCGTAACCGCAACAGAAGATGAACTTCTTGAGATTGTTAATACAATTGAACAAGAAGGTGAGTTAGAACAAGACGAACGTGAATTAATTGAAAATGTAATAGAATTTGATGATACTTCCATTCGTGATGTAATGGTTGTGAGAGATAATGTAGTATGGATTTATGACAATGCTACGTACGAAGATTTAACGGCTATGATGGCAAAACATAAGTTGTCTCGTTTCCCAGTCATTTCTCATGAAACATTAAAAGTGGTTGGGGTGGTTCATGTACGCGATGTTTTTGATGCGCTTTTAAACAATACAAAAGTAAATATTGTTGATATTATGAGTGATCCGATGTTTGTTTCGCAACGTAAGAAGTTGCCTGAAGCAATGCAAGAAATACAAAAGACAAGGGTTCACATGGCCATTGTTACAGAAAGTGCGAAAATTGATAACTTTGTCGGTATTGTTACGTTAGAAGATATTATTGAAGAATTAGTAGGAGAAATCTACGATGAATTCGATACGTTGCCTGATCATGTAATTGAGATTGGATTGCATACGTATGAGGTAGAAGGAAAAGTAAATTTAACGCATTTCTTTGATCAATACTTAGAAGATTCGGAAGTACCAATGACAAAAGCGAAAACAATTTCACAATGGATTTACGAATTGAATGAAGAAAAGAAAGTTCGTAAAGGTAGGGAAATTGAATACGAAAACTTTGAAATCAAAGTATTAGAAACTTCACAAGGGTTTGCTACACGTGCTGAAATTACCGTGTATACACCTGAGGAAGACGATGAGCAATAAGCAATAGGAGGCAATTATGCAATTTTTAAATAAATTTGAAAGTGAAAAAGGACCAAAAGCGATTGGACCTTACTCACCAGCAGTAAAATTAGGAGATTTTGTTTTCTTATCTGGACAATTAGGAATGGATGCAGAAGGAAACTTAGTAAGTGAAGATGTTGTGGAACAAACCAAAAGAGCAATGGACAACATTGGATATTTATTAGAAGAAATGGGTTTAGGATACCGTCATATTGTAAAGACTACAGTATTTGTTAGTGACTTAAACGATTTTAATAAAGTAAATGAAGTTTACGGTACTTACTTTGAAGGTGTATACCCAGCGAGAAGTTGTGTAGAAGTATCTCGTTTACCAAAAGATGCAAAAGTAGAAATCGAATGTATGGTACTTGATACATTAGTATACGAACAAATGGACCAACACCAATGTGGTGGATGCCATAGTTCAAATGATGGTAACTGCGAAAGTGACTGTGGAAATGGTTGCTGTGGTGGTTGCGAATAATCATTTAATGTAATACGACTAACGTCAAATAAAGGCAATCTTATGGATTGCCTTTTCTTTTGCTTTGTCGCTCGTGAATTGGTTCGATATTTTATTGGCAAACGTTTTAAAAACTGCTATAATGATAATGTTTTTTTTAAAAAGAGAGAGGTATTAAATATGTTAGAAAAACTGTTTAAACTAAGTGCCAAAAAAACAAACGTGAGAACGGAAATTATCGCAGGGATAACAACGTTCTTAGCAATGGCATACATTCTTGCAGTAAACCCAGGTATTTTAGGGGATGCGGGAATGGATATGCATTCTGTATTTATGGCAACAGCAATTTCTGCTGGGTTCGCTTCTATCCTTATGGGTATTTTAGCTAACTATCCAGTAGCACTTGCACCAGGGATGGGAGTAAATGCATTATTTACTTATACTGTCGTATTTTCAATGGGACACACATGGCAAGCTGCTTTGGCTGCTGTATTTGTTTCAGGGGTAATCTTCTTATTAATTTCAGTAACAGGAATTCGTAAAATGATTATTAACTCGATTCCACAACAATTGAAATTAGCAATTGGAGCAGGAATTGGATTCTTTATTGCATTTGTTGGATTAAAGAATGCAGGAATTATCGTAGCAAGCGAAGCGACTGCGGTGGCATTAGGAAACTTAACTGTGCCAACTGTATTATTAGCAGCATTTGGAATCTTATTAACGATTGCACTTGTAGCGAAAAAAGTACCAGCTGCAGTATTCGTAGGAATGGTTGTGACAGCAATCGTTGGATTGGTATGTGGAACTGCCTTCAACTTAGAAGGAATGCCAGCATTACCAGATTCATTTATCACAACAGACTTCACAATTAAAACATTTGGTTCTTTCGCGGATGGATTTGCTGATCTATTTAAAGATCCATTCAATTGTTTCATCGTTGTGTTCTCATTCTTATTCGTAGATTTCTTTGATACAGCAGGAACACTAGTAGCAATTGGAAACCGTTGTGGATTAATCAATGACAAAGGGGAATTAGTTGATGCAGAAAAAGCATTATTAGCAGATGCAATTGGTACTGTGGCAGGAGCTGCATTAGGTACTTCAACTGTAACTTCATTTGTTGAATCTACTTCAGGTGTAGAAGTTGGTGGTAGAACAGGGTTAACAGCTGTTACTACAGGGGTGTTATTCTTCCTATCTATCTTCATTGCACCAATTGTATTGTCAATGGCAACCAATGCCGTAACAGCACCAGCGTTAGTTGTTGTTGGGATCTTAATGGCACAACAATTAGGTGGAGTAAACTGGGATGACTTCGTATTTGCAACAGCAGGATTCATTACTATTATCGCAATGATTCTTACGTATTCTATTTCAAATGGGATCGCATTGGGATTCATCGCATATGGTATCGCAATGATTGCAACTGGAAAAGCAAAAGATGTAAGTGTTATCATTTGGGTATTGGATATCATCTTTATTTTCTACTTCTATTCATTAACATTATTATAAGAAAAAAACGTCCAAATTTATGGACGTTTTTTGTGGTTTTTATGCACGAATAGTGATAGAATAGAAAAATAAAAAAAGGAGATTCAATATGGCAGATAAAATTATCGTGTTAGATTTTGGTAGTCAATACAATCAGTTAATCGCTCGTCGTATCCGTGAGTTTGGTGTTTATAGTGAGTTACACCCTCACACTTTGAGCCTAGAAGAAATAAAAGCATTTGGTGATGTGAAAGGTATTATTTTCAGTGGTGGACCAAACAGTGTATACGAAGAGGATGCATTTAAATGCGATCCTGCTATTTTCGATAGTGGTATTCCTATTTTAGGTATTTGTTATGGTATGCAAATGACGCATTATATGAATGGTGGTCATGTGAAGCAATGTGAATCGAAGGAATATGGTAGAACCGAAATCACAATAAAAAGTGATTCGTTATTATTCAAAGGTTTACCGGAAAAACAAATTGTTTGGATGTCACATGGAGATCAAGTAGACCAAGTGGCGGAAGGTTTCCAAGTAGATGCATCAAGCGATACTTGTCCATTGGCTTCCACTAGTAATCCACAAAAGAACATTTATACATTGCAATTTCATCCAGAAGTAAGAAACTGTGAATATGGAAATGAAATGTTGAAAAACTTTGTGTTTGAAGTATGTAAAGCAAACAATGATTGGTCAATGAAATCATTCATCGATATGGAAGTAAACAAAATTAGAGAAATCGTTGGCAATGACAAAGTGTTGTTAGGTTTATCTGGTGGAGTGGATTCATCAGTGGTTGCTGCATTATTACACAAAGCAATCGGTGACCAATTAATTTGTATGTTTATCGATTTAGGTTTATTACGTAAAGGGGAAGCCGAAAGTGTAATGGATGTATTTGGTAAAAACATGCACTTGAACTTAGTAAAAATTGATGCAGGTGAAAAGTTCCTTAGTAAATTAAAAGGGGTAAGTGATCCTGAACAAAAACGTAAAATTATCGGTAATGAATTTGTGTACACATTTGATGAAGAAGCGAAGAAGTTAACAGAAGGTGAAAACATTAAATGGTTAGCACAAGGAACATTATATACAGACGTAATTGAATCAGGAACACACACTGCACAAACAATCAAATCACACCATAATGTTGGTGGATTACCTGAAGATATGCAGTTTAAATTAATCGAGCCATTGAATACATTATTCAAAGATGAAGTAAGAGCGTTAGGGCAAGAGTTGGGCTTACCGGAAGAAATGGTATGGCGTCAACCTTTCCCAGGACCTGGATTAGGAATTCGTGTGATCGGAGAAGTCACAGAAGAAAAACTAACAATGGTTAGAGAGTCAGATGCTATATTACGTGAGGAAATCGCAAAAGCAGGACTTGATCGTGATATCTGGCAATACTTCACTGCTGTAACAAATATGAAGTCAGTAGGTGTTATGGGGGATCAAAGAACATATGCGTATGCAGTTGCAATCCGTGCAGTAACATCAATTGATGGTATGACAGCAGATTGGGCTAGAATCCCTTACGATGTGTTAGCAATCGTATCTAATCGAATTGTGAATGAAGTCCCACATGTGAATAGAGTGTTATTAGATATTACTAGTAAGCCTCCAGGCACAATTGAATTTGAATAGTATACAGACATTCAAAAAGACCGATTAATTCGGTCTTTTTTGCGTATAGAGGGAGATGGATGATACTCTTTTGGTACTGTTTCTTATTTCATTGTTATTCCTCGTTAGGTAAGTAGTAAATTTTATTATCATTTACAATTAGTCTTGTTTTAGTATCAAAAACATCAAGTTTATGCTGTAATAATAGAGGTTCGTTCACTATTTGAGCTTTTACGGAATCTACTGTATTTTTACTTAATGAACGATAATTCAAATCATCGTTCATTAAACCAATAACTGGCGCGATCTTATCTGATAAGAAATAGACTTTTTTAGATCTTTTCTTTTCTATATCGATTTTTAATGATTCAATTTGACGTTGATGCCAAGTTTTTAGATCTTTGCTTATTGCATGAGACTGTTCAAATGAATTTTGATATTTTGCATTACAATATTCAACTGTTGCTTTGCCGCCATATAAAAGATACTTTAAAGAAGCTGCTTCTTTCATAATATTTAAAAGGATTTCTTGTTGCTTACCTAATAAACTGTATTTTTTTACTGCATCTTCATATGTATTTATATTAATTTTTTCATTAGAATTAATTAAATTATTCATTGTCATATTAATATGTAATAATAATTGATCTGCTTCATCTTCATAATCGTATAATTTTGCTAATTCTTTATCAGTTATCAAAGAATTAGCAATTACTTCTTCTTTAAATTTAGATACAATCATAATTTTTTTCAATATAGAGCCAACCTTACTTTTGAATTCTGTATCTTGAAAATCTTTAATATCAGTTATTTCTTTACTCATAGAATTCAATTTAGCAGAGATTTCTTCCATGTAATATTGACCTACAACCATTGATGCTACGCTCATTGCATTAGAAACTATGTTAGTAACTTTATTTACCCTAGATACCTCTAATGGATCCACGCGTTTCCAATTTGCCTGACCTAAACTATTACTTTTGTTAGGAATTGTATATCCGCCTCTATTAGCATTTTTTAGAGTTTTGGATTTAAAAAGTTTAGCATTCGGAGGGATTATAACTTCATATAACTTATCAGAATATCGTTTGTTATAATTGGAAACTTCTTGAGTGATTTTTTTACCGACATTCGTATTATGTGTATTCACTAGCATTTGACCGATATTTGGAATGCACGAGTTTAATTTTTCTAGAATTTGTTTATTTGTAATCTCTACTATGTTTGCACTATCGAGCAAAGATGTGTTATTTAGTTGATGAATTGTTATTTCTAATTCTTCTTTATAATCTGTATATGATATTTCGCTATTACTAGAGCTTAATGAGTGTTTGTCTTCTTTTGCAAGTTCAATACCTTTTTTGTGTTTTTGCAAAATAAATAAAAAAATAATGCAAACAATTAGGATTATTACTATATATTGAATCATAAAGTCAATCCCTACCTGTATAATTCAACTTCCATTCGATGTATTCTTCTTTGCTAATTATTCCATTTTTCAAGTTTGCCTTCTTTTGCATCCATTCTTCAAAGAAATCATCAAAAATAAAATTATCTAAATCGAGAAGGTAATGACCATTTTCTTTCTTTATGATAATTGGAAGATCGTTATCATACTCAAAAAGGGTAAATGCAAAATTAAGTGCAGCAGTATGTTTTTTGTTACTTAAATAGAGTGAGTGCACATTGAGTACATCACTAATCTTCTCCAGCATGTCTTCTTTTGGTGTTCGATTGCCATTTTCGTATTGAGAAATACGAGTGCGACCATTCTCATCAGCAGTTAGACCAATTTTACCAGCAAGTTCTTCTTGCTTCATACCTCTTAACTTACGAACATATTTAATTCTTTCGCCTATATTCATAAAATTCACCTCATTATATCAATGTTTGACTTGATTATATCATAGATGAATATAAAAGGTGAACAAATTTGTTAAATCGTTCTTGACGAGAACAAATATGTTTAATATAATGTTTATAACTTAAGGAATTTGATGCAGAGGAATCACAAGGAAAGGAAGCTAAATTATTTAAACGGTAAAATAGAGATAATCTATTTTTAAATATAACTGAATATATCAATAACATTGAGGTATTTTATAAACAAATGGAGATGATTAAAGACTTTTCGATTGAATATAAAACAGACCCAATAAAATCTCAAGGACATGAGTTGTTTATAAAAAATGATTTTCTATTAAACAAGGATATTATGTTGTGTTGTATAAATGAATTATTAAAAAAAGACTATAAAATAAGTGATTTTGAACATATAACGCCTTATTCATTATTTGAGAATAAATTTTCGAAAAGATCTCCACTTGTAAAAAAATATGCTGACTTCAGTGATAAATTATACAATAAAATTGCGCAGTCAAACAAAAAGGTTTATAAAACAATGACAAAGGATCATAAAGATTTTGATGAATTAAGATATGGGTGGAAAACAGCCATACTTCTTGATATAGTTTTAAGTTATGATAGTGATATAGCACCTATGTTTATAGATCAACCTGCGGATAATTTAGCCACCAATTATATAAAAAAGGGTCTAGTTGAATCAATAAAAATAAGTAAAGGAAGAAGGGAGATATTGGTGATTTCACATAATGCTACTATCCCTATGCTAGTTGACGCTCGAAATGTCATTTATTGTAAAAATAAAGATGGTTGTAATGAAATAGATTTTAATTATGTTAAATTGATAGACGCAATTTATAATGGTGATGAAGTAGATATAGAAATAAATGATTTTACTAATGAAGAAGAAAAGAAAATCACGGAATTGTTTGAGAAAATCAAAAGTAAATCTAAGAAAAGAGAAGAGGATGAAAAAAATTTAGTTAATTCTTGATACTAAAAGGTGATTTGATTTAAAGATATGGAGGGGAAAATAATGAAAAATAAGTTTATACAAAAAAAATATCAAAAGATAAGAATCAAGATAAAGAGCAAAGAAGAGTCACAAGGTTAGGGGCTATCATTGCTATTGTTCTGGGTTTAGCTTCATTCAGTATTATAGTATTTAAAATTTCTTTTGCTAGTTCTAATATATGGCCTAGTAAAGGAATTCTTTATTGGTATTTTATGTTTTATTGTATGCTTACGGGATCTTATTTATTTAATGTTTTAATTGAAATAGTTGCTTTTATTCTTAATGATTTAAAAAGATATGATTTATTCAATTACGATTTTAAAAAGTATGATAAAATTTCAGACGAAAAATATTCGCTAATCATTCATGATTTCAAAATATATTCATTATTCATGATTTGTGCAAGTGCTTTGATTATTCCTTTGAATATACCATATTCTGAAAATTTACAGAGAATATCATCAATCATTGTTAGTGTGCTCTTTTTTGTTTATTGTGTTTTTTTGCTTTATCAAAAACGTAAAAATATCACACGAATTGTTCTTTGTGAATTTGGTAGAAAAATATTCCGTTGGCTTTTCACAGCATGTATTTGCTTTTTAATATCATTATCTTTGATAGGCAATAATAACGCAACAATTGATGTTAAATTCAGTACAAATGGTTTCATCGAAATAACAAATTCGTCATCTTACAGTTTTGAAAAGTTAAAAATAGAAGTTTACGATGAAGAAAAAATGATTGCTGAAAAAGAAATAGAGGAGAAAGCATTATTATTTGCAAAAGAGAATAAATATATTAATAGTGAGGTTAAGAATAGTACAATAGCAGAAGGAGCTAGCTTGAAAGATGAGATATTGCATTGGAAATCGGAAATTAATTTAACGGATATGGTCGAAAAAGATGGACAATATGCCATAGTTATCATTTCAACTCAAAAAGGAAAAAAGGTAATTTTATCAAATATGTTTAATGTAGAAAGCGGTATTTTTAAATTTGCTAAAAATAGATTGATGAAGAGTTATTAAATATGAGAATGATACCATTTTGATACTGCTCCATTGCAAAACCATAAAGAACATGTATAATATGACTAGGAAACAGTATTAAAATCAAGTTAAACTTAAACTAATAAGTTTGATAATTAATCGGTAAAGAATAATTTGAATAAAGAATAGTATAAATCATATAAAAAGTGTCATTAAATTGGCACTTTTTATATGATTTCCATTGAGAACAAAGATAGAGCAGCGTATAATAAATATCATAAATATGACTAAGAAAGGAGGGTGAAAAAATGAGTGATTTGAAATCAAGAGAATATATTTTATTTGAGGATATAAAGAGAATTCATGATGATGGAAGTGAATATTGGAGTGCAAGAGAATTATCAAAAGTATTGCAATATAATAAATGGGAAAACTTTCACAAAGTTATACAAAGAGCAAAAATAGCTTGTAGTAACAGTGGGCATATAATTGAACACGATTTTCCTGAGGTCAGGAAAATCGTAGATGCTGGAGCAACTAAAAAACCAATAAACGACTATGAACTTTCTAGATATGCTTGTTATTTAATTGTTCAAAATGGTGATCCTCGAAAAGAGGTTATTGCTTTAGGGCAAACTTATTTTGCTATTCAAACTTATCGACAGGAAGTGGCTGACCACTTTAATCAATTAGATGAAGATAGTAGACGTTTAGTTGTCCGTGGTGATATTAAACAATGGAATCAACTTCTTGCTGAAACAGCAAGAAGTGCTGGAGTTATTACAAATGAGGAATTTGCGATATTTCAGAATGCAGGGTATATGGGGCTATACGGTGGAATGACAGTAGAGGATATTCATCGAAAAAAAGAATTGATAATAGGGCAAAAAATTTTAGATTACATGGGGAGCACTGAATTAATTGCAAATCTTTTTAGAATTTCACAAGCGGAAGAAAAAATTAGAAATGATAAAATAAGAAATGCAGGTGATGCAACTAAAGTTCATCATTCTGTTGGGAAAGAAGTTAGAAAGGCAATTGTTGAAATAGGAGGAACACTCCCAGAGGATTTACCTACTCCTAAAAAGAGTATAGCAGAAGTGGAAAAAGAACAAATAGAGTCTCTAAAAAGTAAAGCAAAAAACAAACAATTGATGTTAGATGAATAGAAGAAGTGGGCTGTTAGTTATGTAATTTAAGTCATTTATGTAAAATGAATAGAATATACTAAATCGCAAGGAAAAAATAATGTTATGATACACATGTGAATGAGATAAGCTATGTATCATGTACCGAATTCGAATAGTGAAAACAATGAAAAGCGCCTTTAATTAAGGCGTTTTTGCATTTGTAATTTTTTTTGATACCCTTTTGATGCCACTAAATGTATTGTTACTATTCAACTTTTCTTATACTTCATACGAGTCGAAAAGAAATTGCAGTACAGTGGGATCGCAAGACTGATTTCAATATTTGAGTGAATTTGATATCCAAACTTATCATCAAAAACATCAGAAAAATGAACGTAATGGATTACAAAGATTGTATGTTTATTATCAGAGTAAGTTGTAGAAGTTACAAATGTTATACACTCTTTTGATATCTGTTTATCTATACCTATCATTATGTAAGTGATATAATTCAATTAGAAAGTTAGGGGGTATGGGGGTGTTTTATGTTTAATGAAATATGTATATATGAAGCAAAGTTGACAAAGTTAGATGAAATTGAAACGTTGATGAAAGAGGTAGCAGAATTTTATCTGAAACAAGATGGTGTGATTGATGTACACTATGTAAAACGAACGCATAGACAAAAAGATTTTAATGCAGTTAAGGAGGGCGAATTGCCTGTTCGATTAACAAGAAATGTAGGTAAAGTAACCTATGTTTTATACTGGGTTTTAAAAGATGAAGAAACGCATGCTAGAGTATCGAAATTAGGTATAGAAAAATTTTATAAGCGTTGGAATAGATGTTTAACCACAATGCCTAAAATAATATTGGGGGAAAACATTGTATAAGTTATAAAATAGAAGTTGTAGAGGTGATTATATTGGATAGTTTCAGAAATTATTTGCAAAAGTTACTACCTGAAAAGGACTCATTAAAAATAGTGAAAAAAGAAGCAGAAAAATATTATAAAATGCATTCACTTGATGAATGTTTTACTATGGGAGTGGAATTATATGAATCGGAAAACATTCAAATACAAGAAGTTGGTGTTTTTTTACTAGGGTATTGCGCACATAGCAATATAAATGCTTTAGTGTTTATGAAAGAAGAAGCAAGTAATCACGAGAGTTGGAAAGTCCAAGAAATATTAGCAATGGCTTTTGATAATCATTGTGCAATTATTGGTTATGAAAATGCTTTACCCTTAATTAGTGAGTGGTTAAATAGTGATTGTGCTAATGTACGTAGAGCTGTTTCAGAGGGGTTAAGAATATGGACAAGTCGTCCTTATTTTAATGACAATCCCCGTGTAGCGATAGATATACTATCTACTTGTAAAAGGATGAAAGTGAATATGTACGAAAATCAATAGGAAACGCTTTGAGAGATATAAGTAAAAAGCATCCTGAACTAGTTTTAGAAGAATTAAAATCATGGAAGTTGTGTTCAAGAGAAATAAAACAAGTGCATAAATTAGCAAGTAAATTACTAAATGTATCTTAGACAACTTTGGATTTACTTGGTATTTGGTACATAAAATTAGAAAATAAATTGGTTCTAAATTGTAATTTTAACCGCACCATTAGGTGTGGTTTCTTTTTTTGATATAGATAGTATGAGAAGAGAGCATTGTGCGACAAGTCGTGTAGAAGGCTTTGATGTAAACTATAATGGAACACAAGGAGGTACGGATATGTACGCATGGGAAAGTATTGAAACAACATTAAATTATATCGAATTGCATTTAACAGAGACAATAGAAATTGAGGAACTTGCTAATATTGCTAACCTATCTTTATTTTATTACCAACGTTTATTTAAGCGTTTGGTAAAAAAACCTGTTCAAGAATATATTAAGCTTCGGCGATTATCAAAAGTAATCACTGAGTTAAAAAATACAGAAGAAAGAATTTTAGATATCGCGTTAAAATATGGGTTTTCAGATCATGCTAATTTCACAAGAGCATTTAAGAAAGCTTATCATATTACTCCTGATGAATATAGAAAAACCAAGCCTATGTTGAATACATTTGACAAACCTGAACTTTCCTCTAATTACGTTATCATTGATGAAAATGTTCCACTTATTGTAGGTGATATTGTTTTAGAAATTCAGCGTAAAACGTTGGAAGCAGAAGAAATTTATTTCGGGTTTGAAAAAGAGATAAACATTGCTGCGCAATTACCACTTGGGGAAAACACAGGTGTTGATATTCCTGGACAACTATGGCAAGAATTTCGCGAAGAAAAAAGAAATAAAGACAATATTATTTTCAATGGTACAGAACTTGGAGTATCACATAGTGCTGATTTAGATAAGGGAACATTTCGATATTTTGTAGGTGATAGTTCAGTATCAACGAATGTATGTCCAAACAATATGGTGTGTTTTGAATTGCCAGCAGAAGAGTATATAATATGCAAAATAGAAGCAGAATCATTTGAACAACTTGTCACAACTGCTTTAAATCAAGCAAATAAATACTTGTTTGAAACATGGCTACCTAATCATAAACTTGTCACAAAACCACTCATGATTGAAAAATACTATCACACAAATACAGAATTCAGCCAAATGGAAATATGGGTTGCACCTTTAGAAATGTAAGATATTATTTTAAAACTAGTAGTTATATGAATCAAACAAGAAACGATATTATAAGTGATGGATAAATCAGGTTTTCATATGTTGTGAATAATAGATTAACATTTCGTTTTGCATTATTTGAAATGATGCAGAGATATGGAATAATACTTTTACCAAAACCAAAATAACAAATTGAAGTAAACAAAGAAAAAAGTGGTAGTTTTTTACCACTTTTTTAGAATTTTAAAATGTACAGATTATCAATTTAAACTAGCGTCGAATGAATTCCTTATCATGTTCAGGTAAGTCATCTACATCACTTGTGTAACGTTCTACCTTAATATGAAGATCGTATTTATCTCTTAATTGAATGATTTGTTCCATCATTTTTGATGCGTGGTGTAGATCAATCGCGTCTTGGTTAACCCAGGAATCAATCAATAGAACGGTTTCTTTGTCTTCCATTGGAAAAAAGTATTCATATCTTTCGTTTCCATCTTCAGCTCTAATCAAATCCACTAGACCACTTGTACTCATTTCTTCCGCAAATTTTCTTGCATTTCCATTTGTACCCGTATAATAAATGTTGACTGTAATTGACATAAAACCATCTCCTTATTTATTTTATTATACCATGATGGGACTCATGACAAATGTACAAATTTAGTGGAAAATGCTAAGTGGAATTGTGAATGTGAGTAATTTAAGATTTGTATGCAATAAAAAAAGATATATGCGATAATAAGAAAAAGAGAGAAGGGATGAGAGATGCAGTGGATATGGATTTTTTATTGGGCGTTTTTAGTAAGTAGTTTTTTAATCGGTTTGGTTTACTTTTTGAAAAAGAAAACGTTTCGGTGGTTAGGCGTGGTACAAAGTTTATTTACTTTGTTTTTTGCTGTGTGGGCTTTTGCCTTTGCATTTCAACGTGACTATCTTGAACAAAGTGAAATGGCTTTTCTAATTATGAAAATTAGGGAAGGTTCTATTGATGCGATTTTATTAGTTTTATCTTTTGTTTTATTAATGATTGTTGCTATTTATCATTTCATCATCTTACTACGCAAACAATAAAAAGTGATTGTTTGTAGTAATACACAAGGCATCGAATCATACTTTTGATTGATGTCTTTTTTTGTATGAAAAGGGATTGACGGCTAATGAGTGTTAGCCTATAATTAATGTAGCTAATAAACATTAGCCGGAG
Source organism: uncultured Erysipelotrichaceae bacterium (assembly GCA_964370395.1). GTDB lineage: Bacteria > Bacillota_I > Bacilli_A > Erysipelotrichales > Erysipelotrichaceae > JBGUVL01. Next base: position 53,555 of record CAYJIZ010000015.1, read on the forward strand.
GTCAGTATGGCAACAAAAGATAAGATAATAGAAGAAGCATTAACCTTATTTTCCAAACGTGGGTTTGGTGCAGTTACTGTTGATGAGATTGCGAAAGCGGTTGGTATTAAGGCACCTTCGCTATACAAACATTACCAAAGTAAACAAGACATCTTTGATGCCATTGTTCATTTGATGAAACAAAGATACATACAGCAAATGAGCCAATTCAACATGAATGGTATGGATTCGCAAGAGGATTATCCGGCTTTTTCGAAGATGCGTATAGAAGCGATATTACAATTAGGGAAATCGCTATTTTCCTATTACATACACGATGACTTCAATAAGAAGTTTCGTAAGATGTTAGTCATCACGCAATTCGATGATGAATCAATGCGGAAAATGTATATGAGTCAATATTTCGATGATCCATTACAGTACCAAAGTAGACTATTTGAAAGTATGATCCCAAGTGATAAAAGGAAAGAATACGATTGTAGAACGATAGCGTTGCATTTTTATGCTCCTATTCAATTTTTGATTTCCCTTTGCGATGCGCAACCAGAACGCGAACAAGATGCGTTGAAAATGCTAGAAGAGCACATTAAGCAGTTTAGTGTATTGTATGGATTGGGTAATGAACATGAATAGAAAACTAATCAATTATTTGGGTTTGTTGGGTGTGGTTGCTTTTCTTTCTTATGTAGTTGCGGTAGTGTTTTCACCATTGGCATACCCAGGGTATGATTGGATGTCACAAGCAGTTAGTGATTTATTTGCAAAGGATGCTCCTTCGCTTACTTTATGGAATCAACTTTCGTTATTATATAGTTCGTGTTCAGTATTATGTGTGACACTTGTTTCGATTGCGATTGAGAAAAAACTAAATAAAACAATACGTTTTGGTATCCACTTGTTCACCATAATGAACTGGGTATCCTGTATTGGATATGGTTTGTTTCCTTTGTCGACAAGTGGTTACGCTGGAACGTTTCAAGATATTATGCATACCTATGTTGTGACCTTTTGTGTAGTATTATTGTCGATTGCTTCTTTGGTTTTTATTATGATTGGTGGATACAAAGACAAACAGTATATCGCATTATCAAAATGGGCTTGTTTCACTTTGTTGCTTATGCTTGTTGGTGCCATTGGTGTTGGAGTTGTACCAAGCGAATACTTTGGTATTGCGGAACGATTTAGTGTATTATCTGCTACATTTTTCACTGCTGTTTTAGGTATTTATTTGTGGCGAGGGTTTTCCTTTGAAAAGTAGAATTTCTTATAATATAAAACAGTAAATTTTATGTGCTTAAAGCAGTGCGAAATACATAAAGAAGAGTGGAAAGAAGATTTCAAGTCATTTTAGGGGATAGAATATTGGATTCATAAAATGGTATAATATAATCAATTGATAAATAAGTAAGTGAAGAAAGGAAAACATATTTATGAGTGAAAGAGAAAAGATGTTAGCAGGTGAATTGTATGATTGTGGTGATCCAGAATTATTAACACAATGGCATAAAGCAAAAGATTTGGCACGCGATTATAATCTAACAGACAGTGCGAACCAAGCGAAAAAAGATGAAATACTACATGCGCTATTAGGTGGTCGCGGTGAGAACTTATGGATTACGGCACCATTTATTGTTGATTATGGAAACAATATTTACTTTGGGAATAATTGTGAAGTAAATATGAATTGTACCTTTTTGGATGATAATGAAATTCGTATTGGGGATAATGCATTGATTGCACCAAACGTACAAATTTATACAGCGTTTCATCCTGTCAGTGCCAAAGAACGTTTTGGTGAATTAAAAGAAGATGGCAGCTTTGCGTTTTGTAAGACGCAAACAGCACCCGTTCATATCGGAGACAATGTTTGGATTGGTGGTGGAGCGATTATTATGCCAGGTGTAAGCATTGGTGATAATGTTGTAATCGGTGCAGGAAGTGTAGTTACAAAAGACATACCTTCTAATACGATTGCTTATGGTAATCCATGTGTTGTACATAGAGAAAACAAGTAAAGTGCGTATTTATTTTTACGCGCTTTTTTTATTGTAGATAGAGTATCAAAGTTGTAAAAAGAATCGTAACATAGGATAATAAAATTACATTGAATGTGATGAAGGGGGAAGTTTATGAATGAAGTAATCCATGTCTTTACAAGTAAAGCAGATTTTTTCATGCGTTTATTAGTAGAGCATATTCAAATTGCCTTAACAGCAATTGTAATTGCAGGTGTAATTGGTTTGTTGTTTGGTATTTTTATTTCGGAATACAAGCGGACTTCTAAAATATCTTTGGGTGTTGTGAATTTCATTTATACCATTCCTTCTATTTCATTGCTAGGGTTTTTGATTCCTGTTTCAGGAATTGGTGATACCACAGCAATTATCGCTTTGATTATTTATGCACTTTTGCCAATGGTAAGAAATACATATACTGGGATAACAAATGTGGATCCACATTTAATTGAAGCAGCAAAAGGAATGGGATGTACAAGGTTTCAAGTGTTGTACAAAGTGAAGTTACCTTTGGCATTACCGATGATTATGAGTGGTGTGCGAAACATGGCTGTTATGACAATTGCACTAGCGGGGATTGCTTCATTTATTGGTGCTGGTGGATTAGGGGTAGCCATTTATCGAGGAATCACAACAAACAATAAAGCGATGACAATTGTAGGTAGTTTATTAATTGCGTTATTGGCGTTATTCTTTGATTTTGTTTTAGGCTTTATTGAAAAAAGAATGGCAAGAAGACGTTTTCAACGAAAAGACAAACGCATCATGATTGTTGCCATACTAACAACATTAAGTGCATTAGTGATTGCTTATACATTGCAATTGCCAACGCAAAAAAAGGTCATTCATATTGCGACAAAACCAATGACAGAACAATATATTATCGGTGAAATGTTGAGCTTGTTAATCCAACAAGATGGCAAGTTCAAAGTGGAAGTAACACAAGGGGTAGGTGGTGGAACCTCAAATATTCAACCAGGTATGGAAAGCAAAAAGTTTGATTTGTACCCAGAATATACGGGAACAGGTTGGAATCAGGTATTAAAGAAAGATGGCTTGTATACAGAGAAACAATTTGATCAACTGCAAAAAGGATACGAAAAGATGGGTATGACTTGGCAAACGATGTTAGGTTTTAATAACACTTTCAGTATTGCCATTCGTAAAGATATTGCAGATCAGTACGATATTAAAACGTTTTCTGATTTAGCGAAAGTGGACGACCAGTTAATCTTTGGTTCTGAGTATGATTTCTTTGAACGAGAAGATGGATTCAATGCGTTAACAGAAGCTTATAATTTAGAATTCAAAGGAACGATGGATATTGATATTGGATTAAAATATGATGCGATTAATCAAAAGAAAATTGATGCGATGATTGTCTTCACGACGGATGGACAATTGTCTGCTTCTAATATTACGATATTAAAAGATGATAAGAATTTGTATCCTTCGTATATGTGTGGGTTTGTTGTGCGTGATGAAGTATTACAACAATACCCAGAGTTAAAAACAATATTAAAGAAATTAGAACATGCGATAAGTGATGAAGCTATGTCGAGCATGAACTACCAAGTAGAAAACGAAAAGAAAGAACCAAAAGATGTTGCAAAAGCATTTTTAGAAGCGAAAGGCTTGTTGGAGTAGGTGATTAAAATGGAAGTAATTGAATACAAAAACATAAGTATGGCTTACGATAAAAATGTAATCATCAATGATTTTTCTTTGACGATTCATGAGGGTGAGTTCGTCAGTATTATCGGAAGCTCAGGTTGTGGGAAAACGACCATTTTAAAAATGGTGAATGGCCTGTTAACTCCGACAAGTGGAAGTGTGTTTGTTCATGGAAAAGACATTCAAAAAGAGGACTTAATATTTCTAAGACGTAATATTGGATATGCGATTCAAGGAAGTGTATTGTTTCCTCATTTAAGTGTTGAACAAAACATTGCCTTTGTGCCAAACTTATTAAACAAAAAGAACAAAGAAAAAACGGCGAACGCAATTACAAAATGGATGGGTATTGTTGGATTGGATGATGCCCTTCGTGCGCGTTATCCTGATGAATTAAGTGGGGGGCAACAACAACGTGTTGGGATTGCAAGATCACTTGCTGCCTCTCCTGATATCTTATTGATGGATGAGCCATTTAGTGCGGTTGATGAAATTACACGTAGTTCATTACAAGATGAAATCAAACGTATTCATCAAGAAACGGGGATAACTATCTTATTTGTTACCCATGATATTAAGGAAGCACTAAAGTTAGGTACGAAAGTATTGGTAATGGACCAAGGGGTTGTGCAACAATTTGCTTCACCACAAGAGATTGTAGAACACCCTGTGAATGCGTTTGTACAAAGCTTGGTAAACAAACAATAGCTAACTTAACTAACAATCGAAAAAGAATAAAAAAATACGCGATAAAGTTGCGTATTTTTTTGGTATACTAATAACAGCAAAAGAAATAGGAGTAAATGATGAAACGTATTGTGATTGGAACGCTAGCTCATGTCGATGCTGGGAAAACAACATTATCAGAAGGTTTGCTGTATGAAGCAGGAAGCATTCGTAAAATAGGAAGGGTGGATCACCAAGATACGTTTCTTGATTTTAATGCGCAAGAAAGACAACGCGGTATTACAATCTATGCGAAACAAGCTAGATTAACATACAAAGATTGCGAGATTACATTAATGGATACACCAGGTCATGTTGATTTCTCAAGTGAGATGGAAAGAACCTTACAAGTATTGGATTATGCAATCGTTGTGATGAATGCATTGGATGGGGTACAAGTACATAGTGAAACGATTTGGCAATTGCTACAACACTACCAAGTTCCTACCTTTGTGTTTGTCAATAAAATGGATATTACACATTTTGAAAAAGAAGAATTAATGCGAATGATGGAAGCGAAGTTCAGTGAAAAGTGTGTTGATTTTACCCTTGATACAACGATTCGTGATGAGAAAATTTCACTTTGTGATGATAGTTTGTTGGAGCATTATCTTCAAGAAGGTTCTTTGTCAATTGAACAATTGCAAACGGCGATCAAACAACGTAAAGTATTTCCTTGTTTTTTTGGTTCTGCTCTAAAGATGAAGGGAATCAAAGACTTACTGGATGCTTTTTCGATGTATACAAAAGAAGAGATTTATCCTGAACAATTTGGTGCGAAAGTGTATAAGATTACACATGATGAACATGGGAATCGATTAACACATATCCGAATGGTTGGGGGAAGTTTAAAAGCGAAGCAAAAAATCAATGACAATGAGAAAGTTGACCAGATTCGTTTGTATTCAGGGAATAAATTTCAAAGTGTAAATGAAGTTTTTGCAGGAGAAGTGTGTGCTCTAAAAGGCCTACAGACAATTATGGCTGGAGAAGGATTAGGTTTTGTGCAAACAACACAAGCACCAGTTCTTTCTTCCTACATGCGTTATCGGGTTGTTTTACCTGATCATAGTGATGTAATAGGGGTTATGAAACAGATGCAAATACTAGCACAAGAAGATCCTCAGTTATCCGTTTCCTTTGATGAAAGAAAACAAGAAATCACGGTACAATTGATGGGTGAAATACAAATTGAAGTACTTAAAAATACAATATTAGAACGTTTTCAGATTGCGGTTGAATTTGATGAAGGAAGTGTTGTGTTAAAAGAAACTATCACAAAAACAGTAGAAGGAGTTGGTCACTTTGAACCATTGCGTCATTATGCCGAGGTACATCTATTGTTAGAACCGTTAGAGCGTAATGAGGGATTGCAATTTCGAAGTGAAGTGAGTGAAGATTTGCTTTCACGTAATTGGCAACGCTTGGTGTTGAATCATCTACAAGAGAAAGAACACCTTGGTGTGTTAACAGGAAGTCCGATTACAGATATGCGGATTACTTTAATTGGTGGAAAAGCACATCTAAAACATACAGAAGGTGGAGATTTTAGAGAAGCTACGTATCGAGCTGTTCGACAAGGGTTAATGGAGAGTGAAAGTATTTTACTGGAACCTTATTATCAGTTCCGTTTGGAAATCGATGCTGCTTATTTAAGTAAAGCAATGTATGATTTAGAAGCGATGAATGCCTCTTTTACATTACCAAATACAGAGGAGCAAACCATGATCATTTGTGGAAGTGCACCAGTAAGAAAGATGCAAAATTATCATAATGAAGTCATCGCTTATAGCAAAGGTAGTGGTCGTCTGTACTGTACGATGCTTGGTTACAAGCCATGCGTTGATGCACTGCAGTTAATTGATATGATTCAATATGATGCGAACAGCGATGTACAAAACAGCAGTGGGAGTATCTTCTGTGCGCATGGAGCAGGGTTTTATGTACCTTGGAATGAAGTAAAGCAACATATGCATGTGAAAGCGTGTTATGTTGAAGCGAAACAGGAACAACAAGTGGCACATCGTAAAGTTACAATTGATGACAAAGAACTAGCACGAGTTATGAAAAGAACCTATGGAGAAGACAAAACGAAGTTGCGTAATAAGAAAGTAAGTTTGAATGAAGATAAGGTTGTCATTAAGCAACGAAAAGAAACGTATATGTTAGTGGATGGATACAATATAATTTATGCTTGGGACGAGTTAAAAGACATCGCAAAGGATAATCTAGATGCAGCAAGAAGTCGTTTGTTGGATATCATGAGTAGTTATCAAGGATTTAAAAAGTATCACTTAGAAATTGTATTTGATGGTTACTTGGTGAAAGATGGATTAGGAAGTGTGAATGAAAATGGTAGCGTGCTTGTTGTGTATACAAAAAAAGGACAAACAGAAGATGCGTACATTGAAAAGAAAGTGGCACAATTAAGCGAACAATACCATGTGATTGTTGCTACTTCAGATGGGTTGGAGCAAGTATTGGCTAGTGGGCAAGGAGCACATATTATCTCTGCGCGAGAATTGCATAATGAAATACAGTACAGTCATAAGAAAAATGTCCAAGCGTTTGAAGAGAAACAATCTAGGGTTGGAAATCGTTTGTTAGAAGATTTGCGCAAATTGAATGAGGAGTAACGAGTTTCTGGTAAAAATTGACAAAAAGTATACAAGTAAGTATTATTTATGTGTACTGAAAGAAGTGTCAAAAGCATAGAATAAGGAGAAATTTTGTATGAATGGTAAAGGATTATTAAAGTTTGCAAGTGTGTTTATGGTAATTTGGGGAATCTTAAACATTTTTATTGGAACATCGCTTGTGATTGGTTTTGGAGCAGCGAAAGAAGTTATGCCAGATGTAAAAGAAGAATTGATGGCTGCAGCAATTGTATTGTTTATCGCAATTGGTCTTGTTGAATTAATTGCAGCAAGAGTTGGTTTTGGAGCAGTGAAGGATGCTAGAAAAACAACAAAATGCCTAATCATGGGATTTATTGTTGTTTCTTTCCAAATTGGAACGACCCTTACTGGAGATTTAAGTAATGTGAATGTTGCGAGTTTAATTGCACCATTAGCTATTCCTGTTATTTATATTGTTGGGGCTTTTATAAGAAAGTCAAACCCATCAGCTTAAGCAATTGGTAATGTGAAAACACATTGCCTTTTTTTTGCTTTTTGGGTGGGATTTTTAAATGTATGGGAAAAGTAGTGAAGATGTGGCGAAAAAGGTGGAAATTTGTGTAAAAAACCTTGTGGACAAGGCTTGTGCATATTATAATAACTATGTTTGAATTATAAAAAAGAAAGGTGAACATTATGGAAAGAAAAGTAGGAACTATCTCAAGAGGAGTACGTTGTCCCATTATTCGTGAAAACGATGATTTAGCGAAGATTGTGGTAGACAGTGTATTAGATGCAGCAAAGAGTGAAGGTTTTGAATTAAGAGATCGCGATGTTGTGGCGATCACGGAATCGATTGTTGCACGTTCACAAGGTAACTACGCTTCTGTAGAAGCGATTGCGAAAGATGTGAAAACAAAATTAGGAGGAGAAACAATCGGTGTTATTTTCCCAATTTTATCACGTAATCGTTTTGCGATTTGTTTAAAAGGAATTGCAATGGGAGCGAAGAAAGTAGTGTTAATGTTAAGTTATCCAAGTGATGAAGTAGGAAACGAGTTGGTTTCTTTGGACCAATTGGATGAAGCAAATGTAAATCCATACAGTGATGTTTTATCGTTAGCAAAATATCGTGAATTGTTTGGTGAAAACAAACATGAGTTTACAGGAGTAGACTATGTAGATTACTATGCAAGTATCATTAAAGAAGCTGGTGCAGAAGTAGAGGTTGTATTTGCGAATCAAGCAAAAGCAATTTTAGACTATGCGGATCATGTATTAACATGTGACATTCATACGCGTGCTCGTACAAAAAGAATCTTATTAGCAAATGGAGCAAAAGTGGTTTGTGGATTAGATGACATTATGAATGCAAGTGTGGATGGAAGTGGATTCAATAGTGCATATGGATTATTAGGATCGAATAAATCAACAGAGGATAGTGTGAAACTATTCCCTCAAGAATGCAAACCTTTGGTATTGGATATTCAAGACCAAATTTTGAAAGCTACAGGAAAACATATTGAAGTAATGGTGTATGGAGATGGTGCTTTTAAAGACCCACAAGGGAAAATTTGGGAATTGGCTGATCCATGTGTATCACCAGCGTTTACGGACGGTTTAATTGGTACCCCAAATGAATTGAAATTGAAATACTTAGCAGACAATGACTTTAAGCACTTAAGTGGAGAAGAGTTAAAGGATGCCATTGCGAAAAGTATTAAAGAAAAAGACGATAACTTAGTTGGAAACATGGCAGCACAAGGTACTACGCCTAGACAATTAACTGACTTAATCGGTTCTTTATGTGATTTAACGAGTGGTAGTGGAGACAAAGGAACTCCGGTTGTGTTAGTACAAGGGTACTTTGACAACTACACAAACTAATAGAGGTATAAGAATGAAGCAAGATACAATAGTAATTTTAGACTTAGGTAGCCATGAAAATACAACGATTGCTCGTTGTGTTCGTGAAATTGGTGTATTTAGTGAAATTAAAGCACATGATATTAGTGTGGAAGAATTAAAAGCGATGTCAAATGTAAAGGGAATCATCATTAGTGGTGGAGAAAACAATATCATTGATGGGGAAGCAATCGATGTAAATCATGCGATTTATGATGCTGGATATCCTGTGATTGCATTTGATCACGAATTAGCAAAAGTAGAAAACAAAGCGTATCCAAAAAGTGAAGAAGAGTTAATGAAAGTGTTAACACAATTCGTATTGGATGAGTGCAAAGCAGAAAAAAACTGGAATATGAAAAACTTTGTTGCAGATCAAGTTGAATTGATTCGCCAACAAGTGGGAGATCGCAAAGTATTATTGGCGCTATCTGGGGGAGTGGATTCTTCAGTAGTAGCAGCATTATTAATCAAAGCGATTGGAAAACAATTGGTTTGTGTGCATGTTAACCATGGGTTAATGCGTAAAGGGGAATCGGAAGATGTCATTGAAGTTTTCCAAAACCAATTAGAAGCAAATTTAGTATATGTGGATGCAGCGGATCGTTTCTTAGGAAAACTTGATGGTGTTGCTGACCCTGAACAAAAGCGTAAAATTATTGGAGCAGAATTCATTCGTGTATTCGAAGAAGAAGCTCGTAAATTAGATGGAATTGATTTCTTAGCGCAAGGTACGATTTATCCTGATATTATTGAGTCAGGTACAAAAACGGCGAAATGTGTTAAGTCACATCATAATGTAGGTGGATTGCCTGAAGACTTACAATTTGAATTAGTTGAACCATTATATCAATTATTCAAAGATGAAGTTCGTGCATGTGGAATCGAATTAGGATTACCTCATGATATGGTATATCGTCAACCTTTCCCTGGACCAGGGCTTGGTGTTCGTTGTTTAGGAGCAATTACAAAGGATCGTTTAGAAGCAGTTCGTGAATCGGATGCAATCTTACGTGAAGAGTTTGCGATTGCTGGATTAGATAAAAAAGTATGGCAATACTTTACTGCTGTACCTGAGTTTAAATCAGTGGGTGTAAAAAACAATGAACGTTGTTATGAATATCCAGTGATCATTCGTGCAGTAAATACAATCGATGCAATGACTGCTTCAATTGAACCGATTGATTGGCCTATTTTAATGAAGATTACAGATCGTATCTTAAGTGAAGTAGCGAATGTAAATCGTGTTGTGTATGACTTATCACCTAAGCCATGTGCGACGATTGAGTGGGA
>CAYJIZ010000016.1:0-33962 GCA_964370395.1 uncultured Erysipelotrichaceae bacterium
TAAAGTGTGATAAGTCCAGTTTTTATGCGGATAACTAGATTTTTATGCTATTTTTAAAATGAAAAATAAAGTCAATTCAATTATCATTATCTAAAAAAGTTTATCTATGATAAAATAAAGAACGAGATAACATCCTACAAAAGGGTTGTAGAAAGGATTTGTGAATGAAAAGAGCATTTCGAATCAAAACAGACAATGAACAAACGAATTTTGCAATGCAACATGAAACAAAGCAACGCATTCGATTAAATAAATATATTAGTAGTTCAGGTTATTGTTCAAGAAGAGAAGCAGATCGCTACATCGAAAATGGGCAAGTAACTATTGATGGAAAAGTAGCAACACTGGGTGATAGTGTTTGTGAAGAACAAAGTGTGTGCGTAAATGAACACCTTATTGAGCCAAAGAAAAGTTTTGTATACATTGCTTTGAATAAACCTGTTGGTATCACGTGTACAACAGATCGTGAAATTGAAGGAAATATTTGCGATTTTATGAACTATAAGGAAAGTATCTTTCCAATTGGAAGATTGGATAAAGATTCTTCGGGATTAATTTTACTTACCAATGATGGAGATATTGTGAATAAGATTTTACGTTTAAGTAATGGACATGAAAAAGAATACCAAGTACGTGTCAACCATGCCATCACGCAAGATTTTGTATCAAAATTAGCGAGTGGTGTTAAAATCTATAATCCAGTAAATAACACTTACCAAATCACAAAAAAAGCGCGTGTGAAAAAGATGGATACATATAGTTTTCAAATAATTCTTTTAGAAGGGTTAAATCGTCAAATAAGAAGAATGTGTAATGCTTTAGGATTTCGTGTACAAGAATTAAAACGTACGCGTATCATGAATATTAAATTAGGTTCACTTCGTGTGGGGGAATGGCGTTATTTGACGTTAGAGGAACTACAAGGGCTTCAAGCATCGATTAAAGATAGTAAAGTAGATTAGTAAAATAATAAATAGAAAAAAGCTCAATATAGCGAGTCGTAAAAAAAGATGGAAACCATTTGTTTTTCAAACAATGTAATCCATCTTTTCTTTTTATTTTATGTGTGATTGCTCATTCATCTAGTTATTTTACTTGTTATGATTTTTCAGGCAATACCTTTGAAAGGTCTTCCCATTCTCCACTGATATTGTTGAATACCTTTGTTTTATCGTCTTCTTGTTGGACTTCTCTAAGTCCTCCTTCCCAACCATATAACAACAAGCTTCCTTTTTTTGGTATCATTGTTAAATCATCACTAGCACCATTAATATACATTAAATAAGTTGTTCCGGCTTTGATTTTAATATCATCTCCAAAATAACACTCTACATACTCTGGAATATCATCTTTCATCATTCGTAGTGTTTTTTCTTTTTGTTCTGCGTTTAGAGATGCTTTGTAATCCTCAAATGATACCGTTCCTCCAGGTCTTACAAATGGGTAGGATTCATTCGCTTTTAAATCACCTTTATAAACTTCCAATACTTTTAGGGATCCATAAGTATAAGGGTACATGTGATAATCACCTTGTTCATTATACGTGTCACCGCCATCAATGGATTCCACTTGTGCCAACACCACATACTGGCTATTTTGATACAGAAGATTTGAATCTGAAATATTGAGTGTCATATCTATTTCACTTTGTACCTTCTGTGTTTTGTCTTTTGAAATTTTATCATAGGCATTATAAAATTCCTTATTATTTGTTTCTTTTTTGTTGTCTGATGCTTTGGCTGTACATGCACTACAAAGTACTAATATAGAAGCCAATGTTATTAAATACTTTTTCATTTTGTTTTCCCCCTTCCTAGGATGAATACAATTTATATTGTTTCATCATCTGTTATGGTTTGGTTTTCTCTTTTTCTGTATTCTTGATGCTCGAATTTCTACAAAAGATGGGTAAGAGAAGTGCTATCTATATACATATTATACCATCTTTTTTTTGAGGGAATCGTGAAAACTGATATTTTTTAGTAAGCATTTAAATAGAAAAACGTTAAGAAAGAAGAGGATAAAAGTACTTATTAGAGGTAAAGCAAAATCTTATTTTATTGAAAATCTAAATAATTTAACAAATTGTCACGAATTTCTAAAAATATCGCATATATATATTAGTGGGAGGTGAAAAAATGATGTCGAGAAAACTACGTGTTGAAGAAATGCAACAATACTATGGTAGTGCTGTTTCTTGGGTAACAGGACTATGTATCGCTGGTGGTGTGGCGGCGATCTATAAAATCTTTTTCTCAGGAAGAGGATCTATCAATATTGGACCATTTCGTGCTACTTGGGGTAGATAAGTATCCTTATGCTATCATATAAAACTTTTGATAATTGTTTTCGTGTCTTCCTTTTTTGTGATATCCTACATGATAATTTAAATAATGGATGTGATTGAAAGTTAAAGTAAAAGAAATGCTTGCGTCAGAAAGACCAAGAGAAAAAGCATTGAAGTACGGAATTGAAAAATTGAGCAATCGAGAATTGGTTGCCTTATTACTTCGTTGTGGTTACAAAGGCACAAGTGTCCTGCAGTTGGCAGATACTTTGATTCATGAAGCCAATGGTTTAGCTAGTATGGGGAAGATGTCTCTTGATGATTTTATGAGCATCAAAGGAATTAGTGAAGCAAAAGCAATGATGTTTCTCGCCTGTTTTGAATTGACGAAACGAGCGAGTTATGAAAACTTAACAAATCAACAAGCAATTAACAGCCCAAAAGAGATTGCTGATTATTTGATGAAGAAGATTGGAAACAAACAACAAGAACACTTTGTTGTGTTGTTTCTTAATACGAAACATACGATCATCGCAGAAGAGACATTATTTGTTGGTTCCTTGAATACAAGTGTTGTGCATGCGCGAGAAATCTATAAAGCTGCCATAACCCATGGGTGTGCTCGCATCTTGATATCACACAATCATCCAAGTAATGATTGCGAACCCTCAAACCAAGATATGCAAGTTACACAACAGTTAGACGAAGTAGGACAATTAGTTGGTATTTCACTATTAGACCATATCATTGTTGGTCATAACAATTATTTTAGTTTTAAAGAGAACCAATTATTGTGAAACGGAAGGAAACTTCCGTTTTTTCGTTGTTGAATAACCCTTTTTAGTTTATAATAACAATAGTATTATGATAAAGATGGTGACTAAATGAAATTAAAAAATGTACAACAAGAAGTAAAAAGATTTACTAGAATACAAAAAATATTAATTTCACTAATTATAGTATTGGTATTAGTAAGTGTAATCACTTTGATTAGCGGAGCAAATGCATTATCCAAATTTGGTTATAATGTATTTTCAATGATTCGTTATTCTTTAATTGATCACCCTGTTGAAACAATTACGAATTGGCAACACAATTTAGATGAGTTAAAAACAGTGCAAGAAGAAAATGATCGATTAAATGAAATTATCGCTTCACAAAAATCAAACAAAGCAGAATTGGATGAAAAAACAAGAATGCTTAAAGAGATGGAAGATTTAATGAATTTTAAAGTAAATGCTAATTATGATAAAATTAACGCTTCTGTGATGTATCGTGATATTTCCACATGGAGTAATACAATCGTGATTAATAAGGGTAGTGATGATGGCATTACTACAGATATGGCAGTGATTACTTCGAAAGGTTTATTAGGTAAAGTGGGAGAGGTTACTTCTAACACTGCCAAAGTGAAATTGTTATCAACGGAGAATGGAGATGTCAACGTTTCTGTTCGAGTGGAATTAAAAAATGGTACAACAGATGGAATACTAGAAGGTTATGATGTTAAGAAGGGTGTGTATACCATCCAATTGTTTGAAGCTAATGCGAAAGTGGAAAAAGGCATGAAGATTATTACCTCAGGGAATGGTGGTGTTTTCCCTCCTGGGATTTTAGTTGGTAAAGTAAAAACGGTAGAAGAATCCTACAATTCAAAAGGAAAGATGATCGAAGTAACACCTAGTGTTGATTTTAATGACTTCAGTTTTGTTTCTGTATTGAAGGTGAAATAATATGTTAGCTAGATACTTATTAGTGTTTGCTTGTTTCTTAATCGACGGAGCCATTGCGATGGCTTTTCCTGGTAACTTTGGAGCAAGTGGTATGTATTTTGTACCATGTTTAGGATTCTGTGCAATGGTATTGACGATTCGTCACTTAGACTTTGTGGATTCTTTGATTTTATCGATTTTATTCGGTATGTTTTATGATTTCTTTTATTCTTTTACACCGTTCTTATACACATTTATCTTTGTTGTTATGTGTTTATTAGTACGCGTATGGATTAAACAAATTAATGAATCGATGCTGGAGAATGTGCTTCTTTGTGTAGCAACGGTATTTGTGAAAGAATTAATTGTATTCTTATTGATGATAGGGTTACAACAAACAACAATGGCATTTAATACATGGTTGGTTGATCGAATCTTCTTAACCTTAGTCGTGAATGGAATATTAGTATGGATACTAGTATTTATCTCAATCTTAGTGGATGATTACATTCATCATAAAGAGTTGCAGACAAGAAAAGAAGAACGTTTACCTTGGATGCGAATAAAACAAAAGTAAGAAACATTTTAAAAAGTTAGGAGTTGGTATTCTCGATATCACATAGAGAATGCATATTCTAACTTTTCTTTTGTTTGATTTCTAGCTGTCAACTATCCGCTTTCTGCAGTATTTTTAATGTTGTTCTGTGATCTCTTGCGTTGCATTGTGACTTTAATGTTCTTCATGACGTTTTATACTACTTATTTTACTTCACATTTTTTTAAGAAAAGTGTAGTATCTTTTTAAGTAAACAAAGTGGAATTATGCTATAATTTAAACAATGGAGGAGTTTTATGAAATATAAAAAAATCCTTTCTTTACTAAGCGTTTGTGCTTTACTTCTAGTAGTCAGTGCATGTAAACCAACATCACCGAATATTAGTGTAACAGTATATCCAATTCAATATTTGGTGGAACGCATTGGTGGGGAATATGTAAAAGTGGACAATATATCAGATTCTGGAGCAATTCAAACAGCATCTATCGATAAAGGTTTTAAGAAACAGTTAGAAAAGAGTAAAGTACTGTTTTATATCAATGAGTTAGAACCTTATTTTGATATTAATGCGAACGATATTCGAAAAGCAAAATTAGATTTGGTTGATTTGGGTAGTCGTAGTGTGTTGTATAAGTTTCAACGTTATACGACATCACAATCCAATGGACAAACAGTAGCAATTGAAAGCAATTATTACGATAGTGACTTATTCAAAAGTGTGGATATGTACAAAGATGATCCGATGATTTGGATGGATCCTATTTCCATGATTAGTAGTGCTGAGATTATTCGAGATTACTTGATTGAGCAATACCCTGAATACGAGGCGACATTTCATGAAAACTTTGATGCATTAGAAATGGATTTAACACGATTGGATGTTGGTTTCCAAGAATTAAAAGGTGGAAACAATGACATTGCATTTGTGTCAATGACACCAAGTTTTGGTATTTGGCAAAAATCATATGGAATCAAAGTGTATCCAGTTTCGTTATCGAAATATGGTGCATTGCCTTCCCAAGAACAATTGGAAGTGATTAAACAAAGAATTATTGATGATGGGGTAAAATACATTGCCCATGAGAATAATTTAAATGAAGATATGGAAAAACTATATCAATCACTAAAAGAAGAATTAGGATTGAAAGAAATTCCGTTAAGTAACATATCATCATTGAACAAAAAGGAAGTTAAGGAAAACAAAGATTATCTAACAATTATGTATGATAATTTAACCGTACTTGAAGCGATTTCGAATCAAGCACAGTAAAAAGGGGGAATCTTTTTGAAAATTGTAGTAATGAGTGATTCACATGGTTGCAATCGTGAATTAGAATATGTTATGCATAAAGAAAGTGACGCAGATATGTTTTTACACTGCGGAGACATTTGCGTAGATGAATTTACGTATCCTGAAATAATTACAGTATGTGGTAATAATGATTATTATAATTACCCGATGAAGAAAATCATAGAAGTAGAGGGACATCGCATTATTATGTTTCATTCTCACCAATTTTCTTTTTTGAAAAGAGATGAGAAAATGGTACAAGCTGCAATTGAGAATAATTGTGATATCGTTTGTTATGGTCACACACATGTTGCGGTAGACAAAATAGAAAATGGTATTCACTTAATTAACCCAGGTTCTCTTTATCATAGTCGTGATGGTAGACCAATATCCTATGCTATCCTAACGATTACAAAAGACAAGGTAAGTTCTGAAATTGTATTTTTAGATGAAAAATAACCCGTTCTCATAGAAGAACGGGTTTTTCTTATTGTGCAATTTTTAAAATTTCAATGAATATATCTTTTGTTATTGGATAGTAGTGTCCGACAACATCTGTTCCATTATTTGTAGCGCGATTTGCCATTTCATTGAAATGTTCATCAGTGATTGATAATTCAGTTAACGAAGTTTTTAACTGCAGTTGTTTAAAGAAAACATCTAATTTATCTGCAAGTAATAATGCCATTTCTTTTTCGCTGTAGTTTGCATAATCAATATACCAAACTCGATTAGCTAATTGTGCTAATTTTTTTGGTTTATGCTCTGCCATGTATTTCGCCCAAGCGACACAAATAACTGCCATTCCTTCACCGTGCGTAATACCATATTGTGCACTAATTTCATGTTCTATACGATGTGAACCCCAGTCAGCGCTACGACCAATATCTAAAAGATTATTGTGAGCAATAAATGCCAAACACTGTATTTCAGATCTTGCATTTAAATCAGAAGGGTCTTTCATAATTCGTTCACCATTTAATAAAATCGCTTTAATCGCTCCTTCTATTAAATAATCAGTAGTATCTACATGAGAAACGTCACTATAATATCTTTCTAATAAATGAGAAAGGATATCAGCAACTCCGCAAGCTGTTTGGTATTGTGGTAAACCAATGGTATATTGTGGATTCATAATCGCAAATTTTGGAATGATACAATCGTATTCAATTCCACACTTATGCAATCCATTTGAAATGATTGAGCAATTCGATGATTCCGAACCACTTGCTGGGATGGTAGAAACAACACCAATAGGAATTGCTTTTTTAGGCACTTCCTTGTATTCGAAGAAGTCCCAAACATCTTTGTCATAAGGAATTCCTACTGCTACTGCTTTTGCTGTGTCGATTGCACTTCCACCACCAACGGCTAGAATGAAATCCGTTTGCACATTTTTTGCTTGGATAATTAAGTCACGCACTAATTCCACTTTTGGATTAGGTACAACACTTCCATTTTCGTGAAAAGCAACATTTAGTTTTTTACATGTTTCTTTTACTTTATCAAAAATTCCAAGTGTTTTAATGAAATCTCCGCTATAAACTAATAATAACGATGTTACTTCATACTCTTTCAATTGTGTTTCTAATTCGTTTAATGAGTCAACACCAAAAATGATTTTGGCTGGGTTATAGTATTGAAAACTATTCATAAATACCTCCTATTAAAATTATGAATAAATAATTTCAATAGATGATTTGTTGCAAAATTTTGTCCAACTAGTAGGGAGAGGTTGATCAGTAATAATGATATCGACTTCTGAAAGTTCATAAAATAAAACATCCGCAATGGAGTCTACTTTAGTATGATCTATGATTAACACTTTTCTACGAGAGTGCATTAACATATGTTTCTTAACTTCACCTTCACTTAAATTGTTGTCAGATAAACCATGCTCTACATGAGCAGCAGGGCAAGAGATAAAAGATAAATCAGCAAAATTTTGAGATAGCATATCTGTTGTTCGATATCCAGTAAACGAAGCTGTTGGTTTATGTAATTGGCCACCTAATGAGATTAGATTCACATTTGACGATTGTGAATTGAACAAACTGCATATTCTTAATGAGTTAGTAATCAGTGTTACACATTTACCAGAATCAATAATAGCTTGCGCTAGTTTTAAACAAGTAGTACTAGAGTCAAGCATGATAACAGAGTTATCTTGAATTAATGATACTGCCTTGTTTGCCATTCGAGTTTTTTCTTCTTCAAAGAAGGTTTCTCTTAATTCGATAGGGACCCCTTTATCATACTTTGAAGGTAAATAAGCACCTCCATGTATTTTCGTTAAAATACCCATTGCTTCCATTTCCTTAATGTCACGACGAATTGTTTCAACAGAACAATTAAGTTCTTTACTTAATTCCGAAACAAGTACGCTTCCTTTTGCTTTTAATCTTTCTTCGATTATTTGCTGTCTTTTATGTTTAAGCATGATAATCCCCCTCTCATATATGTTTATATGTATATTATAAAAGTTCAGCAAACATAATGTCAAATTGTCATTTGATTTGACAACACTTTGCATCATCTACATTAACAATATAACATTCAAAACCACACAAATCAACATTTAATCAACAAATCCACAAATAAAACCACATTTATATGTTGACAAATGCCCGATTATGTTGTAATTTTTGTGTAAGGGGTTACAAAAGATTGTTGTGAAAGGAGGTTTAAAATTGAAGTTGAACAGAATCAACATTTAGCATTAACCCACATTAATAATGATTAATCAAGGAGGAACAGAATGAATAATCAAAAAGAGAAGGGTAGTTTCATGGGTTTATTACCCTTAATAGTATTTTTAGTAGCATATATGGGTACTGGAATTGGAACTGGAAGTTTCGATAACATGCCGTTAATGACAGGTATTGCAATCGCTTCAGGGGTAGCGATGATTTTAAATAAAAAAGGTGAAAAAACATCTTTTGAACAAAAAATTGAAATTTACTGTAAAGGTGGAGGAGAATCAACATTAGTATTAATGCTATTGATCTTCCTATTAGCTGGAGCATTTGGGGGTGTTGCCAAATCAATGGGTGCGGTTGATTCAATCGTAAATTTAGGGTTAACTATTTTACCAGGAAACTTAATTTTACCAGGGATTTTCTTAATTGGATGTTTACTAAGTTTTTCAATGGGTACATCAATGGGAACAGTTGCAGCGTTAATGCCTATTGCTGTTGATATCTCAACAAAAACTGGAATTGGTGTTGTGCTATTAGCTGGTGCAGTTGTCGGTGGTGCAATGTTTGGAGATAATCTATCGTTTATTTCTGATACCACAATTGCCGCAACAAGGACACAAGAAGTATCAATGAAGGATAAGTTCAAGGCGAATATTTTGATGGTTATTCCTGCTGTGCTAATCAATGTTGTATTATTGGCATTACAATCATCTGGAAATGTAACATTGGGAAACATTGGTGATTTTAATTTCATTCAAATCATCCCTTATATTTTAGTAGTAGTATTATCATTAGTCGGATTGAATGTAGTTGCAGTAATGGTGACTGGAATCTTATCAGGAGTATTAATCGGTGTAGTGAATGGTAGCTTTACAATTGTTGAATCATTGTCGATTGTACATCAAGGTGCAATGGGAATGGAAGATATGGCTCTTATTGCAGTAATGGTAGGAGGAATGGTTGCACTCATGAAACACTTGGGTGGAATGGATTACCTATTGAGCAAGTTAACAAAGGGTGTAAAAGGAAAACGTGGAGGAGAGCTATCCATTGCTGCTCTTGTAAGTTTACTTGATATTGCCACGACTAATAATACAATTTCAATTATCGCAGCAGGTCCAATTGCGCGTGATATTGCTGATGAATACGGAATTGCTAGATCAAGAGTTGCGAGTATTTTAGATTTATTCTCTTCTGCTTTTAATGGTTTATTACCATATGCAGGACAATTACTAGTTGCTGGTGGATTAGCAGGTGTATCACCAATGTCAATCATGCCATATAACTGGTATTCCATGTTAATGATTGTATTTGGAATTGTCTTCATTACAATCGGTTTTCCAAAAATGATTACTAACAGTAAAGCAAAAACTGTTACAAGTGAACCAGTGCAAACAGAAGAATAGAAGGTGAATATACATGCAATCATACGAAAATCATTTTTTATTAAATAGTGAAAGTGTAAAAGATTACGTCAAAAATAAAGTGAAGTTTTTTAAAGAAGAGGAAGAATTAGAAGCTTTTGAAATTGGAGATGGAAATATAAATTATGTTTTTAAAGTAGTTTCAAAAGATAGCAATCGCTCTCTAGTAGTCAAACAAGCAGATAAATTCTTGCGTTCATCAGGTCGTCCGCTTGATGTTTATCGAAACAAAATTGAATGTGAAATTTTGAAAATTGAAGGAACATTAGCGAAAGGCTATGTGCCACAAATCTATTATTATGATGATGTGATGTGTGCTCTAAGTATGGAAGATATATCAGCGTATAAGAATTTAAGAAAAGAACTTGCAGAGGAACATATTTACGAAGGTTTTAGTGAACATATTTCAAACTTTTTAGCAGACACTTTGTTACCAACAACTGACTTAGTGATGAATCGTGCAGAAAAGAAAGAAAGTGTGAAGAAATTTTGTAATGTTGAGTTATGTGACATTAGTGAAGATTTAGTGTTATGTGAACCTTACTTCAACTATAAAGATAGAAACATCATTACTGAAGGGCAAGAGGATTTTGTGAACAAACACTTATATGAAAATGAAAAATTGAAAGCAAATGTCTTACAACTTCGTAATAATTTTATGAATAATGCACAAGCATTAATTCATGGGGATTTACATACAGGATCTATCTTTATTAATGAATCAGGAATTAAAGTAATTGATCCGGAATTTGCATTTTATGGACCAATGGGGTATGACATTGGAAATGTAATTGGAAATATGATGTTCTCTTTAACAAACAAATCTTATACATCAAAAAACAACGCGGAATTTTTATCTTGGATAAAAAAAGAAGTAGAAAAAGTCATTGATTTAACAATGGAAAAGATTACTTTAAAGTATGATGAGTTAGTAAGTTCAGGTTTTTATCAAAATGCTATTTTTAAACAATCTTATCTAAGTGAAATTTTAAGTGATTCTTTAGGGTATGCAGGAACGGAAATGATCCGAAGAGTAGTAGGGGATTCTAAAGTAAGTGAAGTGACAAATATTACTACATTAGAGAATAGAATTAAGGTAGAAAGAGCATTAATTAAACTGGGGATTTATTTAATCACTAATAGAATGAATATTAAGTGTGGAAGTGAAGTAATTCAACAATTTGAATTAATCATTGCTTAGTAAGGAGAGATGTATGCAAAGATGTGATCAAGACTTAGCGTTTTTATTAAGATATGAAAATATTGCATGGTTTGAAAATGGAAAAGTAAGAATTTTAGATAGGAGAATTTATCCTACTGAAATAAATTTTGTAGAATGTGAGAATTATTTAGAAGTAATTCAAGCGATTAAAGATATGGTAACACAAAGTGCAGGTCCCTATACCGCAGTCGGTATGGGGATGGCACTTGCTGCTTACGAAGTTAGAAATAAACCATTGGATGAGCAACTGGTTTTCTTAAAGAAGGCTGCACATGAAATTGCTCACGCACGTGTGACTACGGCAAATAGATATACACAAATCACAAATGGTTGTTTAAAAGCTGCTGAAGATGCAGCAAAAAACAAAAAAGATTTGGTCGATGCTATTGTGAACTGTACTATTACTTCATTGAACCGAAGATATACGGTGATGGAGCAAGTAGCAAATCATTTAATTGACAAGATTCCTGATAATGGGAACGTGTTAACACAATGTTTTGGGGAAACGATCATTGGAATGCTATGTAGAGTAGCAAAACAAAAAGGAAAAAAACTATCGTTTTATCATGCTGAAACAAGACCATATCTACAAGGAGCTCGATTAACTGCAAGTGTTTGTAGTGAAATGGGGTTTTCTGCCACGGTATTAACTGATAATATGATTGCTTATGCAATGCAACACAAAGGTATTGATGTATTTACCTCAGCAGCGGATACGATTGCTCGTGATGGGCATATTGCAAATAAAATTGGAACGTTTCAGATTGCAATTTTAGCGAAACATTTTGGTATTCCTTATTTTGTGACTGGTATTCCTGATGAAGATAAATACAATGGTGATCAAATCGTTATTGAAGAAAGAGACCCTGAACAAGTTCTATGTTTTAGAGGTATTAGAAATACACTACAGGGAGTGAAGGCAATTTATCCTTCCTTTGACATTACACCACCTTATTTGATTAGTGGAATTGTAACGGACAAAGGTACTTATAGTGCATTTGATTTAGACACATACTTTGAAAGTGAAGTAGTGAAATTTTATTAGGAGGTAAAGATGAAGGTTTATGTAAGAGCTCCAATGTTGAAAGAAGATTTAAAACAACTTAAAAATTTATTTGGTGAAGTTGTATATGATCCTTGGACAACTACAGGAGAGCGATTTTATGAAGATGAAATGCTTGAAGCATTATTAAAGATAGAACCAGATATTTTAATTACAGAGTTAGATAAGGTAACAAGAAAAGTGATTGAAGGCTATCCTAAGTTAAAAGCCATTGGTGATTGCAGAGCAAATCCAGCTAACATTGAAGTTGATGTTTGTACACAATATAAAATTCCTATCCTTTGTACACCTGCTAGAAATGCACAAGCGGTAGCAGAAATGTTGGTTGGGTTGCTTATCATGTTTATGCGTAATGTTATCCCTTCTGTAGAATGGGTTAATGATGGAAAATGGGTTGAAGGAACAACACCTTATTTTACATGGATGGGAAATGAATTATGTAACAAAAAAGTTGGATTTGTTGGTTTTGGAGCAGTTGGTAAAACAGCAGCAAAATTGCTAAAAGCATTTGGTTGTGATGTATATTTTTACGATCCATTTGTTAATTCAGATGATGAAGCATTCAAGAAATGTGAAATTGATTTCATTTTTGAGAATTGTGATATTGTATCATTACATCTTCCTGTGTTAGATTCCACTATGAAGATGATAAATGAAACATTATTAAAGAAAATGAAAAAAGAAGCGATTTTTATTAATACTGCAAGAAGTGCAGTAGTTGATATGGATTACTTGTTACATATGGCAAAAACAAGTAGTATTAGAGGAATCATTTTAGATGTTTTAGAAAGTGAGCCACCAACAAAAGCGGACTTAGAAATTATCCAATATCCAAATGTATTATTAACTCCGCACACATGTGGTGCAACTTACGAAGTGAGTGATCATCAATCACGAATTATTACAGAGAGATTGACTGCTTGGAAACAAGGTGAAGACTTAGAGAGAGTAATTTTTAATAAGCAGGTCTTATCACATGAGTAAAAACTATTTAGTTATTGATATTGGTACAGGAAACTCTCGAGTTGCATTAGTGAAAAGTGATGGAACAATTATTGATATTGAAACAACTGAAAATGCTTACTATATGGATGAGGCTTACGATGATGCACAATATTTTTCTCCAACATATTGGCGAAAGTATATTTTAAAGATGGCACAAAACGTGATTTCGCGTAACTCAAATCTTAAGTTAAATGGAATTACTTCTTCTGGTGCACGAGAAAGTATTGTGCTAATCAATCAAAGTATGAAAGATTTCTATGGCTTACCAAATATTGATAATAGAGGTCGTGCATGGCTAAATGAAATCAAAGAGAAAAAACAAATTTACAAATTGACTGGAAGATGGGCAAGTGAAGATTTTCCCGCTGCGAAATTATTAGGCTTACGGAAAAAAAGAAGAGAAATTTATGATGAAGCTTTTACATTTACAAGCTTAAGTGAGTGGATTGGTTTTGTGTTATGTGATGAGTTATGCATTGAACCATCGCAAGCTTGTGAAACGCAGTTCTATGATATCCATAAAAAAGAATGGAGTAAGGAGTTAATGTCTTACTATGATATCTCACATTTACAGATGCCAACTGTGAAAAAAGGTGGAACCTTATTAGGATATGTAAGCAAGGATATGAAGAAATTTTTGGGCCTTGATTACGATGTTCCATTTATTGTTGGTGGTGCAGATACACAAGTAGCAATTTTAGGAGCGAATATCAAGGATGGTGATATCGGGATTGTTTCTGGTACGACATCGCCAATCGTTGCATTAACTTCGACTCTGTATATTGATAAGGATGAACGCTGTTGGAGCGATTGTTTTGTTGGGAATGATTTATACCAAATTGAAACAAATCCAGGAGTTACAGGATTAAACTACCAACGCATTCGAAAATTATTGTTTGATAATGTGAGTTATGATGATTTAGAAGCTGCTTTAGGGGAAGTAACTTCAATTAAATGTACAGCATCATTCTCATCACTTGATTTTGAACACGCAAGGGGATATCAATTTGGAGGGTTTTTCATGAAACCTCCATTCCGTGCTGATTTACATCGTGTGGATATGGCATGGGCAGTAGTCGCTGATATCGCATGTTCAATTTATTATCAATATAAACAATTATTAAGTATGATTCCTAATAATACAAATTATGTTTTAGGTTGTGGGGGAGGATTTCAATCGAAGATATTATGTCAACATATTGCGGATTTATGCCAGAAGGAATTGAAGTTACCTTATGGTTATTCGCAATCATCAATTTTAGGTTGTATTAAATTATGCAATCAATATTTCTCAATAACAGCAGATATTGATCGAAATGAATATATTATTTTTAAACCAAAACGCGACACATTGATACATGAATACTATGCGTTGTGGAAAGAAAACCGAGATAAGGTGAACGAATAGAAGGAGACAAATTATTATGTTAATGGAAAAAGAAAGAAATGAGATTGTAAACTTTGGAAAGAAGATGAGTGAGGCAGGATTGTCGAAAGGGACTTCTGGAAATATTAGCTGCTATGACCCTGAAACAGGGCATATGGCGATTTCACCTTCGGGAATTGGTTACTTTGAAACAACGGCTGAAGATGTAGTTGTTATGGATTTAGATGGTAAGATTATTGATGGAAAAAGAAAACCATCAAGCGAGCATGCATTACATGCTACCATTTATAAATTAAATCCGCAGGCAAAAGGAGTTGTCCATGCGCATTCTACCTATTGTACAACTTTTGCTTGTATGAATTTACCGATTAAAGCTACGCACTATTTATTAGCAGGTGCAGAAACAGCTACGATTCCATGTGCAGCTTATGCAACTTATGGAACAGTTGAGCTAGCTCATGAAGTAGAGAAGGCAAAAACAGATGGTTTGGCAATGTTATTGGCGAACCATGGAATGGTTGCTTGGGGAAACTCATTAGCAAAAGCATTCAATGTTGCTGAAAATGTAGAATGGGTTGCTGAGATCCAATGGCGAGCAATGTGTGTTGGCAAACCTGATATTTTATCAGATGAAGAAATTTCAAAAGTAGTAAAAAGCTTTCAGTCTTATGGACAAGCTGAAGACGAAAAAAAGGGTGGATATTAAATAAAAATGAGAGAGCGTTTATGCTTTCTCATTTTTTTCCATTTCTAATAATTTTTCTTTCATTGCTAATCCTAGTCCATACCCGACTAGTGAACCATTTTTTCCAATCACGCGATGGCATGGAACGATGATTACAATAGGGTTTTTATTGTTTGCTAAACCAACAGCGCGACATCCTTTTGGACAACCGATCGCTTTGGCAATATCCTCATAACAACATGTTTCTCCATAAGGTATGTCACATAAGGCTTGCCATACTTTTGTTTGAAATGGAGTCCCAATCAAATGCAAAGGGAGATCAAATTGCTTACGTTCACCATTAAAATATTGTTCTAATTGCTGCTTTGCTAACTTGCTGAACTTTCCTTCTTTTACTTTGTTAGGATCAAGTTCTTCTGTTAATAGTGTAATAGAAACAATGCCGATTTCATCTTCAATAATTTGAAGAATACCGAATTCTGTTTTGTAGATATCATACATAAGATCACCTCATTATATGGTTAGTATAAGCATTCCATACGATAGATGCAACTCATTTCATAATTAATTTTAAAAGTATTGACCGCTCCCTTAGGTGCTTGGTTACAATGAGGAAGAGGTGAAGGGTATGTACATTAGTGAAGTAGTAAGGCTTTTAAATCTGAGTAAAATCTATTGAAGTGTATGAAGCAAAAGGGTTATTGCATCCTAAAAGAGGAAAGTAGATATCGTTTGTATGAAGAAGAGGAAATCAAGCGACTTAAACAAATTCAAATTTTACGCAGATGGATTTCAGCTTAGATGAGATTAGTACGATTCTGCAATATTACGATCATGTTCACTATTGTATCTATCATGATACTGAATTAGAAGAGGTTAAGAATGAGATGTTTACTTCTTTTGCGATTGTGGATGATGACGAAATTGATTTATTAGTTTTGGAAAACAATAAGAAACGACAATTGTTTGACTTTGATAAAAATGCAAAGATATTTATTTATATAGGGTTGTTTGTTTTACTTTTGTCTTACAAGTGGAAGTGCTTGTAGTGGCAATGAGCTGGTATGTTTTGTATGTTTTTCTATTTCATTTTTATAAGTTGTATCAGATTCAAAAAAGATTGTATTAAAAAAGTAAAATCTTCGATTTTACTTTTTTAATTGATTGAACAAATCCGTATAGTATTGTTTAAAGATGCTATTTTTGCGATAAATAAAGGTAATGTCGTGAGTAAATTGCATGTCGCTCAAACGTATTTTTTTCATCTCATTGTTAGCGAGTTCTTTTTTTACTGCGATTTCATACAAGAAAGAAATACCAAGATTTTGTTTGATGAAGTGCTTAATTGTATTGATATTCCCAATTTCGATAACGGATTTAAAGTCTTTTATGTTCATGTTTTTTTCTTCTGCGTACTTCTCTAAAATATCACGCGTACCAGAACCTTTTTCACGAACGATAATCTTTTCTTTTACCAAGTCTTCAAAACATTCAATTGGTTGCTGGAAGGAATAATCCTTTCCGCATACCGCGATATAATTTTCTTTGGAGTAAGTAAAATAATCGTATTCGTTTTTATTGAAATATCCTTCGACAAAAGCAAAGTCAATCTCTCCACTGTTTATTTTATCCAATAACACTTGTGTATTCGCCACTATCATTTTCACATTCGTAGTATTGTTGGTGCGTACATAATCACTTAGTTGTTGAGGAATGATGTATTCGCTCGCTGTTAGTGTACATCCAAAAGTAATTTGGCTTTGTTCATGTTGTAACTTCAATAAGCGTTCTCGTAAATAGATTTCATCGTGTTTCATCGTAGTAACAGAGTTTAATAACAAACGTCCTTCTTCTGTCAGTTGCAGACGTTTTTTCGCATAGTGAAAAAGCTTTATTCCATAACTTTCTTCAATGAATTTAATATGTTGCGAAACAGCAGGTTGTGTGATGTTTAATTCTTCTGCTGCTTTGGTAAAGTTTAAATGTTTACTCACACAGATAAAGGTTTCTAATCGATAATCTAGCATTTGTATCACCTCATCATCATTATAACAATTTTTTATGAATATATAAATATTTATAATTTCATTTTATTGAAGAGGTTGTGTATAATATAGCGTGGATACGAAAAGAGGATGAAAGTATGAATTTTATAAAGACGAAGGGATCAGGGCTTTTGCTTTGTTTAGCCATTGCATTGCCATCATTTTATATGGGAAAATTGTTTCCTGTTGTGGGGGGACCAGTATTTGCGATCATCATTGGTATGATTGTTACACTAATCATAAAAAATAAAGGAGATATGCAACCAGGGATTACATATACTTCAAAAAAGATATTACAATACGCAGTTATTTTACTTGGGTTTGGTATGAACTTAAGCGATATTCTTGCGAAGGGAAGCCAATCGTTGCCAATCATTATCTCAACGATTGCGACATCATTAATTGTTTCTTATATTATGTTCAAAGCAATGAAGATGCCTTCTAAAATTTCAACGCTTGTTGGTGTTGGTTCCTCTATTTGTGGAGGAAGTGCGATTGCTGCTACGGCACCAGTAATAGAAGCAAGTGATGAAGAAATTGCCCAATCGATTTCGGTTATTTTCTTATTTAATATCGCGGCTGCTTTAATTTTTCCTACCTTAGGAGCAATGCTAGGATTATCGAATGAAGGGTTTGGAATTTTTGCAGGGTCAGCCATCAATGATACTTCATCTGTAACGGCTGCAGCGAGTGCGTGGGATGGAATTCATGGTGCCAATACCTTGGATGCAGCAACAATTGTTAAGTTAACACGTACCTTAGCAATCATCCCAATTACGTTAGTATTGGCAATTTATCGTTCTAAAAAAGCTAAAAAAGAAGCAGCTTCTACATTTCAATTCAAGAAAGTATTTCCTTTCTTCATTGTGTTCTTTGTGCTTGCTTCTGTTGTAACTACAGTATTTAATTTATCTGCTGAAGTGACAGGACCATTAAAAGAGTTAAGTAAGTTTTTTATTATTATGGCAATGGGTGCCATCGGGTTAAATACGAATATTGTACATTTGATTAAAACGGGTGGAAAACCAATTTTGATGGGATTCACTTGTTGGGTAGCCATCGCTTGTGTCTGCTTATTGATGCAGTATACATTAGGATTATGGTAAGAAAAGATTGCAGTACATGCATAGCTATGGTAAACTTTTACTACAGAGGGAATGATGATCTCCCATGGTGAAAACCAAAACCGCTTATCTTTGAGAGCTGATGACGTCTACACTTTTTTAAGTGTACGTCGTTGGCTTTTTATTTTGAAGGGGGAATTGTATGTTATTAAGTATCGCATTAATTTTAATAAGTGGCATTGTTTTAGGTGGCATATGCAAGCGTCTTCGTTTGCCTAGTTTAGTAGGAATGATTCTAGCGGGGATGTTATTGAGTCCCTATGCTTTTTCTTTGATGGATGATAAGCTATTAAGCATTGCACCTGATTTACGACAAATTGCATTGGTTATTATATTAAGTAAGGCAGGTTTATCACTTGATTTGCAAGATTTAAAAAAGGTGGGACGTCCTGCTTTATTGATGTGCTTTGTCCCAGCTTGTTTTGAAATTGTTGGGGTAGTACTACTTGCAGTACCGCTATTAAATCTTTCTATTAGTGAGGCGCTTTTATTGGGAAGTGTATTAGCAGCAGTATCTCCAGCAGTCATTGTACCGCGTATGCTGATGTTGATGGAAAAGGGATATGGAAGAAAACATAGTATTCCACAATTAATTTTAGCAGGAGCGAGTTTGGATGACATTTTCGTTATTGTATTATTCGCAAGTTTTATGTCACTTCAACAAAGCAATCAGTTTCAGTTGCTTGACTTCATCCAGATTCCAACATCCATCGGACTTGGAATCTTACTTGGAGTAGGATGTGGACTAGCGCTTATTTATGTGTTTAAAAAAATTCACACACGAGATTCTATCAAGGTGTTATTGTTGCTTAGTGTTTCTTTTTTGTTCATTACCTTACAAGAAGCATTAAAAGGAAGCATTACTATTTCAGGTTTGGTAGCCATTATGATGATTGGTATCACAATGAAAAAGAAATATCCAGAGTTAGCAATTCGCTTATCTAATAAATATAATAAATTGTGGGTTGGTGCGGAAGTTATTTTATTTGTCTTAGTGGGAGTGAGCATTGATACAAGTTATTTAGCACAAGCAGGAATGGCTTTGGTGGTAGTAATCATTGGTGCACTACTCGTACGTATGCTAGGGGTTGCACTCTCTTTATGGAAAAGTCCACTCACAAAAAAAGAACGCATTTTTTGTATGGGGGCATATTGTCCAAAAGCAACCGTACAAGCAGCGATTGGAACATTACCTTTGGCGGCTGGTCTGGCATGTGGTCATACCATATTAAGTGCAGCGGTTGCAGCTATTTTAATTACCGCTCCTTTGGGTAGTTTCTTTATTGAAACATATTACAAACGATTGCTTCAAAAAGATTAGACACTGTGTTACAACACAGTGTTTTTTTATTGTGACATGGATGGTGTTGTGTTGTTGTGTATTGTGGTAGTGGGTGATAAAAATGAAACAGCGAAGTATTTTGCATATTGATTTGGATTGCTTTTATGCAAGTGTTGAAATGATGCTAAATCCACAATTGAAAGGGAAGTGCGTAGCCGTGGTAGGTGACCCTGAAAAGCGTCATGGTATCGTGTTAGCGAAATCGTATGAAGCAAAAGCGTACGGAGTCAAAACAGCCGAACCGATTTGGGAAGCCAAACAGAAATGTCCTTCCTTGATTTTGGTGCCAGCACGATTTTTTAAGTACATAGAGTATTCGCAAAAAGTACGACAAATCTTTTTGCGTTATAGTGATGAACTTGAATCGTTTGGTTTGGATGAATGTTGGTTAGATATCACAGGTTCGCTTTCCTATTTTAAAATGAGTGCGTACGAAATAGCACAAAAGATTCAACAAGAAGTAATGGATGAATTAGCACTTAGTTGTAGCATTGGCATTAGCTGGAATAAAGTAATCGCAAAGTTTGCTTCTGATTATAAAAAACCGTATGGGATAGTGGAAGTGAATCACGATAACTTTGAGGAAATCTTTTGGCAAGCACCGATTGAGGAACTGCTTTATGTTGGGCATAAAACCAAAATAAAATACAATAAATGGGGGATGTATACAATTGGCGATTTAGCGAAAGATACGCATTTTATTAAAAACTTTGGGTACAAAGTAGATCGTATTTTACAAACGTGGGCACAAGGATACGACGATACAAAAGTACATGGCATGTTTGAAGAAGCCATTCTAGAAAAGTCGATTGGAAACAGTATGACAACACCAAAGGATATGCAATCGATGCAAGATGTCAGCATTGTGATGTGGACATTAGCGGAATCAATAGGCATACGATTGCGTAACAAACAACGACAAGGCAAAGTAATCGCCATTACTTTACGTGATAGCGCATTGCAATCTTTCACAAGGCGTTTCACATTATCCTATGCGACGAATATTACAGAAGAGATTCATCGCGAAGCGATGGCGTTAGTCAAAGCCAATTATAACTTTGCTTTGCAACCTGCATTACGTAGTGTAGGCATTAGTGTCAGTGGGTTAAACAAAGAGAAGGCATTTGCACAATATGATATTTTTAACGAAGAACAACAGCGTAAAAAGAAGCGCGATTTGGATCATACCATCGATTGCATTCGAGATAAGTATGGATACTTTAAAGTACAACGCTGTGTCTCTTTATTGGATGATGATTTTGGAAAGCACAATTTAGCAAAAGACCATGTTATTTTTCCTGAAGCAGTCTTTAAACAGACGAATTAGCAATATATTGCGATTGCTAGCAAATAAAATAACAAAGTTATATATTTTTGCAACAATAATAAAAAGCGACAACAAGAAATTAACAAACTTTACAAAAAAGTGCTAAATACTTTGCTTTATGATAATAGAGAGTAAAGGAGAATGTTATGATTAAGAGATTATCGTGTGGATTATTAGTAGCACTTATGGTAGTAACATCATTGCAGTTTAACACAATGAATGTAAATGCCCAAGATGCGACAAAGATTACTAACATCAAAGCCAGTGGAGCAAGCGAAAAAGACGCAGGTCCTCAAAAGGCAGTAGATGGAGATACTAGTACGGCTTGGTACTCACCAGGAACATCTAGTATGCAAGATTATAGACGATTTATTGATTTGGATTTAAATGGTTTATATGACGTATCAAAAATTACGATTGAAAATGTAGAAAAAATAAGTAATGAAAGTGCTTATTATCACTATGAAGTGTATGCTTCTACAGATGGAAAAACATACAATAAAATTGCGTACAAAGCAAACAATGAGGTTGCCAAAGCGCAAGGGGAAGATTATACCGTAAACAGCGAAGCTCGTTACTTACGTGTTAATGTTTCTTTTAACTCAAAATCACAAGTTGTAAACTTGGAAGAAGTGAGTGTGTATGGAACATTAAAAGATGATAAAAAGCAAGAAGTAGCACCGATTGAAGTAACTGATTTCGAAGATACGAAATGGGGAGCAGAATATGAAAAGTTCGAAAGTGACAAAGCATATGCTGACCAAAAAGTAGTTGACGAAATGTACAACTTAGTTTCTCGTGTTATTGGGGAACAATACAAAGATAACTTTATTTTTGAATTGCGTTCTGCAAAAGACGGGAAAGATGTTTTTGAAATCAGCGACGGGGGCAATGGGAAAATTGTCATTCGTGGTAACAATGGAATTTCATTGGCATCAGGTTGGAACTACTACTTAAAAACATATGTAAAAGTAGTGTATGATCCAATTTTCGCTTCTTCAAGCATGGATATGCCAGAAACATTTCCAAGTGTAGGAAGTAAAATCTTAAAATATACAGATTACGAATACCGTTACGCGTTAAACTTCTGTACGTATTCTTATTCAATGGCATTTTGGGGTTGGGATGAATACGAAGAATTCTTAGACTGGTGTGCAATGAACGGTGTTAACTTAGTATTGGACATCGTTGGTCAAGAAGAAGTATTACGTCAAACATTAAAAGAATATGG
Organism: uncultured Erysipelotrichaceae bacterium; assembly: GCA_964370395.1. Classification (GTDB taxonomy): domain Bacteria; phylum Bacillota_I; class Bacilli_A; order Erysipelotrichales; family Erysipelotrichaceae; genus JBGUVL01. The sequence continues at coordinate 22,402 of CAYJIZ010000016.1, forward strand.
ATATAGCGATGCAGAAGTAAAAGAATACGTTTCAGGGCCTGGATACTTTGCATGGTTCTATATGCAAAACTTATATGGAATGGGTGGACCATTACCAGATAATTGGTTTGAAGAACGTGTTGAATTAGGAAGAAAAATGCATGATCGTATGCAAACATATGGTATTACACCAGTTATTCAAGGATTCGGTGGACAAGTACCAGTTGACTTCGGAATGAAAAATAGCGATGCAGCTGTCGCTTCACCTGGTGGATGGTGTGGATACGATCGTCCTTATATGATCAAAACATACTTGGATCAAGGTGACATCGATGCTGGTAAAAAAGACTACTTCCAATTAGTGGGAGACAGTTTCTATGCTGCACAAGAAAAAGTATTTGGTAAAGTTTCAAACTACTATGCAGTGGATCCATTCCATGAAGGTGGAACATTACCTAGTGGATTTAAAATTGAAGATATTTACCGAGTTGTTCAAGAAAAAATGATTGCATACGATAAAGATGCAATCTGGGTAATGCAACAATGGCAAAATGGAATCGATGAAAGTAAATTAAAAGGATTAGCAAACAAAGAACAAGCATTGGTATTAGACTTACAAAGTGATTTACGTTCACAAGCAACACCAATGGAAAACCAACAAGTACCTTGGGTATGGAATATGTTACATAACTTTGGTGGACGTATGGGAATGGATGGAGTACCAGAAGCCGTTTCTCAAAAAATTACAGATGCTTACAATAAAAACAATTACATGAAGGGAATTGGAATTACACCAGAAGCGTTAGAAAATTCTCCGATTGTATACGAATTATTATTTGATATGACTTGGGAACAAGATCCTATGAATTACCGTGATTATACACAGAAATTCGCAGAGAGAAGATATGGTGGAACAGACGCAAAAATTGAAAAAGCGTGGGATTTATTATTAGATACAGCTTACAAATATGATGCGAGTCGTTACTACCAAGGAGCTCCAGAATCAATTCTGAATGCAACACCAAGAGAAGGTGCAATTAACGCTACTTCAACTTGGGGACATACAGCGATTGTATACGACAAAAAAGTATTTGAAGAAGCAGCGCAATTATTCATTGACTCTTATGACAAATACAAAGATAGTCCAGCATTCCGCTATGACTTTGTCGATGTGATGAAACAAGTATTAGCCAATGCGTCACAAGAATATCATCCAGTGATGGTAGAAGCGTACCGTAATGGTGATTTATCAGAATTCAAACGTATTTCTTCACAATTCTTAGATTTAATAAAAACACAAGATGCTATTTTAGGAGCATCAGATGATTATTTATTAGGAACATGGATTGATGATTCAAGAACAATGTTGACAGAAATGGATGATTGGACAAAAGACTTATTTGAATTTAATGCTCGTAACTTAGTAACAACTTGGGGATTAAGCAAAAATGGTTCTTTGAATGATTACTCTAACCGTCAATGGGCTGGATTAACTGGTGATTACTACTACAGCAGATGGGAAACTTGGATTAACAACCGTATTGAAAAATTAGAAAAAGGAACGAACTTCAAAGATCCAAACTGGGTAAACTATGCTTGGGAATGGGCAAATAAGAAAAGTGACCAAGGAAGTTCTTATGCAACAACAGCAAGTGATATTGATTTAAAAGCAACAGCACAACAAGCATTAACACAATTTGGTGTAAAAACAATGGATGATTTCATTAGTGGAAAACCAGATGCATTAGTTAATGTTGCGTTAGGTAAAGAAGTAACACGTGAAGATAAAAACACGAAACTTGCAAACTTAACAGATGGAGATACAAACTCAGGTTGGGATACTCCAGATGTAAAAGAAGTATCATTGGTTGTTGACTTAAAAGAAAACAGTCAAATTAAAGGAATTGAATTTAACTTACAACAAATAGCGAAAAATTTCCCTATGGCTTACACAATTGAAGTACACAATGGAACAAATTGGGTAAAAGTTGGAGAAAATGCAGGACCTACCATTTCTTCATTAAATGAATTAGAATGTAACATCATTGGATCAAAAGTACGTTTTAACTTACGTTCTACTGATGGAAACAACTTGGAAGCAATCAAAGAATTAAAAGTATTTGGTGCACCAAAAGAAGAAATTAATTACACAAACTTATCGAAAACAGGAAGCGTTACTTTCTCTCGTGAAAAAGGCGGAAGCGAAGGTGGAGTGAAAGTTATCGATGGTGACTTTAACACTTGGTGGAATCCAGGTGGAGCAAACAACAAAGATTGGATTCAAGTAACAACAAAAGAAGGCGTTGCTCAATATGTTGATAAAGTAAAAGTTGGATTTAAAAATACAGAATCTTCTGATGCAGATCGTAGTTATGCATTTACGTTAACTGCAGTTGATGAAAATGGAACAACAATTGAGTTATACAAACGTACACATGATTTAGCGAACTTACAAAAACATGATTTCACTTATGAAATTGATGTAAACCGTAAAATTAAATCAGTGAAATTATTTTTGGATGATGCACGTGTAGTATCAAATAGCGGTATTACAGCATGGCCATGTGTAACAGAATTACAAATGTTAAAAGAAGAAGACAAACAATTGCCTTCTAACAATGTAGCGTTAAAGAAATCAACTTCAGCAACGTATACACAAAGTGGAAAACCATCAAGTAATATCGTTGATGGAAACGAATCAACATTATGGGTAAGCAATGGTGCAACGGTACCTACTGCAGTAAGTGTTGACTTAGGAAAAGATTACAATGCGCAATACGCTCGTTTGGTATTTGAACAAGCAGGACGTGCATTCAAATTTGAAGTAGTAGCAAAAGATGAAGCAGGAAATACAACAGTAATATTAGATAAGAAAGACAATAACGCACCACTTGAAAAAGAATACATTATTCCAATTAACAAGCAAACGCGTCATGTAACAGTTAATTTTACTGGAAGTTTACCTGGAACGACTCCTTGGCCAGCAGTAGCAGAGTTAGAAGTATTCGATGCACCTAACAATGCAGCAGCGGGATCTGATGTGATCGCAAAAGTGGAATCAATCGATTATTCAAAATTAATTGATACTGATTTAACATCATCAATTACATTAAAAGAAAAAGAAGAAAAATCATTTGTTTTAGATTTAGGAAAAGAATTTGATTTAAATGCATTAGAAGTATACAAAGCAAGTGAAGGGGCTGCCCAATTTAAAGTAGAATACTTAAAAGAAGATGGAACTTTCGCACCAATTGCTGATTTAAATGGAAACGTACAAGACAAAGAAAAAATGTTAGTGACATTCGACAAAACGATTTTCACAAGCCAATTACGTTTCACATTCTTAAATGATACTATCGCTTTACGTGAAATCATGGTATATGAAGCAGATGCTTCTTCACCATTGAGTTCTTACATTGTTGAAGTAGAAAAAATCGCAAACAATGCTAAAGTAGGAGATTACGCTGGAAACTATACACAAGCTTCTAAAGACACTTTATTAGCTGCTGTTGCGCAAGCAAAAGCAGCGTTAGCACAAGGTGTAAACTCAAAAGAGGTAGCAACTTGGGTGGAAACACTAAAACAAGCTGTTTCAACTTTCTACCGTGAAGGATACGTAAGTGTAAGCCGTACTCAATTAAATGTGGCAATTGACGATGCGAAATTAATTCAAGCGCAATTAAAACAATTAAACATTGATACAACGGAATTTGATAAAGCGATTGCAAGTGCTGTTACAATTGAAGAAACATACAAAGTAACACAAGCGCAATTAGACGAAGCAGCAAAAACATTAAGTGATATGAGTGCAAAATTATTACCTACATTAGAAGTAGCGCAACAATTTGCAGTTGTGAAAGCTTCTATTGAAAACGTATTGAAAGATGCAAAAGTAGGAGACTTTAATGGACAATACTCACAAGCAAGTGTGGATGCATTACGTCTTGCTTTACAAACAGCAAATGAAACATTTGCTACTGCAGAAGACCAAAATGCAGTGATCACAGCATTACAAACAGCGAAACAAAAATTCTTAACGAGCGTTGTTGTTGTAGATACAGCTGCATTGAAAGAAGCGATTGCAGAAGCAAAAACATACGAACAAAAAATCTATAGTAAAGATAGCTTTGCTGCATTACAATCAGTATTAACACAAGCTTCAGCAATCGAAGATGATAAAGTATCACAAAAAGATGCGGATGCAATGGTTACGAAAATTGAAAATGCAGTAAAAGGATTAAAAGTATTAGACCGTAGCCAATTAGCTACACAAATTAAAGCTGTAGAAATGTTAACAGGAAGCGATTATACAGAAGGATCTTGGACAGCATTACAAACAGCATTAAAAGAAGCACAAAAAACATTCGATATGGTTTCTGTTAACCAATCTGATATTGATGCAGCACAACAAAAATTAAGTGCAGCATACAATGCTTTACAAGATAAGATTAACGTTGGGGTTTTAAAAGATAAATTAGCAGCAGCTAGTAAATTAAACGAAAAAGATTATACAAAAGCAACATGGGATAACTTATTAGTAGCAAGAAAACTTGCACAACAAGCGCTAGATACAGCGACATCTCAAGTGGCAATTGACAATGCCGTTAAGTTACTAGAAACAGCAATGGATCAATTGGTGAAAAAACCAGGAGTCACTCCTCGTCCAGAAAAACCAGTAACACCAAACAAACCAACAACACCAAACATTCCTTCTAGACCTGGTAACAGTGTGAATACACCTGCTGCAGGAAATGGTTTATTAAATAGACCAAATGCTGGAAGCAATGTAAACAACGCACAAACGACAACTCCAGAAGTGAAAAAAGAAGAAACGAAGAAAGACACAACTGTGGAAACTACAAAAAAACCACAAGAGTCTATCACGAATAAAACAACACCGAAAGCAGAAGCAGATACAACATCATCAAACAACATGTTATATTTCGTTCTATTTGGTGCAGTAGCATTATTCGCAGTTGGAGCAGCGGTTACGTTGAAGAAAAAGAAATAAGACAGTAAATAGTTAAAAAAAGACTCTATCCTTTGCGTAAAGCAGAGAATAGAGTTTTTTGATTTCTATAAAGTATGGCATATATAGGTAGGATGATGTAGTAAGACATTCAGGAATTGATTGATGAACTTATCAGTGTGTAAGAAGAAGGACTCTTGATCCACCTATTTATATATCATGAAGTAAAAAATGTCATTTAAATTTTGGAACATTTTAATTGATGAATATAAAAAAACCGCCTATTCAAGCGGTTATTTTATAAATGGCGTCCACGACAGGATTCGAACCTGTGACCGCACGCTTAGAAGGCGTGTGCTCTATCCAGCTGAGCTACGTAGACAACTGCTAGATAATAATACCAAAATTACCTATAAAAGGCAAGGCTAAAATCCAAAAAGATAAGAAAAATCGAATCCTTATTTTTGATTCGATTCTTTAATGATATAGATAGGTCTGCCTTTGCTTTCCATGTAGCCTTTCGAGGTGTATTGGCCGATGATTGAGACAAATAACATTTGTAGCCCACTAAGAAATAAAAGCAAGCAGGTGATTGCGAAAAAGGCGTTAAATGGAGTATGGAAAAACAAACTAGAAAACAATAAGATGATTGTTAGTACGAAGGAGGAACTGAGTAAGATAACAGCGATAATACTAGCGTACGTAATTGGTGCTGTAGAGAAAGAGAAGATACCTTCAAATGCATATTTAAATAGGCTAATGATACTCCACTTGGTATCTCCAGCTGCACGTTCCACATTGTGAAAGTGAATCCATTTTGTATCAAAACCAACAAAGCTGAATAATCCTTTCATATAACGATTGTATTCCTTTAGTTCAAGAATCGCATTGACCATTTGTCGATTCATCATACGAAAATCACCACATCCATCGCTCATATCTAAACGACTTAACTTTTGCATTACTTTGTAAAAACTTTTTGATAAGAAGTTACGCACTTTTCCTTCGCCTTCGCGATCCACTCGTTTTCCAGCACAGCAATCGTATCCTTGGTAAAGTAGTGTTTCATACATTTCTTTTAATAAACTAGGTGGATGTTGTAAGTCAGCATCCATGATGACACAATAATCACCAGTAGCATGTTGTAGTCCTGCAAACATTGCAGATTCTTTTCCGAAGTTTCTTGAAAAAGAGTAATAGAAACAGTGTGGATCTTTCTCACAAAGTAATTTCATTATTTCTTGTGTGTGATCTTTGCTACCATCATTGATAAATAATAGTTCATAATCGATATGATCAATTTGTTTTAAGTGAAAGCTTACTTCTTTGTGGAATAGAGGAAGAACATCCTCTTCATTAAAACAGGGAACGATGACACTAATTTTGTTCATAAGAGATACCTTCTTTCTTTTTAAATATTTTGCTTTTACAAAAACCATAGTTTGCTACAACAACGACAACGCTGACAAGTAACTTCGAAAGAAGCGCTGAAACGAAGAGGTATTGTATGAAAATAGCAAGTAATAGATTTTCGATAAGTAAAGTGAGAAATCGCATACTAATAAATAAAATGGCTTCTTGTTTTGCATTGTTTTCACTTGCGAAGACAAATCGTTTGTTTGTATAAAAAGCAAATGCGACAGCAGCGATCCATGCAATACTATTTGCGATTAACCAAGTACAATTTGCTTTTAACAACACATAGTAAATCACATAGTTAACAAGGGTGGTGAGTACACCGACAAAACCATATTTACCTAATTCTTTTAATTGTTTTTTATTCATGCGTTTGTTTCCTTTCATAATATATTTGTAGAAGTAATAATAAGAAACCAATAATGGAGAAGAGCATGGCTACCTTTTTGAAAGGGGCATGAAAGGTAATCGTAATCGAGTGTTGGCCTGCTTTGATAGGAAAACCTACAAATGCTTTGTTTACTTTTTCAATTTCTATTTTCTTTCCATCAACAAAAGCTTCAAATCCTTTTTCGTAAGGTATGGAAGTAACAAAGTAACCATCTTCTTTTACTTGAATGTTTCCTTTTAGCACCTCATCGTTTTGTGTTGCTTGCAACTTGAGAGGATCGACTTGTTTGGTGTAGTTTTTTAGCACCTCATAATCCAACGTGTAAAGTTGAATATTTTGAATTGTGTAGTCACCTTTGTATAACTTTACAGAGAGTGTTGAAATGGCTTGCTGATCAGAAATAACATATACGAATTGTTGGTTGCCATTAGGATAAGGAGCATTGCCTTTGGATAGTTTGTTTTTAATATTGTTGATTGCTATCATTGTTTCTTTTGTATCTTTGTTTTTATTGGTTTTCACATCAAAGCTTACAATCGTTATTTGTTTGGGGTTTTCTAAGTTTAAATCCAAGGTAATCGAAGCATTTTTCTTTGCTTTGATACGGTACGAGTCCTTGTTTTTTTCGATTGTTACCTTGTTATCTTTTTTTGTGATCGTAGGATTTACTTCTTCTTTTTTTATTTTGCTTTCGTATGTGTTTTCACCTTGTTTTACGACAGCATTGTTGTGAAGAGTATCAAGTGTGTAAGGAAACAATAGTTGATCAAAAGTCTTTTCACTTATTGTTTGTGAAGTTGCATACGCTTTTTCTAGTACATCATCGTTACGGCAATATTGGTACTTGCCTTGTTTTTCTTTGCATGTATAACCAACTGGTACCTTATTTGTCGTAATGATATTTTTTACACCTAACATCGATTGGATGAAAATATGCGAATTGTCTAAGTTTGCTGTACGATTTGCGATACTGATGGGAGCATTCATAACATCATACAAATAACGATTATAGTCAGTATTATTTGTTGAGGTGTAAGAAGATAATTTCATCGTATGCATAGAAGGCACGAAGTTAGCACTATAGAAATTATCGCTAAAATCCATAAAACGTTCATCGTGGATGTTTGCTTCAATTAAATGTTGTTTGTCTTGGTTCAATACGTTATCATACAGAGATTGTTTTAGGTAAGTATCCTCTGTGTTTACTTGGCTAAATAAAACAAGTACTAGTAAGGTATATACAAATATCACATGCGTTCGTTTTGGCTTTGTGATCCAATACAAAATGGCGATAGTGAAGGCTATGTCGATTAATACTAGTAGTTTGTTTTCAAGAAAGAAAACAGGGATGAAAAGCAGAACAATGGAATACCAAGCAATGTGTAATTGTTGTTTTGCTCGTGCTTGTATTACCTCGCATAAAACATACAAAACAAGTGGTAAGCATACAATTAAGATTTTATAGCGTACATATAACGTTCCATTTAGTATGTAAGTAAGCATTGGTAAGCTAAAGCAAGCGATTAAAATCCAGCTAAGTATTTTTGTCTTCTTATGGGAAATACCGATTGCTAAACCTGCCCAACATAACATCGTTAAACCGCAACCGTAAGGGTTATAAAGCAATCCTTCTAATGATAGATTAGGAAGCACTAATTGCGTAAGATTTGTGGAAGCCACTTCCTTGGAGTTCGCAAGAATAACATAAGCGGTGGGTAGTAAAAGTAGAAAGCAACATAATATGGCAATCGTAATGCTACAAAGTAAAGGGAAGAGGGCTTTTCTGATTTGTGTGTGTTTTGGTACTTGTAGTAAAAAGTAAATCATGCATATTACAATCGCTGCAATCGCAAAGAAATAACTATGAAGGATAATTAAAATCATACTTATGGTAAAAGGGTACAATTTCTTCGTTTTAAAGTAATGATCAATACTGATGAATGCGATAATTAAGAAAGGCATAAAATTCACAAACATGATTTGACGATGGGAATGAAAGAAAATGCTGGAGCAAGTGTATAAGATTGCGGCAAATAAGCTAATGTTCCAGGACATACCTTTTTTGCTTAGCCATACAAACAAACTGCAACTACCTAAACTGATTAAGAAAATGCTATAGGTGATCAAGATTGTCTTCATCGACACCATCGGTAATAAATAAGACAATAAAACATCTGGTCGAAACAATCCATAATAGGAGAACGAATAGATATTGGTTCCTCCTTGTAGGTGAGGTGCATAATCGTTGAATAACGTACCACTTTCATAAAAGAGTTGACGTAAGTAATCAGGCACAGTGATATGTTGTGATAAGTAATCTATCTGTGATGCGAACAGCATATTGTCAGGTTTGCTAATCACAATGAGAAGCAAAGGAAAAAAGATAAGAAAACCTAGACTAAGATAATGTTGTTTTTTCATTGGTACACCTCCTTGCTTCTAGTATCGCAAAGAGTTCTTAATGATTGGCTTAACCGTAACAAAAGATATATTAAGATAAAAAGGAAAAGATTAAGAATTCTTAAGAGAAAGTAAGGGGCTATCTTAAGATTTATTTGCTAGGCTAAAAGCGAAAGAAGAGGGTGTCACTATGAAAAAGAGGAAAAATAGTATTGTTGTGCTTATTGTATGTATTGTGGTGAGTGCATTTCTAGGGTTTCAAAGTGTTCTGCAAAGTGAACAATACGATAGCGAACTAGCTAAGCAGTTGCGTAAAGTGGATCTTACGAAAACAAATAAAGTGATGATTGTTGCGCATCCTGATGATGAAACAATTTGGGGAGGGAAGCATTTGTTGGATAGCAATTATTTGGTTATCTGTTTAACAAATGCGAATAATAAGCAAAGAAAAAAAGAGTTCCTATCTATTATGAAAGAAACCAATAATGTCGGTATTATTTTGTCGTATCCAGATAAGACAAACAACAAGCGTGATGATTGGTCAACACAGACGGATGCAATCAAACAAGATGTGGCATATGTATTGAAATACAAAGATTGGCAAACCATTGCGACCCATAATCCTGATGGGGAATATGGACATGTTCAACATAAGCAAACAAGCTCCATAGTGAGTGAAGTGACACGTACGCAAAAGAAGTTCAATAAACTTTATTATTTTAATTATTATGCTAAGAAAAAAGAGGTAAACAAACAACGTTCTCATTTAGGAGAAGTGATGTTGCAACCACAATTAGAAAAGAAAGTGAAGTTAATTCAAAAGTATTCCTCACAAAAGAAAGTTATGGATAAGTTACATCATATGTTTGGTTTTGAGACTTGGATAAAAGCCAGTGAATACGATTTGGATTCTTAAGAAATCTTAAATTGTGTAAGAGCGTTAAAATATACGCTATAATAGAAATAAGAAAGAAGGGTTAGGATGGGAAGTAAGATTTTAATTGCAGATGACAATCCTGAAATTAGAGAAATCGTAAATGTACTATTGAGTAGTGAGGGGCATGAAATCATTGAAGCAAAAGATGGCGAAGAAGCACTTCGTTTGGTTGATCAAAGTATCGATTTGATTATTTTGGATATTATGATGCCGAAGATGAATGGTTACCAGAGCTGTGTGGAAATTCGTAAGTTATCCAATGCACCGATTCTCTTTTTAAGTGCGAAGTCACAAGAGAGTGATAAAACACTAGGGTTTTCTAGTGGTGGTGATGATTATTTAGCCAAACCTTTCTCTTATAATGAATTAACAGCACGTGTAAAGGCATTATTACGCCGTTTTCAAGTGTACAAAGGAAAACAGGAGGACAACACGCAAAGTTTAATAGCGCAAGAAGAAATACGATTGCACAACATTTGTATTCAACCCAAAAGTGAGCGAGTGTTTGTGGATGAGAAAGAAGTTTCATTAACTGACATTGAATATCGCATCTTGTTGTTGCTTGCAAGCCATCGAAAACAAATCTTTTCTGCGCAACATCTATTTGAAGTGATATGGGAAGAACCTTACTATTACAGTGCGAATAATACGATTATGGTACACATTCGAAACTTGCGTAAAAAGATTGAAAGTGACCCACAAGAACCAAAGATGATTAAGACAATTTGGGGAAAGGGGTATCGTTGTGAGTAAAATAAAACATAATAAATCAGTTCTTTTACGACTGTATTTATCACTAATTGTTTTTTGTGTTTGTTTCTTTACGATGTATGCTTTTCGTTATGATGTTTTAAATATATTGTATCAGCATGAATCGTTTACACCAAGTGACAAAGTAGTAGCGCAAGTAGAAAAAGAGTTATCAACATTAGAAGCAACCAATAAAAACATTAATCAATTTATAGAAGTGTTAAAACCTTTGGAAAAAGATTACAATTATTCACTTTTTACTGTTGCTGAGGAAGACAATGAAAAAGTGACGAAAGAAGAACAAGCCTATTTCTATATTTCTTCAGGAGCTGCACCCAATAAGCATTCGAATAATTATTCAACGTATCTTGATGTACAATTCCATGGAGAAAAGGGTTTGATTACGTTATATCCGAATTTTAACTCGTATTTGTTTTATTATTCCATCGTATCCGCTTTTGTTAGCTTATTGCTTTCTTTGTTTGTGTATATGGTGATCAAAAAACAATTGAAAACACATCGCTTTACGCATTTCATAAAGCGAGCTTACATGCGTTTGCCATTTAAGAGTGGTAAGAAAATATCATTTCAAATCGTAATGATAACGTTATTGCTTGGTGTTTTTGCAGGTTCTTTTTTCCTATTTACGTATACGAATCGTTACGCTTTCTTTGATTTTGTAAGAGAAGGTAATTTCACAAAGGCAAACTATGATTCTT
>CAYJIZ010000016.1:34062-60820 GCA_964370395.1 uncultured Erysipelotrichaceae bacterium
GCTTTCTTTGATTTTGTAAGAGAAGGTAATTTCACAAAGGCAAACTATGATTCTTATATGGAAGGTTTGAGTGAAAAATTGGATGGGATAGCATTAACGAAAAAGAACAAAGCGAAAATTATAGAACTCATATCGAGTGATTCTGATCGCTATGAAACGTATGTGTTTGATGAACTAGGAGTATTTTATGTAAGTTCCTACAACAATAGAATATCTTCAATGTTTCTTCGTGAGAGTGTATACAATATCTCAAGTATTTATACACCTGAATTTTACCAATATCCTTTTTTCGCGAAAGACGAAGTAGGAACCATCTTAATCTATGACTTCCCTTTGGTTCGATTTGCCGTTCCTATTGTTGTTTTACTTGCGATGGTTTCATTGTCTTTGTTTTTGATTCCGTTATTGTTGTTTATTCGCTATAAGGTAAATCATATAAAACAGATTCAAGAGGATATCGAGGTATTAGCGAGTGGAGATTGGAGTTATGAAGTGAATCGCAATAGCGATGATGAGATAGGGGAATTGGCGGATCATTTGAATCAGTTGCGTTTGTCATTTGTCGATAATATGGAAAAAGAAAAACAAGCGATGCAAGCCAACAAAGAATTGATTACTTCCTTATCGCATGATATTCGAACACCGCTTACTTCACTACAAGGGTATTTGGAAATTATCCATTTAAAAAAATACAAGGATGCAGCGCAATACGAACAATACCTACAAAATTGTATTGAAAAGGTACAACAGATCAATGAATTGTCGACGAAAACATTTGAATACGCTTTGGTCTTTGAAGTGGAAGACGAATCCGAAAAGCAATGGGTAGCAATGGATGAATTGTGTGACTATGTGAAAAACAGCGTAGAATATTTGCATCTTCAACACTTCAAGATTCAAATGAAAATTGAGGTGAATGCCAATGCGATGTTAGTTAATTTAACATTTTGGAAGCGTATTATTAATAACTTATTTTCAAATGTTTTGAAGTATGCGGATGCAAGCAAAGAGGTTTGTATTTATCTAACCCAAGAAAAGGATTGTTTAAAATTATCCATTGCCAATGAAAAGAAGCAAATGGAAAATATCGTAGAAAGCAATCATATTGGATTAAAAAGTGTGCGACGTATGGTACAATTACTTCATGGTGAAATGTACATCAATGAACAAGATGATAGTTTCATTGTAGTGCTTAGTTTACCGATGAGTGAGTGAGGTGAAAGGATGCCATTAAAAGTTGAAACAGAATACGATATAACTTTGGATATGAACAAAGAACCACTGTATGATGAAGAAAAATTAGCGGCATATGCCAAAGCAAAAGGCGTTTCTGTAACACAATTAAGTGAAGAAGAAAAACGACCTTTTATTGTCGGGTTTATGAGTTTTTAATGCACTTTTTATAAAGTGCATTTTTCGTTTGTGAAATGGTTTTTTAGATAGTATAATAAAGCTAATTTGAGGGCGTTAAAGTTTACTTTATGCGCTTGCGATAGTAGAATGGGAAGGCAGGGACATGTAATGGATGATTTTTATCAAACCTTGATAAGTGATGTGAAAAAGTGTATGGAGCAACAAGAGTATGCGCAAGCGTTAGTGTTGTTGGAGGCAGAATTTGTGATGCCATACATACCAAAAGATATCGAAGAACAATTGATCGCTTTGTACAATACTTGTAAGAGTGAAGTCAATGCGACAAAAACAAGTCGTAAATACCATGAGGATGACTTGGAAAGTTTGTTGTTTGGTAGTTTAGATGAAGCATTTCAAGCGGTGGAAATGCTAAAGGCGAGTAACATCCGTAAGCATTTGGACCTTGTGAAAGCATACGTAAAAGAAAACCCACATTATTTGATTCGAACATTATTAATCGAATGTTTGATTGAACAAGATATCCATGATGAAATAGAAATGGATTACGATGGGTTAGATATTGTGTTTACACCAAGTTATGTAGAACTTCCTCAACAGCAGGAAACACTTGCTTTGGCAATCAAACAAGTGCAAGATTACTATGAGAATGATAACCCTACATTTTTGATGATGTGCGTGGAGTGCATGATGAAAGAAATGTACTTTAAAATGCCATTTTCACTAGCAGAAGATGAAATTAATCACTTCGTTTATGCGATATTGTTGTATGTGTATAAAGCAAACGACGACAAAGCAGGTTTTGAGGCTATGATTAATGAAAAAAACCTTGCCAACTATGGGGGTTATGACTTATTATTATATAAGTACGATATTTAGAAATGAATATCTTTAGGAGGAATAACAAATGAGTTCAACATGGACATTAAAAGAAAATTCTCAAGGAGAATTAAAAGTAAAAATTAGTGGTGACGCTTGGAAAAATGCACAAGAAAAAGCATTTAAAAAGTTAGCTAAAAATGTAGAAGTAAAAGGATTTAGAAAAGGACAAGTTCCTGAAGCTATGGCAAGAAAAGCTGTTTCTCAACAAAACATCTTAATTGAAGCTGTGGATGAAGTAGCAGGAGCTGCGATGCAAGATGGAATGAAAGAACATGACTTATGGGTAATTGCTCGTCCAGAACTTGCGGTAGATGCAATTAGCGAAGACGAAGTTTCATTAACATTTAAAATTACAGTAAAACCTGAAGTAACACTTGGTGATTACAAAGGGTTAGAAGTAAGCAAAGACGAAATCGTTGTAGAAGATAGCGAAGTTGATGCGCAATTAGCATCTTTACAAGAACGTTTTGCTGAATTAGTAGTAAAAGAAGAAGGAACAGTGGAAAATGGAAACACTGCTGTTATCGACTTTGAAGGTTTCAAAGATGGTGTTGCATTCGAAGGTGGGAAAGGTGAAAACTACCCATTAGAAATCGGATCAGGATCATTCATTCCAGGTTTTGAAGAACAATTAATCGGATTAAAACCAGGAGAAGAAAAAGACATCGAAGTAACATTCCCTGAAAACTATGGTGCAGCTGATTTAGCTGGAGCACCAGTTGTATTCAAAGTGAAAGTACACGAAATCAAAGAAAAAACACTTCCTGAAATCAACGATGACTTGATTAAAGATGCTGAAATCAATGAAGTTGATACAGTAGAAGCATTCAAAGAATACACAGTAAATAACATTACAAAACAAAAAGAAAGCGATGCAGATCGCAAATTCGAAAACGATATGTTAGCTAAATTGATGGAAAACACACCAGTGGAAATTCCTGAAGCGATGATTAGCGATGAGTTAAACTCAATGGTTCAAGATTTTGCACAACGTTTGGCACAACAAGGATTCCCATTAGACCAATACTTCCAAATGACTGGTTTAGATGAAGACAAGTTGAGAGAACAAATGCAACCAGAAGCGAAATCAAAAGTACATGTTCGTTTAGTATTAGATGCAATCGCAAATGCGGAAGACTTACAAGTAGATGACAAAGATGTTGAAGTTGAATACGAGTCAATCGCAAACCAATATGGAATGGAAGTAGATAAAGTGAAAGAAGCAATTAACAAAGATGCGCTTGTTTATGACTTACGTCTACAAAAAGCAGTTGCGTTAGTAAAAGAAAACGTGAAGTAAAAATAGAAAAGACGCATCACGCGTCTTTTTTGTCCTAAAGGAGGGTAAATTATGGAAAATGAAAAAGTACAAGTTGGTATCCCTGTTGTCTGTACAAGAGGAGTTATCGTATTTCCTAATCAAGAAATCATTATTGATGTAGGAAGAAAGAAAAGTGTAACGGCGCTTGAAGAAGCAAAAGAACATTTTGATTCTCATGTATTTTTAGTTGCACAAAAAGAAATGTCTGTAGAAGATCCTCAACTAGAGGACTTGTATGAAATTGGTACATTGTGTACCATTCAAAACATTCGTCATATGGATGGGTACATGCGCGTAAAATTCAAAGGTTTACAACGTGCAAAAATTATGAACTTAACGTATACGGATAGTTTGGTATTCGGTAATGTGAAACCGATTGTTGATGTACATCAAGAAGAATTAGAAGAGATGGCATTAGTAAGAAAAATCGCGAAGCAATTAGAAGAAAACGAAATGGTCATTCAAAACATTCCAAAAGATGCAATAGCACGTTTGGCAGAGGGCATTAGTGCACCGCAATTGGCTGATCAAATCGGTCAAATCTTCCCTTTTAGTGTAGAGGTGAAACAAACATTACTAGAAACATTAGAAGTGAATGAAAGATTGATGTTAATTCTTCAAGAGATGGAAAAAGAAAAAACATTATCTGATATTGAAAACACAATTAGTGAAAAAGTAAAAACACGCATTGATGAAAACCAAAGAGAGTATTACTTAAGAGAAAAATTGCGTGCGATTAAAGAAGAATTAGGTGACGTTCCTGATCGTGAAAGCGATACGGATGAATACCGTAAATTAATTAAAGAAAATCCTTATCCAGAGCACGTAAAAGAAAAAGCGTTGGAAGAATTATCTCGTTATGAGATGTTGCCTTCTGCTTCTGGAGAAAGTGGAGTTGTGAAATCGTATTTGGATTGGTTATTGAAACTTCCTTGGTGGCAAGAAAGTGAAGATAATACCGATTTAAATAAAGCACAAGAAATCTTAGATGAAGATCACTACGGTCTTGAAAAAGTAAAAGAAAGAATTATGGAATACTTGGCAGTGAAAACAATGACAAACTCATTGAAAGCACCAATCATTTGTTTGGTGGGTCCTCCAGGTGTTGGGAAAACTTCTCTTTCAAAATCAGTAGCACGCGCACTAGAACGTCAGTTTGTGAAAATTTCGCTTGGTGGTGTGAAAGATGAATCTGAAATTAGAGGACACAGAAGAACGTATTTAGGAAGTATGCCAGGGCGTTTCATTCAAGGAATGAAAAAAGCGGGTACGGTAAATCCAGTCTTCTTAATTGATGAGATTGATAAAATGGCGAGTGATTACAAAGGGGATCCAGCAAGTGCAATGCTTGAAGTTTTGGACCCTGAACAAAATGCTATGTTCTCTGATCACTACTTAGAAGAAACGTATGATTTAAGTAAGGTATTGTTTATTGCGACTGCAAACTACATTGAAGATATTCCAGCTGCATTAAAAGACCGTTTGGAAATTATTACGTTATCTAGTTATACAGAATTAGAAAAAATTGAAATTGCGAAACGTCACTTAGTGCCGAAGCAATTAAAAGAAAATGGATTAAAACCATCACAGTTAAAAATTAGTGATGATATGTTGCTTTACATGATTCAGTACTACACTAGAGAAAGTGGAGTGCGTCAATTAGAAAGAGTCATTGCGAAAGTAGCACGTAAAGTTGTTTTGGCTATCTTAAAAGATGGTAAGAAGAAAGTTACGTTAAATAAAAAGTTAGCGCAAGAATATTTAGGAAAAGAAATTTTCGAATATGGAAAACGCGAAACAAAAGACCAAGTAGGAACGGTAACTGGACTTGCTTATACTTCTTTTGGTGGGGATGTGCTTCAAGTTGAGGTAAATCACTTTGATGGAAAAGGTAAGTTAGTCATCACTGGACAACTTGGTGATGTGATGAAAGAAAGTGCTTCTATTGCATACGACTATGTTCGTGCTAATGCAAAGAAATACAAAATTGATGCAAGTATGTTTGAAAAACAAGATATTCATATTCATGTTCCAGAAGGAGCAGTACCAAAAGATGGGCCAAGTGCTGGGGTAACGCTTACTACGGCGTTGGTTTCTTCGCTAAGTAATGTTCCTGTGAAAAAAGAGGTAGCGATGACGGGTGAAGTTACATTACGTGGTAATGTATTACCTATTGGTGGATTAAAAGAGAAATCAATGGCAGCGCACCGCTGTGGTATTACTACAATCGTAATGCCAAAAGGAAATGTGAAAGACTTGGATGATATTCCAGCTACAGTGAAAGAAGCAATTGAGTTTGTACCAGTTGACCATGTGTCACAAGTATTAAATGTTGCTTTGGTAAAGTAGATGAAGACATTTCAAGAATGTGAATTAGTGATTTCTGCAGCAAGTAAAGAACAGTGGCCAGAAAGCGAACTACCAGAAATTGTTTTGGCAGGACGTAGTAATGTAGGTAAATCAAGTTTCATCAATACGATGACCAACCGTAAGAAATTAGCTTATGTTGGAAACACACCAGGGAAAACAAGATTATTAAACTTCTTTAAACTGGATGATGAATTATTGTTTGTCGACGTACCTGGCTATGGATATGCCAACACCTCACGTACTCAACTTGTAAAGTTTGGGGAAATGATGGAAGACTACTTTGGTGGTCGTGATCAAAAAAGAGGTTTGGTTTTAATCGTTGATAGTCGCCATAAACCGACGGAAGATGACATTATGATGATGGATTATGCACGTTATTTTGAAATCCCAGTTATCGTTATTGCGACAAAAATTGATAAATTAAAACGTTCTCAACGTATTAAAAATATTCAAGTTATCAAAGAAACTTTGATGATGGGTGATCAGGATGCATTAATTCCTTTTTCAAGTGAAACAAGAGAAGGGGTAGATGAGTCTTGGCAAGCCATTGAGAGTTTGTATTAAGAAGGATGTCATGTCCTTCTTTTTTTTACGTTTTTAGAAGGGTTTTGTACAATTACGATTGTTTCACCTTTGATAAAAACGTATAATGGTACTAAGAAAAAAGCAAAGAGGTGTTTCAATGAACGGATTTTTATTACTCATACCATTTTTTATCATTCGCTTTGCTTTATTGGCGAAACTTGGGAAAGAAGGAGTGCAACGTGCAGCGCACTTCGCAAAGACGGAGAAATTAGAAAAACTTTTTTATATTGGCTATCAACTGTCTACGTTTGCTTTACTAGTTGGTTTCTTCTTTACAAAAATCGTATTCACCTATCCTTATTTATTTGCGATAGGATGTTTGTTTTATGTCGTTGGGTTAGTGTTATGTGGTATTTCTATAGTCGATTTTGCACATCCTTCAACAAATGGGATGAACACAAATGGAATCTATCAATATTCACGTAATCCTATGTATGTATCCTATTTTCTTATATTCTTAGGATGTTCCATGCTAACAGATAGTATGATGATGGTTTGGATAACACTTTTTTTCCAAATTTGTGCACATGTTATCATTCTAACGGAAGAGCGTTGGTGTAGTGAAACATTTGGACAAGCTTATATAACGTATAAGAAAAAGGTAAGACGTTATTTTTAATGGAGTAAAGCATAAATAGAATGGAAATAAGGAGTGAGAAAATGGCCGATTTAATTAAAAATATATACAATGAGCAATTAATACAAAAATTAGCTTTTGATATAGAAGGTGTCTATCCTTCATTTCAATCGAATGATTTTATAAACGATATCTTAGACGAACAATGGGAATCGTTGGAGTTAAAAGAAAGAATCAATCATATCACAAGACAACTGAAAAAGTATTTGCCTACGCAATACGAAGAGGCCATTTCCATCATTGATAAAGTGGTATTGAATTATGGAAACTGGTTAGACAATGTTGCTGGATTTTTTCCTACCTTTGTGGAAATGTATGGATTAGATGATGCCAATTGGGATACGTCGATACAAGCATTAAAACGGTATACTTGTTATTCATCAGCCGAGTTTGCAGTTCGTCCTTTTATTATGAAGTCGCAAACGAAAATGATGCAACAGATGTATGAGTGGAGTAAAGATGAGGATGCGTGTGTTAGAAGATTAGCAAGCGAAGGCTGTCGACCGGCACTTCCTTGGGGACCTGCACTGAAACAGTTGAAAATAGATCCCACTCCTATTTTTCCAATCCTAGAACAACTAAAGACAGATTCTGATTTGTATGTGCGTAAAAGTGTCGCTAATAATTTAAATGATATTTCAAAAACACATCCTGAATTAGTCATTGCTTTAGTAAAAGAATGGTATGGTAAAAATGAATACACTGATTGGATTGTGAAACATGGTTGTCGTACACTTTTAAAGAAGGGAAATGAAGAAGCATTGCATATCTTTGGTTTTGGTGATAGTGATAGTGTTTCTGTAACGGATTTCGCTTTATCCACAACGTCTCTTTCTCTTGGGGAAAAGGTAGCCTTTTCGTTTTCACTAAGTGCTAAGAAAGCAACAAAAGTACGTTTGGAGTATGGAGTAGATTATCAAAAAGCAAAGGGGAAACACAATCGCAAAATATTCAAAATTTCAGAAACGACGCTTGATGAGAACCAAACAAAAAATTATACAAAAATGCATTCGTTTGCGGATGTTAGCACAAGAAAGCATTATTTAGGTATCCATCGTATCACTCTTATTGTGAATGGAAAAGAGCAAGGAACACTGAGTTTTGAATTAGTAAAATAGAAAAGAATCGTAAAAATAAAACAGGAATACAAGTAGAAAAGAATCGATACTAGGGCATAAAAAAGATGCTACAAAGAGCACCTTAGTAATATTCTTCCAATACGATATTGCTGTTTTTTAATTGGGTGGCCAAAGGAACACCGACATAGCGATAATGCCATGGCTCATACATATAACCAGTTAGATTTGTTTTATTGAAATCATAGCGTAAGACAAAACCATACTGATGAGCATGTTGTGCCATCCACACACCAACACTGCTATTTTGTAGGTCATTATGGAGATTAGCATCATAACTAATGTCGATTGCCAAACCTAGCTCATGCTCGCTCGTACGTGGTAAAGCACTATAAAACGGGGCATTTGTTGGATCGCTTTGATAATACGATTGGTACAAGTTTGCCTGATACGATTGCGAGCGATACGAACTAACCACTCGAAAGGGAATGCCCTCTGTTGCAATGGCAGATTGTAATGCTAGTAATTGGTTTGCTGCTTCAGCACGCAAGTAATGATTACCACCAATGGCGACAAGATCACTAGGTGCCCAACCATCGGGTAATGCATTTTGTTTATTGACTAGTACGGTAATATCGTTTGGGTTACTTACCACATTTCTTGTGGAATGATTATTTTGATTGGAAGGGTTGGTATCGACAACTATGACTTCCTTTTCTTTTACCTTCACATTACAAACGAAAGTTGCCTTGTTTTTGCTTGAATCACTAACCTCAAATGTAACAGGGTAATGACCAGGTTTACTTGTGTCGACGTGACCGCTTACCTTTATTTGATTATCTTGAATCGTGTCAAAATTATCACTCGCTTTTACTTCGCAAATCGCACTATCAAAAGTGGAATCTTGTTGTATTTCTACTTCATTTTTCCCAGTGATAACAGGCTTTGTTTTATCGACTACTTTTAATCGATAAGTAAAAATTGCGTCTTCTATACGATAGGTAATGGTATATGTTTTTAATTGATTGATGTTTACTTTATCTACTTTTATTTTCTTTGTGATATCTTTGTTGTCTTGTTTTGCACTTAATTTGATGGCTTGAACAGAGTAGTCAATAGCATTATGATACTCGACTATCTTGTCTAATTTTTCACTTGGTTTTCCATCAACATAAAAGACGATTCTATTTTTGTTTTGTAGAAACAAAAAGAAAAGTACAAGTAATGCAATCAACAAACAACTTAATAAAACGATAATAAAATACTTTTTGTGTTTTCCCATTCTATGCTACCTCTTTTTTATTGTAACATAAAAGCCCTCAATAATTGAGGGCTCATTATTTTGCATGAAAGAATTCTAAGCTTGGTGGTTCTTAATGTAGTTCAATGTTCCACCATCTTTGATAATTGCAATATCGTATTGCGTTAAGTTGTGTGACACTTGGTATGTTTTATTTTTTGTCACATTTTTAAGTGTTAAAGGTACATCTACTGCAATGTCATCTAAGTTGTCAAAGTGTAGTTCATCCATTTCGTCAATTGTGTCATAATCACTTTCATTGTCAAATGTACAAGGTAAAATACCAAAGTTGATTAAGTTAGCACGATGAATTCTTGCGAAACTTTTCGCAATCACGGCTTTGATACCTAAGTACATAGGAGCTAATGCCGCATGTTCACGACTACTACCTTGTCCATAGTTACTACCTGCAATAATATATCCACCACCATTTGCCAAACAATCATCATGGAATGTTGGTTTCACATTCATAAAGATAAATTCTGAGATTTTCTCAATATTTGAACGGTAAGGTAATACTTTCGCTCCAGCTGGGGCAATGTGATCCGTAGTAATGTTGTCTTCTACTTTAATCATTACTTTTTTATGAATCTCTTTATCCAAAGGAGTGTTAATTGGTAATGGTTTAATATTTGGTCCGCGTACGATTTCTTTGCTCTTATCGCAATCAGGAGCAATAATCATACGATCATCAATCACAAAGTGATCAGGTAGAGTAGCTACTTCAAAGTCTTCTTTACGAGGATCTGAAATCACACCGTGAATCGCACTCGCTGCAGCTGTTTCTGGAGAAACCAAACAAACTTTTGCACTTAATGTACCACTTCTTCCATAAAAGTTACGGTTGAAGGTACGTAGTGACAATGCATTAGTAATAGGAGATTGTCCCATACCGATACATGGTCCACAAGTTGATTCTAAGATACGTGCACCACTTGCGATAATAGAAGCCAATCCACCATTCGCTGTAATCATTTGTAGAACTTGTTTGCTTCCTGGAGAAACCACTAAGCTCACATCTGGATTCATTGTTTTTCCTTTTAAAATGTTTGCCACATTCATCAAGTCCATATAACTTGAATTTGTACAAGAACCAATTGCTACTTGGTCCACTTTCATTCCTTCCACTTCACTAATCGGTTGGATGTTATCTGGGGAATGAGGCATTGCCACCATTGGTTCTAATGTTGATAGATCAATGTGGTATGTTTCATCATACACTGCATCTTCATCTGGTTGTAATGCAACATAAACTTCTTCACGATTTTGTTTCTTTAAGAAATCTAAGGTTACTTCATCACTAGGGAAAACACTTGTTGTCGCTCCTAGTTCTGCACCCATATTACAAATTGTTGAACGTTCTGGAATTGATAGTGATGATACTCCTTCTCCAGTGTATTCAATAATTTTTCCTACTCCACCTTTTACCGATAAAATAGACAATACTTTTAAGATGATGTCTTTTGCACTTACTCCTTTTGCCAGTTTTCCACTTAGTACGATGTTAACTGTTTTTGGAGCTGTTAAATAGAATGGTTTTCCTGCCATTGCACAAGCGACATCAAGTCCTCCTGCACCCATGGCAATACTTCCCATACCACCAGCTGTTGGTGTATGCGAATCACTACCTAATAGTGTTTTTCCTGGAGCTGCAAAACGTTCCAAATGCACTTGGTGACAAATACCATTTCCTGGTTTTGAAAAATAAACACCATATGCGTTTGCCACAGTTTGTAAGTATTTGTGGTCATCGGCATTTTCAAATCCACTTTGTAAGGTATTGTGATCAACATAACTAATAGATAGTTCTGTTTTCACTTTATCGATACCCATTGCTTCTAACTGTAAGTATGCCATTGTTCCTGTCGCATCTTGGGTTAGTGTTTGGTCAATTTTAATACCGATTTGTTTGCCTTTTATATACTCACCTTCAACTAGGTGATTCATTAATATCTTCTCGCTTAATGTAGCCATTTTAAATCCTCCTAACATATATGTTATTTATTATATCATGAGTGAAGAAAATTTTCTGCAAAACTTTACATTTATTTATGTAACAATTTACACGTAAAAATGGTATAATAATCTCACAATTACGTAAAGGGGTGATTTTTGAGTGAAGAAAATGGTCATGGACTTATTTGCGCAAGCAAAAGAAAAAGGTGAAATCAAGAAAGAATGGTACGCGAAATATGAGGTAAAAAACGGACTTCGTAATGAGGATGGTACAGGTGTTCTTGTCGGTCTTACTAAAATTTCTGACGTTGTTGGATACAAAAGAGTGGATGGTAAAAAAGTGGACGATTACGGGAAGCTGATTTATCGTGGTATCGATGTGAAAGATATTGTTGAGAAGGCAGACCACAGTGGAGCATGCTTATTTGAAGAAGTATGTTTTTTAATCTTATTTGGTTACTTGCCAACAAAAGAAGAGTTCTTACAATTTCGTCAAATCCTTTCTCATAAATATAAATTACCAGAAGGTTTTTTAGAGAGTAATGTACTTCGTTTTCCAACGAGTAACTTAATGAATAAAATGCAACAAGACGTATTAAATTTATATGCGTTTGATAAAACACCAGATGATGTGAGCATTGAACATATTTTACATCAAGGATTGCATTTGGTTGCGAAAATGCCAAGTTTGATCTGCTATAACTATATGAGTAAAATACATCATTTCAATAAAGAGAGTATGTACATTCACCATATTGATTATGATAAATCAATTGCGGAAAATATTTTATTGTTGTTGCGTTGTGACAAAGCATACACACCAACAGAAGCAGAGGTATTGGATACTTCATTAGTATTGCATGCTGATCATGGGGGAGGAAACAACTCCACTTTTGTGAATGTGGTAATGAGTTCAACAGGAACGGATATTTATTCTTCCTTTGCAGGTGCGATTGGATCATTAAAAGGACCAAAGCATGGAGGGGCAAACTTACGTGTTTCGGGAATGATGAAAGAAGTATTAGATGAAATTGGATATAGCAATGACAAAGAAGTAATACGTGGTGTTATTACGCGTATTATGGATAAGGATTTCTATGATAAGAGTGGATTAATCTATGGAATGGGACATGCCGTTTATACATTAAGTGATCCACGTAGTGAAATACTTAAAGTAAAAGCAAAAGATTTGGCAATCGAAAAAGGATTGCAAGACCAATATGCATTTTATGAACTATTTGAAGAAGTAGCAAAAGAAGAAATGTTCAAACGCAAAGGAATTCGTGTTTGTAGCAATGTCGACTTCTATAGTGGATTTGTTTATAAGATGTTAGGAATTCCAGAAGATTTGTATACATTATTGTTTGTTTGTGCACGTACGATTGGTTGGCTAGCACACAATATTGAAAGTCAGCTATACAGTGGAAAAATCGTTCGTCCTGCTACGAAGTATGTAGGAGATTACGATGAATATGTACCAATTGAAAAGAGGGGTAAGTAATGAGAAATATTACAGTTTTAAAAGGGGATGGAATCGGTCCTGAAATTTGTTTAGAAGTTGTTCGTATTTTAGAAACATTGAATTTAGATATTCAATTTGATTTATTCGAAGTAGGGGAAGCTTGCTATGAAAAATGTGGTGAGTTGATTCCTTCACAAGTGTTTGAAAGCATTGAAAAAAACAAAATTGTTTTAAAAGCACCAATTACTACACCAGTAGGAAAAGGGTTCAAAAGTTTAAATGTACAATTGCGTAATAAGTATGATTTGTATGCAAACATTCGTCCAGCGAAAAGTATGCCAAATGTGAAAACACCATTTGACAATATCGACATTGTAACGTTCCGTGAAAATACAGAAGATTTGTATATCGGAGAAGAAATTGTTATTAGTGAAGACGAAGTACACGCTATTAAAAAGATTACTCGTAAGGCAAGTGAGCGAATCATTCGTGCAGCTTTTGATTACGCAGTGAAAAACAATCGTAAAAAAGTAACGTGTGTGCATAAGGCAAACATCTTAAAACAAACAGATGGTATGTTCTTGGCTATCTTTAATGAGATAAAAGAAGAGTATCCAAACATTGAAGCAAATGCAATGATTGTGGATAATACTTGTATGCAATTAGTGATGAATCCACAACAATTCGATATTATGGTAATGCCAAACTTATATGGTGATATCGTTTCGGACTTAACAAGTGGATTAATTGGTGGATTAGGATTGTTACCAAGTTCTAATTTAGGTGATGACTTTGCTTTATTTGAAGCAGTACATGGTAGTGCTCCAGATATCGCAGGACAAAACAAAGCAAATCCAACTGCATTGTTACTCGCAGCTTGTTTGATGTTAGATTACTTAGGGTATGAAACGGAAGCCACGAAAGTACGCAATGCCATTGATGCTGTACTTGTAGAAAACAAAGTAAGAACAGCCGATTTAGGTGGGAATGCTAGTACTACTGAATTTAGTGACGCGATTATCGCAAACTTATAAAATCAAAGCGCGCTTGCGCTTTTTTTGTACGCGCTAGTAACTTAAAATATGATATACTAAATACTAGAGGTGACAATTATGTATAAATTAATTTGTGTGGATTTGGATGGAACTTTATTAGATTCTCACTCAAGAGTGAGTACAACAAACAAACAGGCGATTCGTAAAGCTTTGGATGCTGGTCTAGAAGTAGCGATTGTAAGTGGTAGACCAAACTGTTTCACAACGCGTATTATGAATCAAATTGATGATCGTATGGGTCATATAACATTTAATGGTGCGTATTATCGCATTGCTGGAAAATCCAATTATTTTCCAATCGATAAAGAAGTGATAAAGAAAGTGGCAGCACTAGCAAGAAAATACAATGTGCGTGTTTTCTTTAAAAATAAAAATTTAGGATTATGTACAAAAAGTGATCCAGGTATTTTAGATTATGATAAATACAAGGAACAAACAGCACCAAAAGATCGTATCGATTTTCATTTCTATGTAGATGCAGTTACTTACTTTGAAGAAAATGATACGGATATTTTAAAAGTATTCGCTTGGGATAATAATATTGAGGGTCTTCGCAAGTTAGCGCAAGAGGTAGAAAAACTAGATCATATTAACTTCTTCCGCTACGATGATTACTTTGAGTTTTCAACTGACCAAACCTCAAAAGGTAAAGCAATTTTAAAAGTATCAGAAGAGCTAGGAATCAAACGTGAAGAAGTCGTATGCATTGGGGATAATTTCAATGACGTACCGATGTTTGAAATAGCTGGTTTATCCATTGCGATGGAAAATGGTCCAAAAGCAGTAAAAGAGATGTGTGATATTGTAACCCTAACAAATGATGAAAACGGTGTTGCATATGCAATTGAGAATTATGTATTAAAGGATAATGAATAAAATGAAGTATCCTATTTTAAAAGTAAAGGAAGTACCACGTAACTATAAACACTGCGGGATTTACCAAAGTGCGTTTATTAAATTTGGCAATGAAGAAGCATTTCTAGGTAACGGTGAAGATGAGTTAAAAAAGACATATTTACACGAAATCATGTTAGAGATCATTGAAGCGATAGATAATAACTTTATCATCTGCCAATGTGTGAACGTGAAAAGCAATGGACAATACTTTATTTTATTTAAGAGTAATTTAGATACACGAGCATTTATGATCTTTGTAACTAACTTATTAAAAGAAGTAAAATCGTATGTTGACTGTGATATGAAAATGTATGTTGGATTGATTCCTATGATGTTGTACCAAGAAGGTAAGGATTTTGGAATCCTATCTTCAAGTAAAGCAGGAGAAAATATCTTTGAAAATAACCAATTAGAAAAGGCATTAAAAGAAATAGAATTAACCAATTTAGCAGGGCATGCGAAGTACTTAACTTCTTTTGAAGAGTTCAAAAGTGAACATGCTTCAAAAGCAGATTATTATTGTATTTAAGAGTGGTGAAAACCATTCTTTTTTTGTGCTTGCACACAGTTTTTCTATTCAAAAAATAGACAGTTTCGTTGTTTGAAATAATGTCGCGCACCGCGCTTGCTGTTACGTTTTCAATCGTTTACAATGAAGTTAATGATACGTATGTACTTGTATTTCACAGGCTAGATAAGTGAATACAAACAATTATCATAATTGAAAAGGAGAGATGCAAAATGAAGAAACAAAAAATAGTTCCGTTTCTAACGTTTACAGGCAAAGCAGAGGAAGCGATGGAGTTTTATGTAACAAGTCTTCCAAACACAAAAATCACAACACTTGTTCGCTATGGGAAAAATCACCCTTATGCGAATGAGGATGAAGAAAATTTAGTCTTACAAGGCGCGTTGTCATTTTTTGATCAAGAGATTCGATTTATGGATATGAGTGCTGCTTATCCTGCTCCCCCTTTTACTTGGGCATCTTCTCTTTACATAAACTGTAGTGAAGAAGCAGAGTTTGATAGTATCTTTGCTTCTCTTTCTAATGGTGGTGAAGTGATGATGGGACCAGAAGCAGTTGGAAACATACGTAAATGTGCTTGGGTAAACGATAAATATGGTGTAACCTGGCAATTGGTTTGGGAATAAAACCAAAGGAGAAAAACATGATGCAATTAGAAATCTTTATTAACTTTAATGGAAATTGTCGCGAAGCGGCAGCATTTTATGCAAAAGCATTTAAAACAGAAGTACACAATCTTATGACTTATGCGGAAGCACCACAGGATCCTAGCTATCCTTTATCAGAAGAGGATAAGAATCGTGTTATGTATGCAGGCATTGATTTTGGGAATATGGTTGTCATGATGATGGATGTATCAGAAGGATTTCCTTTTATTGAAGGAAACAATATCACACCTACTATTAGTATTGATGACAAAGAGGAAATAAAACGTATCTTTGGTGAACTAAGCGAAGGTGGTAAAGTGGTACATGAACTATCACAAACTTTCTTTAGTGAGTTATATGGTATGGTCACTGATAAATTTGGAATTGGATGGCAAGTGCTGTATTACCAAACGGATGCAAATAAATAGTGGAGAGTTGTTGTCTCGCTTTGAGTCATATTAATGATGAATTCACATTAATAAATGAATAAAAGCAATACAATCATTTTTATGGTTTAGAATATAAAAAAACACATCTTGATTTGAATAATCCATTTTATGGATCATTTCTCTCAATGATGTGTTTTGTTTTTTAATGGCAGGGGTGACAGGAATTGAACCCGTATCAGCGGTTTTGGAGACCGTTATACTACCATTGTACTACACCCCTATTGAAGTGACTGCTTTAATATAATAGCATAATTAAGCCTCATTGACAATATAAAAAGAGTCGATTTTATACGTTATGATTTGAATTTATAAAATTGTAATAATTAGTGTTTCTTTTTTATTTATCTAGATTTTATATTAAGTGTAAAACAAGTAAAAGTTGAAATCTAGTGTATAATTATTTTATTAGTAAAAGTGTCGTTTAGTGGGGAAGAGAGGATAGATTATGGATAATGTTGAAGTGATAATTAATGAATTAAATCATGAGTTGAATTCATTTTATACAAAAGAGATAAAAAGAAAAGAGAGTAGTTTATCTAAGAAATATTTTAAACGTTGTCAAAATGAACAAGAACAGCTTTCTTTATTTAGAAAGTTAACCCAAAGTGAGAATTTCACACTATTTTCGATTGCTACACTTTGGGTTAAAAATAATCCTATATTACTGTCAATGGATCATTTTGATTTGTATGAAAGCCTTTTATTCAAAAATATTAAAGACTGGAGCTTTTGTGATCAGTATTGTTATCGCGTATTAAATCCGATGTTGGAAGCCTTTCCTGAAATATTCATTCATGTAGTAGATTGGGCGAAATCAGATAGAGTGTATGTACGTAGAGCAAGTGCAGTATGTTTGATTCATTCTTCTACTGCGTTTAGTGTAAATGTAGCGTTTGATTCAGTTTCAACACTCTGTGATTGTTTAATGAATGATAAAGCAATTCATGTTCAAAAAGGAATGGGATGGTTATTAAAGTATGCTTATTTAAGTTATCCAGAAGAAACTGTCAATTATTTGAAAAGAAATGCAGAACGGATGTGTTCGATTACTTACGCTTATGCATTAGAAAAAATGCCAAAAAATACAAAAGAAATGTTGCGTGCGTTTCGTAAGCAGAATGAAGAAAGGTGAGGAAAATGAAATTCAACAAATGGCTATTTGAGTTAATTCGAGAAGATGACCAAAATGATAGAGAAGCAAAACTATTTGATATTATCATCATTATTTTGATTTTTCAAAGTGTGATTGCAGTTGTATTAACGACTTTTCCTGAAGTGCCTGCTTATGTTCATAAGTTTAATCGGATAATGGAGTATATCACTGTTACGGTATTTACAATTGAGTATATTGCGAGAGTATACGTAGCACATCTTTACCATCCAGATCAAAATAAATGGAAGGTAACAATTCGTTATGTCTTCTCGTTTATGGCATTAATTGATTTGATCTCGATATTGCCATTTTATCTTCCGATGGTTTTTAAAGTGGACTTACGAGCGCTTCGAATGTTACGGTTGTTTCGATTGTTGCGTATCTTTAAATTAAATCGTTATTTCTCAGGTTTTTTAGTTGTCATTAACGTTTTAAAGAAAAAGAAAGAGGAATTGATTGCATCGCTATTTGTTGTCGTTGTGTTAATGATTGTCGCTTCTATTCTAATGTATTTCTTTGAACATGAAGCACAACCAACCGTATTTGAGAATGCCTTCTCTGGTTTATGGTGGGCAGTGGAAACCGTCACAACACTAGGGTATGGAGATATTTATCCAGTGACCTTTATGGGACGATTACTTGCTACGTTTATCGCATTCTTAGGCATCGCTTTGGTAGCCGTACCAACAGGGATTATTAGTGCTGGAATGAGTGATAAGTTACAACATCACAAAGAGAAACAAAAAAATTATTGTCCTAATTGCGGAGAAAAATTACATTAATTTCAAGTGAAGGAAAAAGAAATATTAGAAATTTCATAGTTGGTAATAAATACCACTAAATATTGCTGTTTCTGCGCAAAAAAGTCATTGACATTAAAATCAAATTATTATATTATACTAATGTTTTCAATCGCGTATAGCGAGAATAACTTTTGACCAGTTCTAAGAACTCAAGGCCATACGGACAGCCGGGTCAACTGCCGAGCGTGAAGTGTAACTTCACATTATTGATTGCGTTTAGAGCGCAACTTTTATAAGTTGGCAACTTAATTGCCAGTTGGTTACTTCATAACCAAGTGTACTTGGGTGCACACTTGTGAAACGGTCAATAAGAGTGGTAAAAGTAGTTCTTACTATATAGACTCTGAAAACATCGAAGCAATTCATTAAAAATAGTAGGCAAACGCAAGCGCGCTTTTATTTTTTAGTGGAAGAACTTTCTTGACTAGTGATAGGTGTACCATAAGTATATGGTGCACCTTTTTTAGTGCTAGGGAGAATAGTATGAGCGATAAACTAAAGTTGTATGGATTTAATAATCTAACAAAATCATTGAGTTTTAATATTTATGATATTTGTTATGCGAAAAGTGAAAGAGAGCAACAAGATTATATTCGATATATCAATGAACAATATAATTCCAATCGTCTGACCCAGATACTAACTAAGCTTAGTGAAATGATTGGAGCAAAAGTATTGAATGTATCCAAACAGGATTATGAACCACAAGGGGCGAGTGTCACCATTTTAATAGCGGAACAGAGTATGGTTGAAAATCGTAAAGGGGAAACAGTTGTAGGACATTTGGATAAAAGTCATATCAGTGTACATACGTATCCAGAGTACCATCCTCAAACATCCATCGCTACGTTTCGTGTAGATATAGACGTTGCGACATGTGGTGAAATTTCACCCTTGTCGACATTGGATTTTTTAATTAATAGTTTTGAATCAGACATTATTACCATCGATTACAAAGTGCGTGGTTTTACGCGCAATGTGGATGGGGAGAAGGTGTTTTTGGATCACCGTATTACATCCATTCAAGATTACATACAAAAAGAAACATTGGCGAAATACGATGCAATGGATTTGAATATATACCAAATGAATATGTTTCATACAAAGATGTTAATCAAAGAGATTGAACTACAAAACTACTTGTTTAATAGCGATGCGTACGAAATGCCACCACGTGTGCGTATGGATATATCACATTCGATTCGTAAAGAAATGATTGAGATATTCAACGGGAGTAATGTGTTTAAGGAGAATGGGAATGAATGAACAAAATCGTATGCCACTAGTAGAGGCATTGGAGAAAATACGTAAGGATCGTTTGGTACCATTTGATGTACCAGGGCATAAACGTGGAAAAGGGAATGTTGAATTAACTGATTTTTTAGGGGAACAATGTTTGTCTGTTGACGTGAATTCGATGAAACCACTGGATAATTTATGCCATCCAACTGGTGTAATCAAAGAAAGCGAACAATTGGCTGCGAAGGCCTTTGGTGCTGCACATGCATTTTTTATGGTGGGTGGAACCACTTCTGCAGTTCAAACGATGATATTGGCTTGTATCAAACAAAATGAGGAAATTATTTTGCCGCGGAATGTGCACCAAAGTGTCATTAATGCACTTGTCTTATGTGGTGGAGTTCCAGTGTATATTAATCCTCAAAGTGATGCAAAACTAGGAATCGCGTTAGGGATGCGTGTGGATGATGTTGTGGATGCGATAAAAGCACATCCGAAAGCAAAAGCGATATTAATTAATAATCCAACGTATTACGGGATTTGTTCCAACTTAGAGAAGATCACAAAAATAGCACATGAATATGGATTAAAAGTATTGGTAGACGAAGCACATGGAACACACTTTTATTTTGCAGAAGGAATGCCGATGAATGCCATGGCAGCAAAAGCGGATATGGCGGCAGTTAGTATGCATAAATCAGGAGGTTCACTAACCCAAAGTTCTTTGTTGTTGTGTGGGGAGGATATGAATCCCGATTATGTGCGTACCATCATTAATTTAACCCAAACAACGAGTGCTTCTTATTTGTTGATGGCAAGTTTGGATATTTCACGTCGCAACTTAGCCCTACAAGGAAAACAGATGTTTGAGAAAGTAAAAAAACATGCCATGTATGCACGCGAAGAAATTAATGCGATTGGGGATTACTATGCGTATGCAAAGGAATTGATTAATGGCGATAGCGTATACGATTTCGATATTACCAAACTATCTGTTTGTACGTTAGGATTGGGTTTGAGTGGAATTGAAGTATACGATTTGCTTCGTGATGAATATGGAATTCAAATCGAGTTTGGTGATTTAGGAAATGTTTTAGCTTACATTTCTGTAGGTGATAAAAATAAAAATGTAGAACGTTTGGTAAGTGCATTAAATGATATTCGACGTAATTATAAAAAAGAAAACAAAAATGCTTTGGATAGTAACTACGTTCATCCAAAGGTTGTCGCTTCTTTGCAAGATGCGTTCTATGCACAGAAAGAAACGTATCCTTTGGAAGAGTGCGTGAATAAGGTGAGTGGAGAGTTTGTGATGTGTTATCCTCCAGGTATTCCTATCATTGCGCCTGGGGAGTTAGTAAGCAAGGAGATTGTTGCTTATATTAACCATGCGAAAGAAAAAGGTTGTGTTATTACAGGACCGATGAGTAAAACAGCAAGTCACTTACAAGTGCTGAAAGGAGACTATCATGGATGATTTATGGTATAGCGAGAAACATACCCCAACCACAAAGTTGTCGATAAAAGTGGATCGTGTTCTTCATCAAGAACAAAGTGAGTACCAAAGTATTGCATTATTCGAATCTCGCGAGTTTGGTCGCTTTTTAAGTTTGGATGGGCGTTTGATGCTGACACAAAAAGATGAATTTATTTACCATGAGATGATTACGCATGTGGCAATGGCAGTTAATCCTCAAATTGAAAGTATCTTAGTGATTGGTGCTGGAGATGGAGGAGTGGCACGTGAATTAAGCAAGTATAATCATATTAAACAAATTGATTTGGTTGAAATAGATGAGCGAGTCATTGCTTTAAGTAAAGAATATTTGCCTTTTTGTGCCTGTGGTTTTGAACATGATTGTGTCAATGTGATCATTCAAGATGGTCTTAAGTTTGTTCGCTCTAAACACGAAACTTATGATTTGATTATTGTGGATTCCACAGATCCTTTTGGACCTGGTGAAGTATTGTTTACCAAAGAGTTTTACGGGGCTTGTTTCCATGCGCTAAAGGAAAAAGGAATACTGATTAATCAACATGAAAATGCGTTTTATGAAAGTAACATTGAAGAAATGAAAAGCGCTCACCGTAATATTAAAAAAGTGTTTCCGATAAGCTATGTTTACCAAGCGCATATCCCAACGTATCCATCTGGACATTGGTTGTTTGGGTTTGCTTCAAAAGGATTGTTACCGATTGTAGATATGCAAGAAGAGAAATGGGAACAAATGCAAATTAAAACGAAGTATTATAATACGCAATTACATAAGGGAGCGTTTGCCTTACCAAATTATATTAAGGAGTTATTAGATGAAGCATGAGAAAAATATAGAAACCTTTCTAGCTTGCGAGAGTAGCTATGAACAAGCAGAGGTAGTGTTGTTTGGAGCACCATTTGATGGAACTACATCATACCGCCCAGGGACGCGTTTTGGTCCGAGTGCCATTCGCCATGAATCATATGGATTAGAAACGTATTCACCTTATTGTGATGCAGATTTAAATGATTATGCGATTTATGATGCTGGGGATATGGAGCTACCATTTGGAAATACACAAAGAGTATTGGATCAAATAAGTAGTAAAACCAAACAATTACTAGAGGATGGAAAACGTTTTGTGATGCTAGGGGGAGAACACTTAATTACGTTAGGTTCTTTTCGCGAAGTAGCAAAGAAGTATCCTGATGTACGTGTTATTCATCTTGATGCGCATACGGATTTAAGAACAGATTATCTAGGGGAGACATTATCCCACTCTACTGTTATGTATCACGTATGGGATATCATTGGTGATGATCGTATTTATCAGTTTGGTATTCGCAGTGGAGAAAAAGAAGAGTTTGCGTTTGCGAAAGAGCATACGCATATGCAGAAGTTTACTGTGGAAGGGTTTCAACAATGTGTAGAAACATTGAAAGAATACCCAATTTACTTCACGCTTGATTTGGATGTATTGGACCCTTCTATTTTTTGTGGAACAGGAACACCAGAAGCTGGAGGAATTACGTTTTCGCAATTAATGGATGTGATCTTGCAATTGCATCAATTGCAAATTGTAGGTTGTGATATCAATGAGTTGTCACCACATTATGACCAAAGTGGAACATCAACTGCAACAGCTTGCAAAGTAACTAGAGAAATACTTTTACAAATTTGTATAGGAGGAAAAAATAATGAGTAAATGTTTAATTATCGGATGTGGAGGAGTCGCAAGTGTAGCGATTCATAAATGTTGTCAAAATAGTGAAGTGTTTGAAGAAATTATGGTGGCAAGTCGTACAAAATCAAAATGCGATGCGTTAAAAGAACAATTGCAACCAACAACAAAAACGAAAATTCATACGGCACAAGTAGATGCGGATAACGTAGAAGAATTAGTTGCCTTAATCAATACGTTTCAACCTTATGTTGTCTTAAACTTAGCATTGCCTTACCAAGACTTAACAATCATGGAAGCATGTCTACAAACAAAGACACATTATATTGATACGGCTAATTATGAGCCACTGGACACAGCTAAATTTGAATACAAATGGCAATGGGCATACCGTGAGAAATTCAAAGAGGCAGGAATTTGTGCCATCTTAGGTAGTGGTTTTGATCCAGGGGTAACGGGTGTATTTTCTGCCTATGCGATGAAGCATTACTTTGATGAAATTCACTACATTGATATTTTGGACTGCAATGGGGGAGACCATGGGTATCCTTTTGCGACAAACTTTAATCCTGAAATTAACATTCGTGAAGTAGCAGCAAATGGAAGCTATTGGGAGAATGGAAATTGGATTGAAACGAAACCGATGGAAATTAAAAAAGAATACGATTTTAAGGGTGTAGGTAAAAAAGATATGTACTTACTTCACCATGAAGAATTAGAAAGCCTAGGGATGAACATAAAAGGCATTCGTCGTATTCGTTTCTTTATGACATTTGGAGAAAGTTACTTAACACACTTAAAGTGTTTGGAAAATGTAGGATTAACTTCAATTGAACCGATTGAATACGAAGGAAAACAAATCGTACCTTTGCAGTTCTTAAAAGCATTATTACCAGATCCTGCTTCTCTTGGTCCACGTACAGTTGGTAAAACAAACATCGGATGTATTTTTAGAGGTGTAAAAGATGGAGTAGAGAAAAACTACTACGTATACAATATTTGTGATCACCAAGAGTGTTACAAAGAAGTGGGAAGCCAAGCCGTTTCTTATACAACAGGAGTGCCAGCAATGATTGCTGCGATGTTGTTGATCAAAGGAGAATGGAACAAACCAGGTGTTTATAATGTGGAAGAATTCAATCCAGACCCATTTATGGAAGCATTAAACAAATGGGGATTGCCTTGGGTAGAAGATTTTAACCCTGTATTGGTGGATTAATGGCACAGCGTTTTGATGTTCCAACACCTTGTTATGTCGTTGATGAAGCGAAGTTAATTCGAAATTTAGAAATACTAGCGGATGTAGCAAATCAAGCAGGGTGTAAGATATTATTGGCACAGAAAGCATTTTCGATGTTTTCTGTGTACCCATTAATTGGAAAGTACTTAGCTGGTACAACCGCAAGTGGATTGTATGAAGCTAAGTTAGGAAAAGAAGAAATGGGAAAAGAGACACATATTTTTAGTGCTGCATACCAAGAAAAAGATATGGAAGAGATTTTGTCGATTTGTGATCATGTATCATTTAATTCGTTCACGCAATGGGAAATGTATCGCAAGCTTGCATTACAAGCTAATGTGAGTTGTGGCATTCGTGTGAATCCAGAACACTCTACTCAAAGTGGAGGGTTATACGATCCATGTGCACCCGCTTCTCGTTTGGGTGTGACTCTTTCGCAGTTCAAAGAGGAATTATTAGATGGATTAGAAGGTTTGCATTTCCATACACTTTGCGAACAAAATAGTGATGCACTAGTTGAAACACTGGAAGCATTCGAAGCGAAGTTTGCACATATTATTCCTAATATGAAATGGATTAATTTTGGTGGTGGGCATCATATCACAAGAGCAGATTATGATCGTAATGCGTTAATTGATTGTATCAAACGTTTTAAAGAAAAATATGATGTAGAAGTGTATTTAGAACCAGGTGAAGCAATTGCTTACTATGCAGGTTATTTAGTGACAACTGTTTTGGATGTAGTGGAAAATGGGATGTCGATTGCGATATTAGATGCTTCTGCTGCTTGCCATATGCCTGATGTATTAGAGATGCCATATCGACCTCCTTTGCAAGATAGTGCAGAGAAGGAAGAAAAAAAATATACGTATCGATTAAGTGGTCCTACTTGTTTAGCAGGAGATGTGATAGGAGATTATTCGTTTGATAAGCCGTTGTTGATTCATGATCAATTAGTATTTGAAGATATGGCAATCTATTCAATGGTGAAAAACAATACGTTTAATGGGATACCACTGCCATCGATAGCTTTACTAAAAAAAGGAGGGGAAATTGAAATAGTAAAGGAATTTGGATACGAAGACTTTAAAGAGCGATTATCGTAATTGTTCAACCCTGTATAGCAGTTTATTTGTATATGATGATAAGGTTTGTCGAAGTTAAGCAAATCGTTATCTGAAAGTATAGTAAAAACAATAACATGGAGGGAATCAAATGAAGAGGAAGTTATTGATTGGAATTGCTTGTATAGTAGTGGTAGTAGCAGTAGGTTTAGTAGTAAGAAATGAAGAGGCTTCGGCACATCCAGGAAGAAAAGAACCTAATGGATGTCATTATTGTCGTACAAATTGTGCTCAATATGGATTGAAGCAAGATGAATACCATTGCCATAATGGCGATAGTACTTCAACTAGTCAAGGAGGAAGTACTCCAGTAGTAAACAATCCTGAACCAAGTACGACAGATGTGGCAGAGCAACAAAGAGTATCAGTTGAAAGCCAAACAAGTTTAGGACAAAGCGAAGGATACAATTTTAAAATAAGTAATCCTAATGCGAATATGCCTAGTTTAGCTGGACAATCGCAAGCATATGTTGATGCATACCAAGAAGCATTTAATAGAGCGAAGCTTGAGTTAACAACTAAGAGTACACAATTAGCTGATGAAAATGCTAAAAAAGATGCAACAACATTAGATGAAATGAACTTGCAAGTTCCTAGTGGTGTAATCGAAACTGATTATTTAAAAGAGTACAAAGATAAGTTTGAACAGTATGAATCAACTTATTTAGAAACAATTATCAAAGTTGCGAAGCAAAATGCGGAACTAACTGTTTTTAATAAAAAAGATTTTAGTGATAAAAATGATTATACTTTGGAAAAAGAAAAGAAAACCTACGTCAAATATTATAAAATCGCTTATAAAGATTATAAAAAAGATTTAAAAGAGTTGAAAAATGAAGTAATTAGTAGAGCTGAAGAAGATTCTGAAAAGAATGTGAAATTTTTAAACAAGTACAAAGAGTTCAAGGTATATGATGAACTGGTTGATTTATATAATAAAACATATGATGAAGCAGGAGGTTTTAATATCTTGTCTGCAATTGTTGGTATCGCAGCAATTGGAGGAATTGGTTATTTCTTCTTTAAGAAAAAGAATAATAAATTTAAAAAAGACAATAACTTAGCATAATAGAAAAAGAGATGTTACATATTTTTGATATGTGACATCTTTTTTTGTTTGAAGAATGGAAAATTACTATATAATAGAAGAGTAAAAGGTAGGGAAAATTTATGAAGGAAAACAAGACAGTTCTGTTTTTTGGTAATGGGTTGAATCGAGTTTATGATGATCAAATTGAATGGGGAGCGTTATTAAAAAGCTTAGCAAATGAATTTAAAGTTGATTTTGACGAGTCCATTCCTTTTACTATGGAATTTGAGCGATTGGTTAATCAAATGTATGAGAGTCATCCGATGCCTTTTGATGAAAAAAATAATTATTATGACTTATTAAAAAGTAAAATTAGTAAAAAGGTAGTAAGTACAGATCATAAAACGAAGCAGTTATATTTGAAGTAGTAAAATAAAAGTAGACACACAAAAAGTACAAAAATGTATTTAAAG